>NZ_JBHXMU010000033.1:27614-97683 GCF_042720685.1 Kitasatospora sp. NPDC058492
GGGGTGTCGGGCCTCGGGTTTGGGCTGGTGGCTCCCGGGGGGCGGGGGTGGCTTGGTGGGGGTGGGGGGCGGGGCCGGGCCGGGGGGTGGGGGGGGGGGGGCGTGCGGGGGGGGTGGGTGTTGGCCCCCGCGCCCCCCCCCGCCGCCCGCTCCCGGAGGGCCGTGCCGGACCCAGGCGGACCAGGCCGGGGTCGTGATGGGCACGGCGGGTGGCCGGGACGGGCCCGCACGCCCGTCGACCGGCGGTTCGGAAGGGGTCGTCCAGCCGGCCCGGAGCGCCCCGGGGGCCGCTCGTCGAGCCGGGGTGACCCGGTGCTCACTCCGCGATCCGGTACTCCTCCAGGAGCCGGCGTCCGACGATCATCTTCTGGATCTCCGCAGTTCCTTCACCGATGAGCAGCATCGGGGCCTCGCGGTAGAGCCGCTCGATCTCGTACTCCTTGGAGAAGCCGTAGCCGCCGTGGATGCGGAAGGCGTCCTCGACGACCTCCTTGCAGTACTCGGAGGCGAGGTACTTGGCCATGCCGGCCTCGAGGTCGTTGCGCTCGCCGCCGTCCTTCTTGCGGGCGGCCATGACCATCATCTGGTGGGCGGCCTCGACCTTGGTGGCCATCTCGGCGAGCTTGAACTGGATGGCCTGGTGCTCGGCGATCTTCTTGCCGAAGGTGGAGCGCTGCTGGGCGTAGGAGATGCCGAGTTCGAAGGCGCGGCGGGCGACGCCGCAGCCGCGGGCGGCGACGTTGACGCGGCCGACCTCGACGCCGTCCATCATCTGGTAGAAGCCGCGCCCGGGGACGCCGCCGAGGATGCGGTCGGCCGGGATCCGGACGTCCTGGAGGACCAGTTCGGTGGTGTCGACGCCCTTGTAGCCCATCTTCTCGATCTTCCCGGGCACGGTGAGGCCGGGGACGGTCGGGTTCGGGCCGAATCCGGGGGTCTTCTCGATCAGGAAGGTGGTCATGTTCTTGTACGGGGTGCTGCCGCCCTCGTCGGTCTTGCACAGGACCGCGACGAGGGTGGAGGTGCCGCCGTTGGTGAGCCACATCTTCTGGCCGTTGAGGACGTAGAACTCCCCGTCCTTGACGCCCTTGGTGGAGATGGCCGAAACGTCGGAGCCGAGGCCGGGCTCGGACATCGAGAACGCGCCGCGGATTTCCCCGGCGGCCATCTTCGGCAGGAAGTGGTCCTTCTGTTCCTGGGTGCCGTGGGCGTTGATCATGTGCGCCACGATGAAGTGGGTGTTGACGATGCCGGACACGCTCATCCAGCCGCGGGCGATCTCCTCGACCACCAGGGCGTAGGTGAGCAGCGACTCGCCGAGGCCGCCGTACTCCTCGGGGATGGTGAGGCCGAAGAGGCCGAGCTGCTTCATCCCCTCGACGATGGCGGTCGGGTACTCGTCCTTGTGTTCCAGCTCGGTCGCGACCGGAATGATCTCCTTGTCGACGAAATCCCGCACGGTGGCGAGGATGTCCCGCTGGATCTCGGTGAGGCCGTCGGTCTGTGCCAGGCGTCCCATCGTGCGGCTCCGAAAGGTTTGAGGGGGCGGGGGGGGGGATTGCCGGGGGCCCTGCCGGCGTGGCTGCGGCAGCAGGGCCCCCGTTCCGGGTGGGGGTCGGCCGATGACGGCGGCCGGCCCCTCCGGGGTCTGGGGAGATCCGGGGTCCCAGGAAAGGGGTCCTAGGAAAGGGGAGTCGGGCGGCCGGGCTGCTCGCCGCCGCGCTCCTTGATGTACGTCCCGGTCGGCACCATCACCTTGCGGCGGAAGATGCAGACGACCGTGCCGTCCTGCTTGTACCCCTTGGTCTCGACGTACACGATGCCGCGGTCGTCCTTGGACTTGGACGGCCACTTGTCGAGGACGGTGGTCTCGCCGTAGAGGGTGTCGCCGTGGAAGGTCGGCGCGACGTGCCGCAGCGACTCGATCTCCAGGTTGGCGATGGCCTTGCCGGAGACGTCCGGGACGGACATGCCCAGCAGCAGCGAGTAGATGTAGTTGCCCACCACCACGTTCCTGCCGAAGTCCGTCGTCCGCTCGGCGTAGTTGGTGTCCAGGTGGAGCGGGTGGTGGTTCATGGTGAGCAGGCAGAAGAGGTGGTCGTCGTACTCGGTGACGGTCTTGCCGGGCCAGTGCTTGTAGACCGCGCCGACCTCGAACTCCTCGTAGGTGCGTCCGAACTGCATCGCGGCGGGCCTCAGCTTTCCGGGATCTCGAACTTGGTGGTGCGCTCCAGGCCGGCGGCCCGGCCCTTGCCGGCGATGACCAGGGCCATCTTGCGGCTGGCCTCGTCGATCATCTCGTCGCCGAGCATCGCGGAGCCCTTGGCGCCGCCCGCCTCGGAGGTGCACCAGTCGTAGGCGTCGAGGATCAGCTCGGCGTGGTCGTAGTCCTCCTGGGAGGGCGAGAAGATCTCGTTCGCGGCGCCGACCTGGTCGGGGTGGAGCACCCACTTGCCGTCGAAGCCGAGGGCGGCGGCGCGCCGGGCGACCTCGCGGTAGCCCTCCTGGTTGCGGATCTGCAGGTACGGGCCGTCGATGGCCTGGAGGTCGTTGGCGCGGGCGGCCATCAGGATGCGCATCAGGATGTAGTGGTAGGCGTCGGCCGGGTAGCCGGCCGGCTGCTCGCCGACCACCAGGGACTTCATGTTGATGGAGGCCATGAAGTCGGCGGGGCCGAAGATGATGGTCTCCAGCCGGGGCGAGGCCTCGGCGATGGCGTCGACGTTGACCAGGCCCTTGGCGTTCTCGATCTGTGCCTCGATGCCGATCCGGCCGACCTCGAAGCCCATGGTCTTCTCGATCTGGGTGAGCAGCAGGTCGAGCGCCTTGACCTGCTCGGCGTCCTGGACCTTGGGCAGCATGATGCAGTCGAGGTTGGGGCCGGCGCCCTCGACGACGGTGATCACGTCGCGGTAGGTCCAGTGGGTGGTCCAGTCGTTGACCCGGACGACGCGGGTCTTGCCGCCCCAGTCGCCGTTGTTGAGCGCGTCGACGATGTGGTGGCGGGCGCTCTCCTTGACGAGGGGGGCGCAGGCGTCCTCCAGGTCGAGGAAGACCTGGTCGGCGGGGAGGCCCTGGGCCTTCTCCAGGAAGCGCGGGTTGCTGCCGGGCACGGCGAGGCAGGAGCGGCGCGGGCGCAGACGGTTGACGGTAGCCATGAGGGTGGGTCGGTTCCTTCCCAGTGGTCAGCTGGTGGGCGCGGGTGCGGGCGTCCAGGGCTGGAGCTTGTTGGCGAGCCGGATCTCGTCCACGATCCGGCCGATGATGGTGGTGATGCCGAAGTCCTTCGGGGTGAACACGGCGGCGACGCCGGCGGCCTTGAGGGCCTCGCCGTCCGCTGCCGGGATGATGCCACCCACGATCACCGGGACATCCTGCACCCCGGCCCGGCGCAGCCGGCGCAGGACGTCGGGCACCAGCTCGCAGTGGGCGCCGGAGAGGATCGACAGGCCCACGCAGTGCACGTCCTCCGCGACGGCGGCGGAGACGATCTGCTCGGGGGTCAGCCGGATGCCCTGGTAGACCACCTCGAACCCGGCGTCGCGGGCCCGGACGGCGATCTGCTCGGCGCCGTTGGAGTGTCCGTCCAGGCCGGGCTTGCCGACCAGCAGGCGCAGTTTGCCGGAGCCCAGTTCCTCGGCGGTGGCGGCGACGGCGGCGCGCACCGCGGCCAGTTCCCCGCCGGGTTCGGCGGCCACCGCGACCGGGGCGCCGCCGACGCCGGTGGGCGCGCGGTACTCGCCGAAGACCTCGCGCAGGGCGAAGGCCCACTCGCCGGTGGTGACGCCGGCCCGGGCGCAGGCGAGCGTGGCCGGCACCAGGTTGGCGTCGGTGGCCGCGGTGGCCTTGAGCTCGGCCAGCGCGGTCTGGACGGCGGCCTCGTCGCGCTGTCCGCGCCAGGCCTCCAGGGCGGCGAGCACGGACTGCTCGGAGGCCGGGTCGACGACCATGATGGCGGTGTCGAGGTCGGCCGTGAGCGGGCTCTCCTCGGTGGTGTCGAAGCAGTTGACGCCGACGATCTTGTCCTCGCCGGACTCGATCCGGGCCCGCCGCGCGGCGTGCGAGGAGACCAGGTTGGACTTCAGGTAGCCGGACTCCACGGCGGGAATGACCCCGCCCATCGCCAGCACCTTGGCGATCTCCGCCTCGGCGCCGGCCAGCAGGTCGGCGGTCTTGGCCTCGATCACCTCGGAGCCGTTGAAGAGGTCGCCGTACTCCAGCAGGTCCGACTCGTAGGCCAGCACCTGCTGGATCCGCAGCGACCACTGCTGGTCCCAGGGCCGGGGCAGGCCCAGCGCCTCGTTCCAGGCGGGCAGTTGGACGGCGCGGGCGCGGGCGTCCTTGGAGAGGGTGACGGCCAGCATCTCCAGGACGATCCGCTGGACGTTGTTCTCCGGCTGGGCCTCGGTCAGGCCGAGCGAGTTGACCTGGACGCCGTAGCGGAAGCGGCGCTGCTTCGGGTCCTGGACGCCGTAGCGCTCCAGCGTGACCTTCTCCCACAGCTGGGCGAAGGCGCGCATCTTGCACATCTCCTCGACGAAGCGCACGCCGGCGTTGACGAAGAAGGAGATCCGGGCGACCACCTCGCCCATCCGCTCGGCCGGCACCTGGCCGGAGTCGCGGACGGCGTCGAGCACCGAGATGGCGGTGCACATCGCGTAGGCGATCTCCTGGACGGGCGTGGCCCCGGCCTCCTGCAGGTGGTAGCTGCAGATGTTGATCGGGTTCCACTTGGGGATGCGGCCGACGGTGTAGGCGATCATGTCGGTGATCAGGCGCACCGAGGGGCCGGGCGGGAAGACGTGCGTCCCGCGCGACAGGTACTCCTTGACGATGTCGTTCTGGGTGGTGCCGGTGAGCTTGGCGATGTCGGCGCCCTGCTCCTCGGCGACCACCTGGTAGAGCGCCAGCAGCCACATCGCGGTGGCGTTGATCGTCATGGAGGTGTTGGTCTGTTCGAGCGGGATGCCGTCGAACAGGGTGCGCATGTCGCCGACGTGGCCGACCGGGACGCCGACCCGGCCCACCTCGCCGCGGGCGAGGAGGTGGTCGGAGTCGTAGCCGGTCTGGGTCGGCAGGTCGAAGGCGACGGACAGGCCCGTCTGGCCCTTCGCCAGGTTCCGCCGGTAGAGCGCGTTGGAGTCGCTCGCGGTGGAGTGCCCGGCGTAGGTGCGCATCAGCCAGGGGCGGTCGCGCTCGTGCTGATCGGTCATCGGATGGGCCTCAGACGTTCCGGAAGCGGTTGATCGCCGGCAGGTGCAGCTCGCGCAGCGCGTGGTCGCGCACGCCCAGGCCCTCCTCCGGCGCCAGGCAGAGCACGCCGACCTTGCCCTGGTGCTTGTTGTGGTGCACGTCGAGGGCGGCCTGGCCGGTCTCCTCCAGGGAGTAGACCTTGGACAGGGTCGGGTGGATCTTGCCCTTGGCGATCAGGCGGTTGGCCTCGAAGGCCTCGCGGTAGTTGGCGAAGTGCGAGCCGACGATGCGCTTGAGCGACATCCACAGGTAGCGGTTGTCGTACTGGTGCATGAAGCCGGAGGTGGAGGCGCAGGTGACGATGGTGCCGCCCTTGCGGGTGACGTACACCGAGGCGCCGAAGGTCTCCCGGCCCGGGTGCTCGAAGACGATGTCGACGTCCTCGCCGCCGGTGAACTCGCGGATCTTCGCGCCCAGGCGCTTCCACTCGCGCGGGTCCTGGGTGTGCTCGTCCTTCCAGAACCGGTAGCCCTCGGCGGAGCGGTCGATGATCGCCTCGGCGCCCATGGCGCGGCAGATCCCGGCCTTCTGGTCGTTGGAGACCACGCAGATCGGGGTGGCGCCGCCGGCCAGCGCGTACTGGGTGGCGTACGAGCCGAGGCCGCCGCTGGCGCCCCAGATCAGCACGTTGTCGCCCTGCTTCATGCCGGCGCCGTTGCGCGAGACCAGCTGGCGGTACGCGGTGGAGTTGACCAGGCCGGGGGAGGCGGCCTCCTCCCAGGTGAGGTGCTTGGGCTTGGGCAGCAGCTGGTTGGTCTTCACCAGGGCGATCTGGGCCAGCCCGCCGAAGTTGGTCTCGAAGCCCCAGATGCGCTGCTCCGGGTCCATCATCGTGTCGTTGTGGCCGTCCGGGGACTCCAGCTCGACGGAGAGGCAGTGCGCGACGACCTCGTCGCCGGGCTTCCAGGCGTTGACGCCGGCGCCGGTGCGCAGCACCACGCCCGCGAGGTCGGAGCCGAGGACGTGGTACGGCAGGTCGTGGCGCTTGGTGAGCGGCGACAGCCGGCCGTAGCGCTCCAGGAAGGAGAAGGTGGAGACCGGCTCGAAGATCGAGCTCCAGACGGTGTTGTAGTTCACCGCACTGGCCATGACGGCGACCAGGGCCTCGCCGGGGCCCAGCTCGGGCAGGGCGACCTCGTCGAGGTGAAGGGACTTGCGGGGGTCCTTGTCGCGGCTGTCGAGGCCCGCGAACAGCTGCTCCTCGTCCTTGTGGAGCGTCACCGCTCGGTAGGACTCGGGAAGCTTGACGGCGGCGAAGTCCTCCGACGTGGCGTCGTTGCTGAGGATCGCGTCGAGGATTTCCTGCATGGCTGCCTCCGAAGGCGTACCTGTGTGAGGGCACAGGGCGTCTGGGGTAGCCGGGAGCGGACACCGGCTTCGCTGAGGTGGGTGGTGGTTGGTCGGGCTGGGCGCCCGGGGTGGACCGGGTCGAACGCGCACTGCTCCCGGGGTGTGGGAACGCCGGACGACGGCGCGCCGAGGTGGGGAGCCGCGGCGCCGCGACTGGTGAGTAACAAGGTAGTGGCACCCTGTGCCACTCGTAAAGACACCGGGTGTCACGAATTCCGGCGCGCTGGAGCGGCCCTCGAACGCGCTGCGGCGGACGCCGAAAGGGCCCGCGCCGACTGCTCGACGCGGGCCCTCGATATCGCTCTGACCTGGCTAGATGGTGACCTCAGGACTCCCTGGCGCCACTCAGTGCGGCCCGGATGCTGTCCACCACCACGTCCAGCGGAGCGTCCGTCCGGGCGACTGTGATGAGCACCTCACCTCCAGGACTGGCACTCAGTGCGCTCTCGGCCAGCACGTCACCGGGAGCCCCATTGGCACCCGGTGCCACCAGGGAGCCGCGGCGTCTGGCACCCGGCGTGCTGGCGGCCCAGAAAGTCCGCCGGATCACCTCGAAGGAGTGGTCCAGCTGCGCCTCCACGTCCCCGCGCCCGCCGGCCCGCAGCCAGCGCCGCAGCACGTGGTTGTGCGCCGCGACGACCGCCGCCGCCGACACCTCGGCCAGCATCGAGTCGTCCTCGCCGCCGCGCTGCCAGCCCGACGGGATGGACTCGCCGGTGTCGAAGCGGCCCAGCAGGTACCGGGTGAACAGCCGCTCGTACCGGGCCACCACGGCGATCTCCCGCTCGCGCAGCGCCGGGACCTGACGGATCAGCTGGTACCGCGCGACCGACACCCCCGGCGTCGAGGCGTACATCCGCAGCACCTCCTTGATGCCGCGGCAGACCACGTCCAGCGGGTGCTCCTCCGGCTCGGCGCTGGCCAGCAGGTCGGCCACCCGGACGAGGGTGTCGTCGTGGTCCGGGAAGATCGCCTCCTCCTTCGACCGGAAGTACCGGAAGAAGGTCCGCCGGGCCACCCCGGCGGCGGCCGCGATCTGGTCGACCGTGGTCTCCTCGTAGCCCTGCGAGGAGAACAGCTCCATCGCGGCCGTGGCCAGGTCCTGACGCATCTGCTGGCGCTGCGCCGCCGCCCGGCGGCTGCCCGGCCCCCCTTCCGGCCCGGTGCCCCCGGTCGAGGAGGCCGTCCGGTCGGCGCCGCGCGGTCCGGCGGAGTGCTGCGGGGTGGCTGACTGAACCCGATCCATGTCCGGAACGCTACACGGCCCCGGCGGTTCGGCCGCGGCCCTTCCCCGACGGACCGGTGCGACCGGGCCGGTGACGGCCGGTCTGGGCCAGCGCGCGGACACCGTCCCCGGGCTCCAGCCCGGTCTGACCGGGCCCGACCCGGCCGCGGACGGCCCGGTCCCGGGCGGCGCCGCCTCGCGCGCGGCGGCGCCCCCGGCAGCTGGCGTGGTCACCGGCGCGCGTGGTCGCGGAAGCCGCGGCCGGTCTTGCGCCCCAGGCAGCCGGCGGCGACCAGGTGCTCCAGCAGCGGTGCGGCCGCCAGGCCCGGCTCGCGGAACTCCTGGTGCAGCACCTGCTCGATGGTCAGCGAGACGTCCAGGCCGACCACGTCCAACAGCTCGAACGGGCCCATCGGGTAGCCGCAGCCCAGCTTCATCGCGGTGTCGATGTCGTCCACCGTCGCGTAGTGCTCCTGGAGCATCCGCACCGCGTCGTTCAGGTAGGGGAAGAGCAGCGCGTTGACGATGAAGCCGGCCCGGTCGCCGCACTCCACCGGGTGCTTGCGGACCTCGGCGGTCAGCTCCAGCACGGTCGCGGTGACGTCCGGCGCGGTCAGCACGGTGGAGACCACCTCGACCA
Source organism: Kitasatospora sp. NPDC058492 (assembly GCF_042720685.1). Taxonomy (NCBI): domain Bacteria; kingdom Bacillati; phylum Actinomycetota; class Actinomycetes; order Kitasatosporales; family Streptomycetaceae; genus Kitasatospora; species Kitasatospora sp. NPDC058492. The sequence continues at coordinate 36,083 of NZ_JBHXMU010000033.1, forward strand.
GCTTCATGGCCGGCGCCGGGTTGAAGAAGTGCATGCCGATCACGTCCTGCGGCCGCGAGGTGGCGGTCGCGCAGCTGATCACCGGCAGCGAGGAGGTGGTGGTGGCGAGCACCGCGCCCGGCCTGACGATCTTGTCCAGGGTGGCGAACAGCTCGCGCTTGACCGCCAGGTCCTCGGCCACCGCCTCGATCACCAGGTCCACGTCGGCCAGTTCGGCGTACTGGCCGACCGGGGTGACCAGCGCCAGCGCGGCGTCCCGCGCCTGCGCGCTCAGCCGGCCCCGGTCGACCGCGCGCGCCAGCGACTTCGCCAGCTGCGCCTTGGCCCGGTCGGCCTTCTCCTGGCTGCGGGCGGCCAGCAGCACCGGGCGGCCGGCCTTGGCGAAGACCTCGGCGATGCCGGTCGCCATGGTGCCCGAGCCGCAGACGCCGATCGTGCGGACCTCCCGGCCCGCCACCGCGGGCCGCGCCGGGCCGGTCGCCGCGTCGACGGCCCTGGACGAGCCGGGCGCCTCGTAGGTGTAGAAGCCGCGGCCGGACTTGCGGCCCAGCAGCCCGGCCGCGACCAGCTGGCCGAGGATCGGGGCGGGCGCGTGCAGGCGGTCCCGGGACTGCTCGTACATCGCCTCCAGGACGGTCCGCGCGGTGTCCACGCCGATCAGGTCGAGCAGCGCCAGCGGGCCCATCGGCAGGCCGCAGCCGAGCCGCATCGCGGCGTCGATGTCCTCCCGGGAGGCGTACTTGGACTCGTACATCGCGGCGGCCTGGTTCAGGTACGCGAACAGCAGGCCGTTGACCACGAAGCCGGCCCGGTCGCCGGCGGCCACCGGCTCCTTGCCGAGGTCCCGGGCGAACGTGGCGGCGTCCTCGGCGACCTGCGGGGAGGTCAGCACCGTGCGGACCACCTCGACCAGCTTCATGCTGTGCACCGGGTTGAAGAAGTGCAGGCCCAGCACCCGCTCCGGGCGGGCGGTCGCGGCGGCGATCCGGGTCACCGAGAGCGCGGTGGTGCCGGTGGCCAGCACCGTCCCCGCCGGGCAGATCCGGTCCAGCTCGGCGAAGAGCTCCCGCTTCAGCTCCAGCTGCTCGGGCACCTCCTCGATCACCAGGTCGGCCCCGGCGGCGGCCGACAGCTCGTGGCCGACCGAGATCAGCGCCAGCAGCGCGGTGCGCTCCCCGGCGGTGATCCGCTCCCGGTCGACCGCGTGCGCGGTCGCCTCCTCGATCCGGGCCAGTGCCCGGGCGGCAGAGTCCTCGGTGGCCTCGATGCCGATCACCCGGCGGCCGCTCCTGGCGACGGCCACCGCGACACCGGCACCCATCGTGCCGAGGCCGACGACGGCGACCGTGGAAAAGGGACGCTCCATCTGTCCTGACTCCTAGTCCTGAAGGGCCCGCGCACGCCCCGGCGGGCGGGCCGCCGCGCCCGCGCGTGCGGCGGGGGCGGCCGCCGCCGGGGGAGGGTCCGCGCGCGGGGCTGGGGAGATGACGGGTTCCGGCACACGGCCCCGGCGGCCGGTCCGCTCCGGCCGAACTGAGGGGTGTGCCGTGGTGCTCAGGCGCTCAAGGGTGAAAGGAAGCGGCTCTGATACGAGGAAGGAGACCCGGCCCGCCGCGGTTCGCGGCGCCGGCCGGTGAATGACGCACCGCGCGCCCGCCGTGGACACGGCGACCGCAGGCCCCCGCCGGTGCGGCTCCCGTAGCCCGGCGGTGGTGCGTCCGGCCACTGTAGCGAAGCTACCCGCGAGTAGGAAGGGGTGCGGGCGTCACAAAAGGCATCCGGACGGCGGGGCGGGGTCCGGTGGCGGCCCGAACGGGTGAACGGGCGGACGGGCGTCCACGGGGACCACCCGATAGGGGAGTTACCCGGCCGCGGCGGGCGGGGCAGCATGGGGGCATGACCCTCGGAACCGCCGCCGGCCCCGCCGCGTCCGCCTCCGGCTCCACCGGCCCGGCCGGAGGCCTCGGCGGGCACCTCGCCGCCGTCACGCTGCCCCCGCGCGCCGCGCGCGTCGAACAGGCCGAGGCCGCCGTCGACCGGCTGCGCACCGCTGCCGTCGACGCGGTGGCCGTCACCTGGGTGGACAACGCGGGCATCACCCGGGTCAAGGCCGTCCCGCTGGGCGCCCTGGTGCACGCCGCGCAGTGGGGCGTCGGTACCGCACCCTGCTTCGACGTCTTCCTCGCCGACGACGGCATCACCACCAGCCCGAGCACCGGCGGCCCCACCGGGGACCTGCGGCTCTACCCCGACCTCGACCGGGTCGTCCCGCTGGCCGCCCAGCCCGGCTGGGCCTGGGCCCCGGGGGACCGGCACACCCAGGCCGGCACCCCGCACCCCGGCTGCCAGCGGCTGTTCGCCCGCCGGATGGAGGCCGCGGCCGCCGAGCGCGGGCTGACCCTGCGGGCCGGCATCGAGGTCGAGTGGGTGGTCGCCCTCGCCGGCGGCCCGCAGGAGGAGCCGCAGTACCCGACGCACGGCCCCGCGTACGGGATGCACCGGCTCACCGACCTCACCGACTACCTGCGGGACGTCCTGCGCGCCCTCGGCGAGCAGGGGCTGACCGTCCTGCAGATCCACCCCGAGTACGCCCCGGGCCAGTTCGAGGTCTCGGTGGCCCCCGAGGGCCCGGTCGGCGCCGCCGACACCTCCGTCCTGGTCCGGCACACCGTGCGGGCCGTCTCCGCCCGGCACGGCCTGCGGGTCTCCTTCGCCCCCGTGGTCGAGCCCGGCGCGGTCGGCAACGGCGGGCACCTGCACCTGAGCCTCTGGCGGGACGGCCGCAACCTCGGCCACGGCGGCCCCGGCCCGCACGGCCTGACCGCCGAGGCCGAGGGCTTCCTCGCCGGGGTGCTCGGCGCGCTGCCCGAACTCCTGGTGCTGGGCTGCTCCAGCCCGGCCGGCTACCTGCGGCTGGTGCCCTCGCACTGGGCCGGCGCCTACCAGTGCTGGGGCCTGGAGAACCGCGAGGCCGCGCTGCGCCTGGTGACGGGCTCCACGGGGGAGCGGGCCGACGCCGCCAACGCCGAGGTCAAGTGCTTCGACGCCACCGCCAATCCGTACCTGGCGGTCGGCGCGGTGCTCGCCGCCGGTCTCTCCGGCCTCGACCAACACCTGGAGCTGCCACCGGAGTTCACCGGCGACCCGGCCGCCGCCGAACCCGGCGCGGTGCCCCGGCTGCCGACCGGACCGGCGCAGGCGCTGGCCGCGTACGAGCGCTCGTCGGTGCTGCGCGAGGCGCTCGGCGGGCCGCTGTACGAGGCGGTGCTGGCGGTGCGCCGGGCGGAGGGCGAGCAGTACGCCGCCGCCACCCCCGAGCAGTTGGTCGCCGCCACCCGCTGGCGGTACTGACCGGTGCACGCCGGGGCCCCGGCGGTGCCCGCGCTGGTCGACCACCACTGCCACAGCGTGGTGGCGGCCGACCTCGCCGACGACGCCCTGGCCGGGCTGCTCACCGAGTCCGACCGGCCGCCCGCGCCCGCCTGTTCGCCCTTCGACAGCGCGCTCGGCCTGGCCGTCCGGCGCTGGTGCCCGCCCGTCCTCGGCCTGCCCGCGCACGCCCCGGCCGCCGACTACCTGGCCCGGCGGCGGGAGCTGGGCGGCGCCGAGGCCACCCGCCGGCTGCTGGCCGCGGCCGGGCTGGACACCTGCCTGGTGGACACCGGGCTGACCGCCGCCGCGGGCCTTCCGCTGCTGCCGCTCGGCGAACTCGCCGCGGCCGCCGGGGCGGTGGTGCGCGAGGTGGTCCGGCTGGAGTCGGTGGCCGAGGCGGTGGCGGGCCCGGCCGAGTCCTGGCCGCAAGCCGTCGGGGAGGCGCTGGCGGCGGCCGCCGCGGGTGCGGTCGCGGTCAAGTCGGTGCTCGCCTACCGGCACGGTCTGGCCGCCCCCGCCGAACGGCCCGCGCGGGCGGCCGTGGTGGCCGCGGCCGGCGCCTGGGCGCGCGGCGGGCGGGGCCGGCTGGCCGATCCGGTGCTGCTGCACCACCTGCTCTGGACGGCCGTGGACGTCTGTGCCGGGCTGGGCCTGCCGCTCCAACTCCACACCGGCTTCGGCGATCCCGACCTCACCCTGCACCGGGCCGATCCGTCGCTGCTGACCGGTTTCGTGCGCGCCGCCGAGCCGAGCGGCGTCCCGCTGGTGCTGCTGCACTGCTACCCGTACCACCGCCAGGCCGGGTGGCTGGCCCAGGCCTTCCCGACGGTGTACACCGACCTCGGGCTGACCGCCTCCTACACCGGCCCGCGGGTGGCTGCGGTGCTGGGCGAGATGCTGGAACTGGCGCCGTTCGGCAAGCTGTTGTTCTCCACCGACGCGTACGGGCTGCCCGAGTTGTACCTGGTGGGCGCCGCCCAGTTCCGGTACGGACTGGGGGCGGTGCTGGCCGACTGGCAGGCGGGTGGCGCCTGTTCGGCGGCGGACGCGCAGCGGCTGGCCCGGTTGGTCGCCGCCGACAACGCCCGGACGCTGTACTCACTGCCCGGCGCACCGTAGCACGTCGGCGGACCGTCACTTTTTAACACTCTTCAATTCTGTTGACATGTTGGGCCTCCGGACTCCTCGGTTCCGATGTTGGCCAACATGTGACGATTAGATGACTACCTCTTGCGCTTATCAGCGAATATTCATTAGCGTCCCGATCATTCCAGGCGCACCTGCCACACCGCAGCTGCCGCATGACGACTCGGGAGGGCCAACCCCTATGAGAGTTCCTCGGATCAGCCGGACCCGGTTCGCGGCGGTGGGCCTCGTGCTCGCCACCGCCGGCGCCCTCGCGCTCCCGGCCGGCACCGCCGTCGCGGCCCCCTCGGCGGGCTCGACGACCGGTCCGCTGCTCAGCTACGTCGTCAACACCAAGGCCAACCACGGCCAGGTGCAGAAGGTCGAGAAGGCGATCACCGCCCTCGGCGGCTCGGTGGTGTACTCGTACGAGCAGATCGGCGTCGTCATCGCCCGCTCGGACGACACCGCGTTCGCGCAGAAGCTGCGTCAGGCCAAGGGCGTCGACTCCGTCGGTGCCAGCCGCACCAAGGGCATCACCGCCGCCGACCAGGCCAAGGCCGACGTCGCCGCCGAGCCCTCCGCCGCGCCCGCCGCCGGTCAGGAGCCGTACGAGGCCAACCAGTGGGACATGCGCCAGATCGGTGTCGACAAGGCGCACAAGCTCTCGCTCGGCAGCCGCAACGTCACCGTCGGCGTGCTGGACTCCGGCATCGACGCGACGCACGAGGACCTGGCCGCCAACGTGGACGCCTCGCAGTCGGTCTCCTGCATCGACGGCGGCAAGCCGAACACCGACTGGAAGTCCTGGCAGCCCACCACCAGCGACCACGGCACCCACGTGGCCGGCACGATCGGCGCCGCCAAGAACGGCAAGGGCGTCGTCGGCATCGCCCCGAACGTGAAGCTGGCCGCGGTCAAGGTCGTCGACGACGGCGGGTTCATCTACCCCGAGTACGCGATCTGCGGCTTCGTGTGGGCCGGTGAGCACCAGTTCAAGGTGACCAACAACAGCTACTACGTCGACCCGTGGATGTTCAACTGCCCGAACGACAAGGACCAGGCCGCGATCAGCGCCGCCGTCCGCAAGGCGGTCTCGTTCTCGCAGCGCAAGGGCGTCCTCAACGTCGCCGCGGCGGGCAACGAGAACATCGACCTGGCGCACAAGACCGTTGACGTCGCCAGCCCGGACGACACCACCAAGGTGACCCGCCCGGTCACCAACGACTGCCTGTCGCTGCCGACCGAGCTGCCCGGCGTCATCGCCGTCTCCTCGGTGGGCGTCAAGGGCGACAAGGCGTACTACTCCAGCTACGGCAAGGGCGTCGTGACCGTCGCCGCGCCGGGTGGCGACCGCCGCTACCAGCTCCCGGACACCCCGGACAAGGACGGCCGGATCCTCTCCACCATCCCGGGCAACAAGTACGGCTACATGCAGGGCACCTCGATGGCCACCCCGCACGTCGTCGGCGTGGTCGCGCTGCTCGCCAGCACCTTCCCGTGGGCCAACCCGGACGAGCTGACCGAGCTGCTCACCAACCAGGCGGAGTCGCACCCCTGCCCGACCGGCGAGTACAACCCGGGCGGCACCGGCGCGTACAAGGCCACCTGCGAGGGCGGCGCGGACGACAACGGCTTCTACGGCGCGGGCATCATCAACGCCGAGAAGGCGGTCCAGTGGTGGCGCTGACGCGCTGACCACGGCGACACCTGAACACTGAGCCGGGGAGCGGGCCCATCCGGGTCCGCTCCCCGGTCGTTTCCGGGCCTCCGTGCCCGGGGCCCGCCCTGCTGACTTCCACGGGCGGGCCCCGGCCCACTCATTCGACGTGCTGGTCCCAGCCCGTCTCCACCGACGGCCTGCCGTGCAGGTCCGGGACTTCCTGGAGCCAGGCGGGCCGGCCGGCCCGCGTCCGGGCCTCCCGGCGGCGTTCGGCCTCGCGCAGCTGCTCGGGGGTGGCGAAGCCCTCCGGGAGCCACTGCGCGGAGAGCACCACCCGGGCGGCCAGGTGGGTCACGTAGGCGTGCCGGACGGCGGCCACCGAGTCGAAGCCGGGCTCGTCGGCCAGCCACTCGTCCGGGACGAGCGCCAGCACCTCCTCCAGCAGGCCGACGGTGACCAGCGGGCCGAGCTCCTCGTCGGCCAGCCGGACGTCCGGGGCCGCGCCGCCCAGCGCGTGCGCGCTGAGGTCGTAGCGCTTGCCGACCGCCGCCTCGGCGGTGGCCCAGCGGTGGTGGAAGATCAGCGCGGCGCCGTTGTCGATCAGCCAGAGCCGTCCGTGCCAGACCACCAGGTTGGGGTTGTGGACGGTGCGGTCGACGTTGCCGGTGAGGGCGTCCAGCCAGACCACCCGCCCGGCCTCGGCGGAGTCCACCGGGATCATGCCCGGCCGGTAGTCCCGCGCGCCGGGCAGCAGGTCCATCCCGAGGTTGAGGCCGCCGCTGGCCTTGAGCATGTCCTGGATCTCGGTGTCGGGCTCGTCCGCGGCGACGGCCGGATCGAAGTCCACCAGCCGCAGCTCGGGGACGCGCAGGCCGAGCCGCCGGGCCAGCTCGCCGACGATCACCTCCGCGACCAGCGCCTTGCGGCCCTGCGCGGCGCCGGTGAACTTGACCACGTAGGTTCCCAGGTCGTCGGTCTCCACCACACCGGGGACGGAACCGCCGGACCGCAGCGGGTCGACGTAGCGCACTGCTGTCACCAGATCGAGCACACCGGCCACCCTATCCCGCCGCCCCGCCACCTCTGCGGGCCGTCCGGTCGGCCTGCGCCCCCGGCGCTGTGATTGGCTTGCCGGTGAGAATCGGAAGACCAAACGGACGAGGAGAGCAAGGCCATGGGACAGGTGCAGGCCACCACCGAGCGGGACTACGACGCCGCCCCCGAGCGGGTGTACGAGGCGCTGGCCGACTACCAGGTGACCCGCCCGAAGCTGCTGCCCCCGCAGTACAGCGAGTACGAGGTCCGGGTCGGCGGCACCGGCGCCGGCACCCAGGTGCACTGGAAGCTGCAGGCCACCGAGAAGCGCGTGCGGGACTGCCTGTTCACCGTCTCGGCGCCCTCGCCCGACCAACTGGTGGAGAAGGACGCCAACTCCAGCATGGTGATCACCTGGACCGTCTCGGCGGCCGGCGAGGGCCGGTCGAAGGTCACCGTCTCGGCCACCTGGCAGGGCGCGAGCGGCATCGGCGGCTTCTTCGAGCGGACCTTCGCCCCGAAGGGCCTGAACCGGATCCACGACCAGGTGCTGGCCAACCTGGCCGCCGAGGTCCGCTGAGTCCGCGGAGTTCACCGAGTTCACCGGGTTCACCGGGTTCACCTTTCCGCGGAAATTCGCCCGGGAATTCGAGCGGCCCGTCCACCCGTACGAGCGGAAAGCCGTACGGGTGGACGGCCCGCCACCTGCGGGTGACGAGGGCCGCCCGGCGCGGGCGAGCCACCCTAGGCTCGCCGCCGTGCATATGACGATCCTTCACATTTCACAGCCCGTGGACGGCGGAGTCGCCCGCGTCGTCGCCGATCTGGTCCGGGGGCAGCGCGAGGCCGGTCACCGGGTGCTGGTCGCCTGCCCGGGCGGCGGCCGGCTGGCCGAGGAGGCCGCCGCCGTGGGCGCGCTGGTCCATGACTGGCCCGCCGGGCGCTCGCCGGGCCCGGGCACCGCCGCCGAGGCGTGGCGGCTGCGCCGGATCGTCCGGGCGGCCGCGCCCGACGTGGTCCACCTGCACAGTGCCAAGGCCGGGCTGGCCGGCCGCCTGGCGGTACGCGGCGCGGTGCCGACCGTCTTCCAGCCGCACGCCTGGTCCTTCGCCGCCGTCGAGGGCCCGCTGGCCACCGCGACCCTGCACTGGGAGCGCTTCGCGAGCCGCTGGGCGCACCGCCTGCTCTGTGTCAGCGTCCAGGAGCGGGCCGACGGCGTCGCCGCCGGGGTGAGCGCGGACTGGGCGGTGGTGCCCAACGGCGTGGACGTCCGCCACTACGCACCCGCCGACCGCCGGGCGGCCCGGATCGCGCTGGGCCTGGACCTGGACGCGCCGCTCGCGGTCTGCGTCGGCCGGCTGTGCCGGCAGAAGGGGCAGGACGTGCTGCTGGCGGCCTGGCCGGAGGTGCTGCGGGCGGTGCCGCAGGCCCGGCTGGCGCTGGTCGGCGGCGGCCCCGAGGGGAACCGGCTGGCGGATCTGGTCCGGGAGTCGGCCGAGCCGTCCCGGGTCCGGCTGGTCGGGGACGTGCCGGATCCGAGGCCGTGGCTGGCGGCGGCCGACCTGGTGGTGCTGCCCTCGCGCTGGGAGGGCATGGCGCTGGCCCCGCTGGAGGCGATGGCGGTGGCCCGTCCGGTGCTGCTGACCGACGTGCCGGGCGCCCGGGAGTGCCTGCCCCAGGCCGAGCGGGAGCGGGCGGTGGTGCCGCCCGAGGACGTGACCGCGCTCGCCACCCGAATGGCGGAAGCGCTGTCCGATTCGATCGAGTGTGAGCGGCGCGGGGCGCGGCTGCGCGATCACGTGGTTGCCCGGCATGACGTCCGCACGGTGGTCGAACAGGTGGACGCGCTGTACCGCCATCTGCTGGGTGCCGGTCCGGCGGCCGGGCGGCGCCGGGCCCGTGTCCCAGAGCGGATCTGATCGTTTCACATGCCGTGAATGCCCGCCGATCCGGCGCCGTCGTATTCGCACCCTCAACCGGATAGGGACGAGGCGTCAAATCCGAAATACCTATTAATGGGCGGCTGGAATGAAACGGCAAGTCAACTTCCAGCCTGCGCAGCCCGGTTATGTATTGTCGGATTTCGCCTGCTTCGTTTCGATTTCACGCCGGGAATTCGCGACTGAGCCCTTCATGGCCGCGCCCCGCGCGGCCGGGCCCGGTGCGAGAGGACCGAAAGCCGCCAGCGGTAGCAGGTGCTGTCAGGACCGCGCCCACCGGGCCGGGACGGCCGCTCCGCGCCATCCGGTGCCGGGGCGCCGTCACCCCGGGCACACAGCAGGGGAGTTCGTGCGCTGATGACCATTGACCACGACAGCGTGCCGCGAGCGGGTCGGTCCCTGTCCGGCCCGCGGCGGCCCGGCACCGGGCTGCTCGACCGTCCGGCCGGATCCGCCCGGACCCGGACGGTGCCGCCGCCCCGCCGGCCCCGCGGGGCGGTCCGTTCCCGGCTCGCCCTGCCGCTCGCGCTGGTCCAGGTCGACGCGATCGCGCTGTGCACCGCCACCGGCCTCGCCAACCGGGCCGTCGACCCGGCCGTCCCGCTCGCGCCGCTGCTCGGTGCCGCCGCCGTCCTGCCCCTGCTGCTCGTGCTCAACCTGGTCGGCGGCCTCTACCGCACCCGGCTCACCCTCTCCGTCCTGGACGAACTGCCCGCGCTGGCCGTCCGGGCCGTCGTCGCCACCGCCTTCGCCGTCACCCTGGCCGGCTGTCTGGACGGCCGCTGGCCCGACTGCGGCCCGGCCACCCCGGCCCGGCTCACCGTCCTGCTCGGCGTCCAGCTGCTGATCGCCGCCGTCGGCCGCGCCGTGCTCTACCACCTGGTCCGGCGGATCCGCCGCAGCCGCCCCAACCCCGTCCTGGTGCTCGGCGCCGGCCGGCTCGGCCGCCGGGTCGCCGCCGCCCTCAGCGAGCGCGGCGAATACGGGATGCGCCCGATCGGCTTCCTCGACGCCGACCCGCCGCTGCTCGCCGGCGACACCGACCTGCCCGTCCTCGGCGGCCGCGAGGTGCTGGAGCGCGAGGTCCGCCGGCACCGGATCCACCACGTGGTCGCCACCGCCGGCGCCGCCGACGAGGCCGAGACCGCCGCCGCCCTGCGCGACGCCGCCCGGCTCGGCTGCCAGGTCTGGCTGGTGCCCGCGCTGCGCGAGCACGGCTCGCTGCCCGCCGGCCCGCTGGCCGGAGCCGACCACCTGTGGGGCTTCCCCTGCCTGCGGGTCGGCGGCCCGGCGATGCGCCGCCCCGGCTGGGCCGCCAAGCGCGCCCTGGACGTCACCGCCGCCGGGCTCGGCCTGCTGCTGCTCGCCCCCGTCCTGGTGCTCTGCGCGCTGGCCGTCCGCTTCGACACCGGCCCCGGCGTGCTCTTCCGCCAGCAGCGCACCGGGCTGGACGGCAAGGTCTTCACCGTCCTCAAGTTCCGCACCCTGCGCCCGAGCAACGAACACGAGTCGGCGACCCGCTGGAACATCTCCCAGGACCACCGGATGGGCGCCGTCGGCCGGCTGCTGCGCCGCAGCTCGCTGGACGAGCTGCCGCAGCTGTGGAACGTGCTGTGCGGCGACATGAGCCTGGTCGGCCCGCGCCCGGAACGCCCCTACTTCGTCATGCGGTTCGGCCAGGCCTACCCCGAGTACGCCGACCGCCACCGCGTCCCGGTCGGCCTGACCGGCCTCGCCCAGGTCAACGGCCTGCGCGGGGACACCTCGATCGAGGACCGGGCCCGGTTCGACAACCGATACATCGAGAGCTGGAGCCTCTGGCAGGACGTCAAGATCCTGTGCCGCACCGCGGTCCTGATGCTCCACCCGGACGGGAGCTGACCCGCGTGGCCCTGACCCTTCCCGCCGTCCCCCGGCTCGCGTTACGCAAGGCGCTGCCCGCGCTCGCGGACCGGCCCAGCGTGCTCGCCGCGGCGACCGTCCTGCTGGTCTGCGTGCCCACCGGCGAGAAGGACGTCGCCGCCGCCGTCCACGTCACCGCCGCCGACGTGGCCTCGCTGGCCCTGGTCGCGCTCACCGCGCTCAACCTGCTGCGCGGGCGGCTGCCCGCCGTCAGCCGCGCCACCTGCGTGCTGTTCGGCGGCATCGTGGTCGCCGCCGCCGTCGCCACCGTCGGCTCGATCGACCCGGCCACCAGCCTCACCGGCTTCGTCCGGCTCACCCAGGTGTTCGTCCTGGTGCCGGCCGGGGTGCTCTGCTCGCTGCGCGACCGCGTCGACCAGCGGCTGGTCCTCGGCTCCTTCGTGCTCGCCGCGCTGATCCAGGGCGTGGTCGGCGCGCACCAGTACCTCACCCGGACCGGCGCCTCCTACACCGGCCAGCCGATCCGGGCCGTCGGCACCTTCGGCGCCCTCGACATCATGGCGATGTCCACGGTCGTCAGCTACGGGCTGCTCGCCGCCCTGGCCCTGGCGCTCGCCGAGCGCCGCCCCGGCGGCGACGTCCGGCTGCGCCGCGCCATGTTCGCGGCCGCCGCCTTCCTGGCCTTCCCGCTCGCCGTCTCGTTCAGCCGCGGCAGCTGGATCGCCACCGCCGCCGCGGCCACCGTGCTGCTGCTGCGCGCCGACGCCCGGCTCGCCGTCCGCGGCGCCGTCCTCGGCCTGGCCGGCGCGGTCGTCCTGGTCGGCGGCCTCGGCCTCGGCGCCTCCGGCGTCACCGCGCGGCTCGGCTCGATCGGCTCCGTCTCCGCGGCCCCCGACCAGTCCGTCTCCGACCGCTACGACCTGTGGTCCACCGCCGGGCGGATCTGGCAGGACCACCCCGTCCACGGCGCCGGCCCCAAGGCCTTCCAGCAACTGCGCGACAGCCACGCCCCGCTGCGGCTCTCCTCCGGCAGCGACGCCGCCGACTCCACCATCGGCTTCCAGCGCGAACCGCTGCTCTCCCCGCACAACATGTACTTCCTGGTGCTCAGCGAGCAGGGCCTGATCGGCATCGTCGCCTACGCCGCGCTCTTCCTCGGCCTGCTGCTCGGCTGCCTGCGCCACTCCCGCGGCCCGGCCCTCGCCGCCCTGGCCCTGCTCACCTGGGTGCTGGTCGACTTCCTGTACGCGGACATCGGCGGCACCACCACCGTGCTGACCTCCGTCGTCCTCGGCCTCGCGGCCCGGGCCTGCGTCGCGGAGGCCGACCCGCGATGACCACCGACCAGCCGGCCCTCGCCTCCGCCGTGCCCGCCCCGCGCGGCGTCCGCGCCGGCGGCCGGCCGCCCGGGCCCGATCCGGCCCCCCGGCGCGGCTTCCTCGCCAAGGCCTTCGGCATCACCGCCGTCCTCAGCGCCGCCGGCTCCGGCCTCGGCCTGCTGCGCGACCTCCTGCTGGCCCGCTACTTCGGCGCCAACCAGGGCACCGACGCCTTCCTGGTCGCCTGGACCGTCCCGGAGACGGCCGCGCCGCTGCTGATCGAGGACGCCATGTCCTTCCTCATGGTGCCCGCCTTCGCGCTCGCCCTGGTGCTGCGAGAGGAGGACCCGGACGCCCCCGACCCGGTCCGCCAACTGGTCCGCGCCACCCTGCCCTGGCTGCTGCTCGCGCTCAGCGGGCTCGCGCTGGCCGCCGCCCTCGGTGCCCCGCAGCTGGTCGAACTGCTCGCCCCCGGCCTGGCCAACCCCGGCCTCGCCGTCACCTGCACCCGGATCACCGCGATCACCGTGCTGCCGTTCGGCGTGGCCGGCTACCTCGCCGCCGCGCTGCGCGCCCACCACTGCTTCACCGCGCCGGCCGGCATCTACGTCGTCTACAACGTCGGCATCCTCGCCGTGCTGCTCGGCTGCCAGTCCTTCCTGGGCGTGCGCTCCGCCGCCCTCGGCGTCGCGCTCGGCAGCCTGCTGATGGCCGGCCTGCTGGTCGCCCCGTTCCTGCGCCGGCTGCGCCAGGGCGCGGGCCCGGGATCGCCCCCCGGCGCGGGCCGCGCCCGCCGCTCCCGCAAGGCGCTGGTGCTGATGCCGTTCGCCCTGCTGCCGGTGGCCGCGTTCACCCTGACCCGGCAGTCGCAGGTCTTCGTCGAGCGCTACCTCGGCTCGGCGCTGCCGCCCGGCACCATCTCGCACCTCAACTACGCCGCCAAGGTCTCCCAACTGGCCATGACGGCCGGCATCCTGATCTGCACCGTCACCTTCCCGCTGGTCGCCCGGGCGCTGGCGGCCGGAGACCTCACCGCCGCTCGGGACCGGGTCGAGAAGGACCTCGGCCAGGCTGCGGCGGTCGTCCTGGTCGGCACCGCCTTCCTGATGGCCTGCGCCCCCTCGGTGGTCTCGCTGCTCTTCCAGCGCGGCGCCTTCGGCCCGCGGGACACAGCCGCCACCGCCGCCGTCATCCGGGTCTACAGCTTCGGCCTGCCCGCCCAGGCGCTGATCGGCGTGATGATCCGCCCGTACTTCTCGCTGCGCCCGGTGGTCCGCCGGGCCGACGATCCGGGCACCGAGGACGGCGGCCGCCGGCTGCTGGACTGGTTCCCGGTCGCCGCGATGCTGCTCGGCCTCGGCGTCACCGTCGTGGTCAGCCTGCTCGCCACCCCCCGCTTCGGCGCCCTCGGGCTCGCCGCCGGGAACGCGGCCGGCATCACCGTCGCCGCCGCGATGCTGCTGCACGGCCTGGTGCTGCGCGGCATCCCGCTGCGGCTGCGCCGGGTGCTCGGCGGCCACGCCCGGCTGCTGGCCGCCGCCGGTGGCGCCACCGCCCTCGGCGCCGCCGTCGCCGGGCTGGCCACCGGCCCCCTGCTCTCGACCCTCCTCGGGGGCCTCACCGTGGCGTTGGCCTTCGCCGTCCTCGGCACCGGCCTCGGCGCGCGTGAGGTGCGCGGTCCGGTCCTCGCCGTGGCCCGGGCCCTGAACCCGCCAACCGTCGCCGATGAAGGGAAGCTTCCCCATGGACAATGAACGGGGAACCGTCCGTTCGACCCAGGCGGGCGTCCGCCGCCAGGCCGTACCGGCCGCAGCCGCACCACGCGGCGACCTCCCGTACACCGACTCCGCCGGACCGAAGGCGCGGCTGTCCAGGAGCCGCCGCCCGCTCGGCGAACCGTCCGGCCCCGCTTCCTCCTCGCCGTGGATCCTGATGTACCACTCGGTGGCGGTCGAGAAGGAGGACCCGTACCAGCTGACCGTCAGCCCCGAGCGGTTCGCCGAGCAGGTCGCCTGGCTGCACCGGCGCGGGCGGCGCGGCGTCTCCGTGCGCGAGCTGATGCGGGCCCGGGCCGCCGGCCGGGACGACAGGCTGGTCGGGCTGAGCTTCGACGACGGCTACGCGGACTTCGCGCGCCACGCCGTGCCGATCCTCCAGGCGTACGGCTTCACCGCCACCGCGTACGTGGTCGCCGACCTGCTCGGCCGGGACAACGGCTGGGACGCCAAGGGGCCGCGCAAGCAGCTGCTCACCGTCCAGGAGGTCACCGAACTCGCCGCCGCCGGTTGGGAGATCGGCTCGCACGGCCTCGGCCACCAGGCGCTGCCCGGCCTGCCGGCCGACGTCCTGGCGGTGCAGACCCGGGAGAGCCGGCGCCTCCTGGAGGACGTGGTCGGCGGCCCGGTCACCGGCTTCTGCTACCCGTACGGCGCCGTCGACCTGCCCGCCACCCAGGCCGTCCGCGACGCCGGCTACGACTACGCCTGCGCCATCGCGCACTCCCCGCTCACCGGCCGCTTCGCGCTGCCCCGCTGCTACGTCGGCGACCGCGACGGCGGCTGGCGGCTGCGCGCCAAACGCGGCCGGCAGCGGCTGCGCGACACCGTCACCGAGCTGCGCCGAAGCCCCCTGGTCGCCCGGCGGGGGGCCCGGCCGTGAGGGTCCTGCACATCGTCACCGGCCTCGCCTCGGGCGGCGCCGAGCGCCAACTCCAGTTGCTGCTACGGCACTTGCCCGCACACCAGCAGTGCGAGGTGGTCGCACTGACCAACCCCGGCACGGTCGCCGCCGCGCTGCGCGGCGACGGGGTGACCGTCCACCACCTCGGCATGCGCGGCAACCGCGACCTGGGTGCGCTGCCCCGGCTGGTCCGGCTGGTCCGCTCCGGCCGCTACGACCTGGTGCACACCCACCTGTACCGGGCGCAGCTGTACGGCCGGCTGGCGGCCCGGCTCGCCGGGGTCCGCGCGGTGGTCTCCACCGAGCACTCGCTGCACGCCGGGGTGATCGAGGGCCGCCCGGTCACCCGCGGCGTCAAGGGCCTCTACCTGGCGGCCGAACGGCTCGGCAGCACCACCGTCGCGGTCTCCCGGCAGGTCGCCCAGACGTTGCACTCCTGGGGCGTCCCACCGGCCCGGGTCGAGCTGATCCCCAACGGCATCGACACCGCCCGCTACCGCCGCCCGGCCGCCGACCGGGCCGCCACCCGCCGCCGGCTGCGGGCCGAACTCGGCCTGCCGGAGGGGAGCTGGGTGGTCGGCGGAGTCGGCCGGCTGGTCCCCGGCAAGCGCTTCGAGGTGCTGCTGGAGGCCCTCGCCGCACTCGACCCGGCCGCCCGGCTGGTGCTGGTCGGCGCGGGCCCGGAGCGCGCCGCGCTGGAGCACCGGGCCGCCGAACTCGGCGTCCGGGAACGGCTGGTGCTCACCGGCGAGCGCGACGACGTGCCCGACCTGCTGACCGCCCTGGACGTGCTGGCCGCCCCGTCCACCGCGGAGACCTTCGGCCTCGGCATCCTGGAGGGCCTCGCGGCCGGCCTGCCGGTGCGGCACAGCGCCTGCCCGGCGCTCGACGAACTGCCGCCCAGCGCCGCCCCGCAGGCCCGCCGGATCCCCTCCGAGGGCGCCGCGTACGCCGCCGCGCTGCGCGACCTGCGGCACCTGAACGACCACAACGCCGACCCGCTGCCGCACCCCCCTGCGGTCGGCCACTACGACATCGCCCGGGTCGCCGCCGACCTGGGCGCCCTCTACGACCGGCTGGCCCGCGCTTGACCGCCCGCCGCCGCCGGAACCGCCGTCACATACCCAAGGAGTCACACCCATGACCACACCGCGCCGAAGGGCCCGCCACCTGGTCCGCCGCTGGTGGCCGGTGGCGCTCGCGGTGCCGCTGGGCGCCGCGGCCGGCGCCGGGTACGCCGTCGTCTCGCACCCCTCGTACGCCGCCAGCGCCTACGTCCTCGTGGTGCCGCAGAATCCGGGGGAGGCCGCCACCGCGACCAACTTCGCGCAGGCGTACGGGCGGTTGGCGGGCCAGCCGCAGGTGCTCGCGGTGGCGGCCGTCGAGACCGGCCACACCCGTGCCCAGCTGGAGTCCCTGGTGCACGGGACCACCTCCCCGGACGCCCCGATGATCGAGATCACCGGCACCGGGACGCGCCCCCAGGAGGCGGCCCAGACCGCCGACGCGGTGGCCCGCTCGCTGGTCTCCTTCGCCAACACGAGCAGCAAGGACACCAGCGTCCGGCTGGTGACGCTGGCGCCGGCCGCCGAGCCGGACAAGCCGACCACCCCGTCCGCCGCGCTGGACGTCGCGGTCGGCGGCGCGGCCGGGCTGCTGGTGGGGGCCCTGGTGATGATGACCCGCCGCCGGGGCGAGGCCGCCCCGCCGGAGTCCGCCGAGGCCGCAGAGCCCGCAGAGGCCCCGGTGGAGCCGACGACGCCGGCCACCCCCCGCCCGCGCGGCGAGGAGCCGCCCGCCGCCGACCGGGCCGGGCAGGCCGACGAGGCCGGCAGGACCGGCCAGGCGGAGGAGACGGAGAAGATGGAGAAGGCGGAGAAGGTCGAGGAGGCGGAGAAGGCCGAGGAGGCGGAAGGGCAGCCCGGGAAGCCCGCCGCCGCGAAGAACAGCGCCGAGGAGCCCCCGGCCAAGGAGAAGGCCGCGGCCGGGAGCGGGCGATGAGCACTGAGACCCGGCACACCGGCCTCCCGGCCCAGCCGGCGGCGCCGGGCTGGACCACCGAGCTGCGCCGCGAGGACGACGCCCTGGACACCCTCGCCGAGGAGTGGGACGACCTGGCCGCCCGCTGCCGGACCGCCACCTTCTTCCAGGCCGCCGACTGGCAGCGCTCCTGGTGGCGCCACTACGGCAGTCCGGGCGACCTGCTGGTGGTGCTCGTCCGCCGGGACGGCCTGCTGGTCGGCGCGGGTGCCTTCAGACGCCGCGGCGGCCCGCTCGGCGGGCTGACCGCCCTGGGCGCCGGGCTGGTCGACTACTCGGACGTGCTGCTCGACGACGACTGCGCCGACCGGGCCGCCGCCGAGTTCGCCGCCGCCCTCCCGCTCACCCGCCCGTGGCACTCCCTGGAGCTGCGCGAGGTGCACCCCGAGGCGGCGGTGCAGCGGGTGTACGAGCACTGGCACGGCCGGCGCCGCCGCTACCAGGACTCGCTCTGCCAGTACCTGCCGGCCGTCCCGATGGACCGGCTGCTCAAGCGGGTGCCCGGCAAGACCGCGCAACGCAGCCGGGTGAAGCTGCGCAAGATCGCCGAGGCCGGGGTGCAGGTCAGCTCGACGTCGGCGGCCGAGGTGCCGGCGGCGCTGGAGGGCCTGCTGCGGCTGCACTTCCTGCAGTGGCAGCAGCGCGGCGTCACCCCGGAGCACCGCACCGAGCGCTTCGCCCGCCACCTGACCGAGTCCACCGTCGGCCTGGTCGCCACCGGCAGGGCGACCGTCCACCAGTTCCGGCTGAACGGCGAACTGGTCGCGGTGAACCTGCTGCTGCTCTGCCCCTCCTTCGGCGGCCTGTACATGTACGGCGCGCACCCGGTGCTGCGCGAGCGGCTGGACATCGCGGGGCTGCTGTTCAGCGCGGCCCTGGACGAGACGGTCGGCGCGGGCGTCCCGCTGCTCGGCCTGCTGCGCGGCCAGGAGCCGTACAAGCAGCGCTGGCGGCCGGACCAGCTGTCCAACCAGCGCCTGCTGTTCGGTCCGCCCGGGCCCGCGCCGGCGGCCATCGCCCGGTCCGGCGCGGTGCGCGTCCGCCAGCAGGCGGCGCACGTGCTGCGGACCCGCTTCCCGCGGCTCAAGGAGGCCCTGCTGGCCCGCCGCCGCGGCTGACCGCGCCCGCCCCCGCCCGGGCTCAGCGCCGGGCGGGCGTCCGGGCCGCCGACGGGCTCGCGAAGGGGCTCGCCGACGCGGTGGCCGAGGGGCCCGGCGACGGGCTCGCGGACGGGCCGGGCACCACGTTCGGGGCCCCGGGCCCGGTCGGCGGCGCGGGCGGGCGCGGCGCCACCGGCGGGACGATCGGCTGGACGGGGGCCTGGGGCGCCGGCGGCACCACCGCGGGCGCCCCCTTCGACCCGGACATCAGCTGCTTGAACCGGGCGGCGGAGCGCGGGTTGCGGTCGCACTCGAAGAATCCGTGCGGGCAGTAGTCGGTGACGGTCTGGTAGGCGGTGTCGTGGGTGCGCATCCACTCGACCATCCGCTGCACGAACTCCGGGTTGTCGCCGTTGCGGAACAGCCCCCACTCCGGGTAGGAGACCGGCTTGCCGCGCTTGGCGGCGAACTCCACCTGGTCCTGCAGCCCGTACGGCTCGCGCACGTAGTCGTCGAAGGTGCCCCCGGCGGGCTGGTCGTAGCTGTCCATGCCGATGATGTCGACCACGTCGTCGCCGGGGTAGCACTTGGTCCACGGGATGGCGTCCAGGCCCCGGTTCGGGGTGAAGTCGAAGCGGAACCGCTGCCCCGGCACCGAGCGCATCACACCGACGATCCGTCGCCAGTAGGCCTTCCACGCGGACGGGTCGGGCTTGCAGCGGTGCGTGTAGGTGACGCCGTTCATCTCCCAGCCGAGGGTGAGCACGGTGTCCGCGCCGCCGAGGGCGACCAGCCGGTGGGCGAGCCGCAGGAAGTGCCGGTCGAAGTCCCCGCGCGCGCCCTGGGCGAGCAGCTTGGCGACCTCGCCGTCCGGCACGTTCGCCTCGTTGGGTACCAGCATCGGCACGCCGAGGACGAGCGTCCGGGACGGGTCGGCCAGCCGCCACTGCGACCACATGCCGAGCACCATCAGCTCGCCCTCGACGTCGGCCCAGCCGTTGCCCGCCAGGTAGGTGTGGCCGACTTGCAGGTTGGCGTCGCC
The DNA here is from genome assembly GCF_042720685.1 of Kitasatospora sp. NPDC058492. Lineage (NCBI taxonomy): Bacteria > Bacillati > Actinomycetota > Actinomycetes > Kitasatosporales > Streptomycetaceae > Kitasatospora > Kitasatospora sp. NPDC058492. The sequence continues at coordinate 55,261 of NZ_JBHXMU010000033.1, forward strand.
CAGCCACTGCGCGTACCGGCCGATCTGCGGGATGTAGTCGTCCCAGGAGCCGACGAAGGCGCCGAACGGCGGCTCGTGCTTGGGCCGCTGGACGGGCGGGCGGGGGGCGGCGCCGCGCGGCTCGAAGGCGTCCGAGGAGAGGGAGTGCCGTTCGGTCTGGCTGAGCGGCGACCCGGCCGGGACGCTGGCCGTGGCCATCAGCAGCAGGGCGGCGGCGGCCAGCGTCAGGCGGCCGATTCGCATGGTCTCTCCTCCGGGCGTCGCGGGGCGGGGGCGCGCTGGACGGACCGTGGCGCTCCGCTCGCCGACAGTAGGCCCGGCGGGCGTCGGAAAAGCCGAATGTCACCCTAAAGTGGGCGGTATTCGAACGCCGTCTGCCGCAACGCCCGGCCGGGTCTCGCCGCGTGTATCAGCTCTGTAACGGTCCGGCCGGGCCCCGGCGCCCGGCCCCGGAGCGGGCGGCGGCCCGGCCTCGGCACCGACGGTGCAGGTGGGCGGGCGGGTGCGCGGGGAGGGCGCGCGCGGCCGGACGCGCGGTCCGAGGGGTGGGGCGGGGGCAATTCCAGGCTGACTCGCGTGCCCGGTGAAAGGTACGCTCCGGCCGTGTCCTGGAAGCCGCTGCGTGTACTGACCCCCCGCTCGATCCTGCCTGCCCTGGCGGTGATGCTGGTCCTTGCGGCCGGTGCGGCGGCGCACGCCAACAAGCCGGTGCCGTTCGGCGACCGGGTGGCGGGGCCGGGCGAGGCGGAGGCCACGCCGGTCAGCACACAGTCGCTGAGCACGGCCGACCTGGACCTGAAGGTCGGCCCCGGACTGGAGGCCTTCCACCGGCAGAGCGGCGAGCAGGCCTGGTCCTACCGCCGCGAGGGCGCCACCGCGCTGTACCTGTCGATGGCGGGGGACAACGCCATCGTGGTCTGGGACGACGGCCTGGTCACCTCGGTGCGCCCGGGCGACCACGAGGTGCGCTGGCACCGGGCGGTGCCCGGCCTGGCGGACTGGCTGCGCGGCGACGGCGAGCCCGGCGCCGACAAGCGCACCGACGCGCAGCGCAAGGAGCTGGCCCAGGAGCGGGCCGCGGCGGCCCTGCACACCGTCCCGCAGGGAGCCTCCGCCTGGGTGGCCGTGGTGACCCCGAACCTGACCATGGGCCTGCGCGACGCCGACGGCGACCTGCGCTACAACTCCAAGCCGCCCGGCGGCTGCGTCTACGACCCGCTGCGCACGGTCGGCACCGAGTACGCCGTGCTCGTCCCGCGCGGCTGCACCAACAGTGCCGGGCAGGCCGTCTCCGGCGGCATCAACGGGTACCGGCTGGACAGCACCGGCTGGCAGCTGAACACCGGCCCGAGCGCCTCGATGAAGGCGCTGGACGGCAGCCGGGTGCTGATCACCGACGGCCCGATCGTTCCGGCCCGGGTGTTCGACACCAAGGCGGCCGCCCCCGAGGCGGCCTGCGGCAGCCCGTCCGCGCCGTTCGCGGCGGTCCGTCCGCAGGGCGGCTGCACCGACCCGGCGGCGAGTCCGGCCCAGGACGCCCCGGTGGGTCAGGACGCCCCGGCGGGCGACCAGCCGCCCGCGCAGCCCGAGTCCCAGCAGTCCCAGCAGTCCCAGCAGTAACGCCGGACCGCCGGTACCCCCGGGCGGTAGCCCCGGGGGTTCCCGCGCGGCCCGGTAGACTTGCCGTCATGGCTGACTTCTCCGGGCAATAGCGGGCGCGCGGCACCGCCCCGTGCGCTGTGCCGACCACCGACGACGCCCCTTCCCGATGCCCGGCCCCGGGCCCCGTCCGGCCGCCCGCCCACGTCCCAGGAGTAGTTTCCGCCATGATTTCCGCCAACGCCCTTGAGCTGCGCGCCGGTGCCCGGATCCTGATCGAGTCCGCGAACTTCAAGGTCGCCGCCGGCGACCGGATCGGCCTGGTCGGGCGCAACGGCGCCGGCAAGACCACGCTGACCAAGGTGCTGGCCGGCGAGGGCATGCCGGCCTCGGGCACGGTGACCCGCTCCGGCGAGGTCGGCTACCTCCCGCAGGACCCGCGCACCGGCGACCTGGACGTCCTCGCCAAGGACCGCATCCTCTCCGCCCGCGGCCTCGACACCGTGCTCAGGAAGATGCGCGAGAACGAGGACCGGATGGCCAACGGCCAGGGCGCCACCCGGGACAACGCGATGAAGAAGTACGCGCGCCTGGAGACCGAGTTCCTCACCAAGGGCGGGTACGCCGCCGAGGCCGAGGCCGCCACCATCGCGGCCGCCCTGGGCCTGCCGGACCGCATCCTGAACCAGGAGCTGCACACCCTCTCCGGTGGTCAGCGCCGCCGCGTCGAGCTGGCCCGGATCCTGTTCTCGGACTCCGACGTGCTGCTGCTCGACGAGCCCACCAACCACCTCGACGCCGACTCGATCGTCTGGCTGCGGGACTTCCTGAAGACCTACAAGGGTGGCTTCATCGTCATCTCGCACGACGTCGACCTGGTCGAGACGGTCGTCAACAAGGTCTTCTACCTGGACGCCAACCGCTCCGCCATCGACGTCTACAACATGGGCTGGAAGCAGTACCAGCAGCAGCGCGAGGACGACGAGAAGCGCCGCAAGCGCGAGCGGGCCAACGCCGAGAAGAAGGCCGCGACCCTCAACTCCCAGGCCGACAAGATGCGGGCCAAGGCGACCAAGACGGTCGCCGCGCAGAACATGGCCCGCCGCGCCGAGAAGCTGCTCTCCGGTCTGGAGCAGGTGCGCCAGAACGACAAGGTCGCCAAGCTGCGCTTCCCGGACCCGGCGCCCTGCGGCAAGACCCCGCTGACGGCCAGCGGGCTCTCCAAGTCCTACGGTTCGCTGGAGATCTTCACCGACGTCGGCCTGGCCATCGACCGCGGTTCGCGGGTCGTCATCCTCGGCTTCAACGGCGCGGGCAAGACCACCCTGCTGCGGATGCTCGCCGGGGTGGAGCAGCCGGACACCGGCGAGGTGATCCCGGGCCACGGCCTGAAGATCGGCTACTACGCCCAGGAGCACGAGACCCTGGACCCGGACCGCACGGTGCTGGAGAACATGCGTTCCTCCGCGCCGGACACCGACCTGGTGCAGATCCGCAAGATCCTCGGTTCCTTCCTGTTCTCCGGCGACGACGTCGACAAGCCGGCCGGGGTGCTCTCCGGTGGTGAGAAGACCCGGCTCGCGCTGGCCTCGCTGGTGGTCTCCAGCGCCAACGTGCTGCTGCTCGACGAGCCCACCAACAACCTCGACCCGGCCAGCCGTGAGGAGATCCTCGGCGCGCTGCGCGAGTTCAGCGGCGCGGTCGTGCTGGTCACCCACGACGAGGGCGCCGTCGAGGCGCTCCAGCCGGAACGGATCATCCTGCTGCCGGACGGGGTCGAGGACCTCTGGAGCCCGGCGTACGCCGATCTGGTCTCGCTGGCCTGACCGGGTGTAGACGCGATCTCCGCTTTTAGGACCAGAAAAACTAGTACTTACGGCGTGTCCGGGAATGAAGAAAGCCTGGATTCCGTTTAAGGACTTCCTGTCGGCCCGCCACTCGATCGTGGTCGGGCCGACACTGCTGATCAGCCCTTTCTCGGCGGACGGCGGAATCCGCCTGGGGGCGCGCACTCTACGTGAGCGCCCTGATGCGCTCGGATCACCACCGCAGGACCACGCATTCCCGACATCGACCTTGCCGAATGGGTGGCCAGGACGCGGTGGATGGGTGATCATGGGAATCTGACCGAGCAACGCTACGAGGAGGCACGGGTGGCCGAGACTCTGAAAAAGGGCAGCCGGGTAACCGGTGCCGCGCGTGAGAAGCTCGCGGCCGATCTCAAGAAGAAGTACGACTCCGGGGCGAGCATTCGCGCTCTCGCGGAGGAGACCGGTCGTTCGTACGGCTTTGTGCACCGGATGCTGAGCGAGTCCGGAGTCATTCTCCGGGGCCGCGGTGGTGCCACGCGTGGCAAGAACAAGGCGACCGCCGGGGCCGGTTCCTGACGGTCCGTCAGCTTATGGCTGAATGGCGCGGCGGCAGGGCGCCGACCGGGGAGACGAGAACCGATCGTCCGCCCTCGGGTCGAGTGGACCGGCCGCCGATCGTCATGTCCGGGGTGTCGTCCGCCCCCGGGCGCCCCCCTTCCGTCGATCTTTCCGGGCCGGCGCCCTGCCGCCGCGTGCCCAGGTTTGTTACTCTCCGGTAGCCAAGCCCCTCGCCACCGGAGGTCCCCGCATGACCGCCCCCGCCACCGACCCGCAGGCCCCGAGCTGGGAGCAGGACGGCGTCCGCCTGGAGATCGACGGTGAGCTCGCCGTCGTCACCCTGTGTCAGCCCAAGCGGCGCAACGCCCAGTCGCCCGCCCTGTGGCGCGCCCTCGCCGCCGCCGGCCGCGACCTGCCCGGCGGCGTCCGGGTGGTCCTGCTGCGCGCGGAGGGCGTCTCCTTCTCGGCGGGCCTGGACCGGGCCATGTTCACCCCCGAGGGCATCCCCGGCGAGCCCACCTTCCTCCAGCTCGCCGGCGCCCCCGACCAGGAGCTCGACGACACCATCGCCTCCTACCAGCAGGCCTTCACCTGGTGGCGCCGCCCCGACCTGGTCTCCATCGCCGCCGTCCAGGGCCATGCCGTCGGCGCCGGCTTCCAGCTCGCCCTCGGCTGCGACCTGCGCGTCGTCGCCGACGACGTCCAGTTCGCCATGAAGGAGACCTCGCTCGGCCTCGTCCCCGACCTGGCCGGCACCAAGCCGCTCACCGAACTCGTCGGCTACGCCCGGGCGCTGGAGATCTGCGCCACAGGCCGCTGGATCGGCGCCGAGGAGGCCGCCGCCATCGGGCTGGCCAACCTGGCCGTCCCCGGTGCGGAACTGGACGCCGCCGCCCGCGACCTCGCCGCCGCCCTGCTGGCCGCGCCGCGCAACGCCGTCATCGAGACCAAGGCCCTGCTCCAGGGCGCCGCCGGCCGCTCCTTCGACGAGCAGCGCTCGGCCGAACGGGCGGCGCAGGCCCGCCGCCTGCGGGACCTCGCCGGGATCGGCGACTAGGACCTGTCCGGCTGCGTCGTGTGAACGGGCCCGGCCCGGGGTGTGCTCCCCGGGCCGGGCCCTCGACGTTCCCGGAAGCGTCCCGGTGGCGTCCCGGCGGCTCTCCCCGGCGGGCGCGGAACGTGGCGCAATGCCAGAGTTATGGGGATTTGCGATATAGCTGGAGCCGTACGACGGGAGATGCGCCCCCATGCCTGACACTCCGACCCCCGCCACCATGCACAAGAACCCCGGCCACGTCGCGGCCGCCGGCTCCGCCGTCCACGCGCCGTCCTCGCCGTCCTCTGCGTCCGCCGCCTCCGCCGCGACCGACGCCGGCAAGCCGACCGGCGAGCGCGGCCGCACGGCGCTGGCCGTCGGCGTGGTCGAGAAGATCGCCGGGATGGCCGCCCGCGAGGTCAACGGCATCCACGCCCTCGGCTCCGGCCTCGCCCGCACCTTCGGCGCGATGCGCGACCGGGTGCCGGGCGGCAAGTCCGGCGTGGGGCGCGGCATCAAGGCCGAGGTCGGCGAGAAGCAGACCGCCATCGACATCGCGCTGGTCGTCGAGTACGGCGTGGTCATCCCCGAACTCGCCCGGCAGGTGCGGGAGAACATCATCGACGCGGTCGAGCGGATGACCGGCCTGGAAGTCGTCGAGGTGAACATCGCGGTCAACGACGTCCACCTCCCCGACGAGCCGGACGTCGAGGAGGAGGAAGAGGAGACGGTCGTCGCGGGGCAGCGGCCCAAGCTCAAGTAGCGAGCCCACGAAGCGCCCGGCGGCGGGCGGCAGCGAGGACGAGGAGTAGCGGATGAACCTGGCCATCGTCGGCCTGGTGGTGGGCATGGCCCTCGGCTTCGCCGGGTACTTCGGCGGCTTCGCGGCGTTCCTGCTGGTCGCCGCGCTCGGGCTGGTCGGCTTCGTGGCCGGCCGCCTGCTGGAGGGCGACATCGAGCTGGGCGACCTCGGCGACCTGCTCCGCGGCCGCGACCGGCGCCGTTGATGGCGGCTCCCACCACCAGTGCCCGCCGCGAACCCGCCGCCCGGGGCCGACTCCGGATCGCCGACCGCGTCTACGCCCGCATCGCGGCCCGGGCCGCCCGCGAGGCCCTCGCCGACGCCTGGACCGGCCGCACCGCCCAGGGCGCACCGCCCGCCGTCTCGGTGGCCACGCCCGGCAGCACCGTGACCGTCCGGGTCGCCGTCGCACTGCCCTTCCCCGCCGACCTCGCGGCGCTCGCCCGGGCCGTCCGCGAACGCGTCGCCGCGCAGGTCGCCGGGTTCACCGGGACCAGGGTGTCCGAGGTGGTCGTCGTCGTGGAGCGGCTGGTGACCGGGGGAGTGTCATGAGTGCGGGGGGCGAACCGGTGCCCGGCGAGGAGGCGACGGCGGCCGGGGACGGGCCCCCGCCGGAGAAGGTGCGGCGGCCGCGGGCGCCGCGGGCCGTCGTCGCGGCGCTCGTCGCCACCGTGCTGCTGGTGCTCGCGGGCGCGCTGCTGTACGACGTGATCGCCGTCCGCGCCGGGTACCCGACCCGCCGGTGGCGCGCCCGGATCGCCGACGAACTGGCCACCCGTCACCTCGACTACCTGTGGGCGCTGGTGGGTGCCGGCGCCGCCGTCCTCCTCGGCGGGGTGCTGCTCTGGCTGGCCCTCGCCCCCGGTCTCGGCCGCTGGCTCCCGCTGCGCCGGCACGGCGACACCGGCGCCGTCATCGACCGGGCCGGCATCGGGCACCTGCTCGCCGACCGCGCCGCCGGACTCCAGGGCATCGACCAGCTGCGGATCCGGATCAGCCGCCGGCGCGTCCGGGTCACCCTCATCGGGGCGGCGGACCCAGTGTCGGTCCAGCGCCAACTGCGCGACGAGCTGGCACGGGTGACGCTGGCCCGGCCGCTGCGCCTGGACGTGCGGGCGGCGCCCGGGGTGGGGGCGGCGGGATGAGGCGGACGGCCGTCAACCGGGTGCTGCTGGGTGTGGTCGGGGCGGTGCTGCTGGCCGCCGGCGTGCTGGTGCTGGCCGGCGGGCTCGACCTGTACCGGCGCCTCGGCGCCGACCCGCCGGGCTGGTGGCCGCTCACCTCCCCGGACCAGCCGGTGCTCAGTGCCCGCTCGCGCACCCGCTGGGCGGATTCGGCCTGGTGGTGGCCCACCGTCATCGGCGGGCTGGCCGTGGTGGTCGCGGGCACCGCCTGGTGGCTGGTGGCGCAGCTGCGGCGCAGCGGCCCGGCCGGCCTCGTCGTGCCGACGCCCGGCGCCACCGGACTCCGGCTGCGGGTCCGCACCCGGGCGCTGGAAGAGGCGCTGGAGACCGGGACGGCCACGCTCCCCGAAGTCGAGCGCGCGGGCGTACGCCTGGTGCGCGCACCCGGGCACCCGCGGCTGCGGTGCGCCGTCCGGCTCACTCCCGGTGGCGATCCGGCGGCCCTGGTGGAGCACTTCGACACCGGCCCGCGAACCGACGCCCGGACCAGCCTGGGCCTCCCGGAACTCCCCGCCGACCTGCGGATCCGGATCCTCCAGGCCGCCCGGCCCGAGTCGCGACGGCGCCGCGGGCGGCGCAGACCCCCGCGGGTGGAGTGAACCGGGGGCGGGCGGAGCCGGGCGCCCGCCCCCGTGTGCGTCCTAGAGGGGGCGCAGGGCGCCGCCGTCGACGGGGATCATCACACCGGTCAGGTAGGAGGCGGCGGGGGAGAGCAGGAAGGCCGCGACCTTGCCGAACTCCTCCGGGGTGCCGTAGCGGCCGAGCGGGATGGTCGCGGCGGCCTGGGCGCGGGCGGCGTCCGGGTCGCCGCCCAGGGAGTCCAGCTCGCGCACCCGGTCGGTGTCGATCCGGGCCGGGAGCAGGCCCACCACCCGGATGCCGCGCGGGCCGAGCTCGTCGGCGAGGGACTTGGCGGCCATCGCCAGCCCCGGGCGCAGGCCGTTGGAGATGCCCAGGCCGGGGATCGGCTGGCGCACCGAGCCGGAGAGCACGAAGCCGATCACGCCGCCCTCGCCGAGGGCTGCGGCGGCGGCGCGGGCGAGCCGCAGCGCGCCGAGGAAGACCGACTCGAACGCGTCGCGCCAGGCCTCCTCGGGGGCGGTGGCCACCGGGCCGGCCTGGGGGCCGCCGACGCTGATCAGCACGCCGTCGAGCCGGCCGAAGTGCCCGGTCGCCTCGGCGATCAGCCGTTCGGCGGTCGCCGGGTCGGCGTTGTCGGCGGCCAGGCCGTGGGCCGTCCCGGCGCCACCGATGGCGTCCAGCTCGGCGACGGCGGCGGCCACGGACTCCTTGCCGCGCCCGCTGACCAGCACCCGTGCTCCGTCGGCGGCCAGCTCCCGGGCGGCGGCGAAGCCGAGGCCCCGGGTGGCGCCGGTGGCCACGTACACCTTGTCCTTCAGTCCAAGATCCATGGGGCCCATCCTGCCGGGTGGCGGGCGCGAGGGGGAGGGCCGGGGGCTGGGGCGGGGTGACGTGGCGCCGGGGGCGGTGGAGGGCGGGCGGCGTACGGGCTGGCGTTGACGTCCGGGTCAAGGTCTACCGTCGGTCCCGGCGGCGTGCGGAGGCGGGCCGGGAGAGCGGGTGCGGGGATGCGGATCGGGGAGCTGGCGGAGCGGGCGGGGACGACCACCCGGGCGCTGCGGTACTACGAGCAGCTCGGCCTGCTGCCGGCCCGCCGGGCGGGCAACGGCTACCGGGCGTACGACGAGGAGGACCTGCGGCTGCTGCGGCAGATCCGGACGCTGCAGGACTTCGGGTTCGGCCTGGAGGAGACCCGCCCGTTCGTGGAGTGCCTCCAGGCGGGCCACCCCGAGGGCGACTCCTGCCCGGCCTCGCTGGAGGTGTACCGGCGCAAGCTCGCCGAACTGGACGAGTGCATCGCCCGGCTGCAGGACGTCCGGGCCCAGGTGGCCGGGCAGTTCGACCGGGCGGTACGGGCCCGGGACGGGCTGGCGGCCGAGCCCTCCGGACAGCCGCCGCGCTGTGAACTGGCGAACGAATGGGCGAAGGAGTAGACGATGGTGCAGATCCCAGGGGTGCCCGCGGTGACGGACGACACGTTCGCCGCGGAGGTGCTGGCGGCCGAAGGGCCGGTGCTGGTGGACTTCACGGCGGACTGGTGCCCGCCGTGCCGGATGATGGCGCCGGTGCTGGCGGACGTCGCCCGTGAGGAGGCGCACCGGCTGCGGGTGGTCAGCGTGGACGTGGACCGCAATCCGCGCACCCAGGCGGCGTACGGGGTGCTGTCGATGCCGACGCTGATGGTGTTCCGCGGCGGCGAGCCGGTGCGTTCGGTGGTCGGCGCCCGGGCCAAGGCGCGGCTGCTGCGCGAGCTGGAGGACGTGCTGTAGGCGGTTCTCCGGGGCGTTCCCCCGGGTAGGGGCCTCGGGCCGGGGCCTCAGGCCGCCGGTACGGCCTCGACCGGCACCTCGGCCTCGGCGGCCTGCTTGGCCCGGTCCTTGGCCTCGCGGCGGGCCAGCACCCCGACCCCGACCGGGATCATCGCGGTGAACAGCCACCACTGGATCGCGTACGCCATGTGCGGGCCGATGTCGGAGTGGTTGGGCTCGGGGATCAGCTCGGGCTGGTCGGCGGGGGCCGGGGTGGTGGCGGTGAGCTCCAGGTAGCCGCCGAGCACGGTGGTGACGCCGGTCTCCTTGGCCTGCTGCTCGGTGTTGATCAGGTTGAACTGCCGGTCGGGCAGGCCGGCGCGGTCCTTGATGCCGCTGCTGCCCGTGGTCTCGTCGGCGCGCATCCGACCGGTGAGGGAGACCTCGCCGGTCGGGGCGGCCGGGACGGTCGGGTAGGCGGTGGCGCCGCCGTCGCCGGCCACCCAGCCGCGGTTGACCAGGATGCTGCCCCTGCCGTCGGAGAGCTTGAGCGGGGTGATGACGAAGTAGCCGATCGTGTCCCCGCTGGAGTCGGTCCGCTTGCGGACGACGAACTCGTGCGCCGTGTCGTACTGCCCGGTGGCCGTCACCGGGTGCCAGATGAGGTCCTTGGGCACCGCGAAGCCGGGGGCCGACGACACCGTGTCGAACGGCACGGGGGCGACGGTGAGGGCCTTGCCGATCAGGTCGTTCCGGGCCACCCGCGACTCGTGGCGGTGCAGCTGCCAGAAGCCCAGCTCGATCGTCGCGGGGATCAGCAGCAGCGCGATCAGCATGGTGATCAGCCACTGGCGGGTCAGCAGAAAACGGTACACATGGGCACGGTACGCCGACTTCACATCCGGCTCACGCACCGGGGTGTGGGGCGACCTCGCGGAGCAGTTGGAGGAAGGCGTCCTCGCCGACCACCGGCGTGCCGACCTCGCGGGCCCGGCGGGCCTTGCCGCTCCAACTGCCCGGCTCGTTGGTGACCAGCAGGCTGGTGAGCCGGCTCACCGAGGTGGCGATGTGCAGGCCGGCCTCGGCGGCGCGGTCCTCCAGCAGCTCCCGGTCGGTGGCGGTGTCGCCGGTGAAGGCCACCCGCATGCCCTGCACCAGCGGCTTGCCGTCCTCCCAGCGTCCCGGGTTGGGGTACGGGCAGGGCGGGCGCTTCTTGGCCTGGCGGTAGGCGGCGCCGGTCCAGGAGGCGCGGCCGGGGGTGGCGGGCTCGTCCTCGCCGAGGTCGGTGACGGCCACGCAGGCCTGCACCGGCAGCGGGACGCCGCCCTGGCGGGCCAGGTGCAGGCTGGGGCGGAACGCCTCGGCGAGCACCCGGGCGTCGTCCAGGGCGTTGTGGGCGTGCTGCTGGCGGACGCCGAAGTGGGCGGCGAGCGAGGACAGCTTGCCGTTGGGCAGCGGCAGCCGCAGGTCGCGGGAGAGCACCATGGTGCAGATCCGCTGCTCGACCGGGGCGCGCAGGCCGGCCCGGGAGAACTCGCGCGAGATCATGTTCCAGTCGAAGAGCGCGTTGTGGGCGACCAGGACCCGGCCGTTCAGCCGGTCGGCGAACTCGTCGGCGATCTGCGGGAAGGTCGGGGCGCCGGAGAGCAGCTCCGACGTGAGGCCGTGGATCCAGACCGGGCCCGGGTCCCGCTGGGGGTTGACCAGGGTGTACCAGTGGTCGGTGACCTCGCCGTCCGGGTCCAGCTGGTAGACGCCCGCCGAGATGACGCGGTCCGAGCGGCCGAGGCCGGTGGTCTCGACGTCGACCACCGCGAAGCCCTCGGCGGGGGCGGCGGTGCGCTGGGCGGGGACCTGGACGGTCCGCGGCGCGCCGTACGTCTCGGGCTGGATCGGGTGCATGGTCCAACAGGATAAGCGCCGTCGGGCCCGCGTCCGGTCGAAATGTTCCGGCCGAGCGACCGGAATAGAGTATTCCGCATAGGCGTCGCCTAGCCGGTCGACGCCGTCAACCGGCTGCCGACACCCCCCGGCGGCCGACTCCGTAAGGACGAACTCCCATGCGCGCCACCGTGATCCACGGCCCCAATGACATCCGGATCGAAGAGGTCCCGGACCCGGTGATCCAGCACCCGACGGACGTCGTGGTGCGGGTGGTGAACGCCTGCATCTGCGGCAGCGACCTGTGGGCGTACCGCGGGGTGGCCCAGCGGGTGGCCGGGCAGCGGATCGGGCACGAGTTCCTGGGCGTGGTCGAGGAGGCGGGCGCCGAGGTGCGCGGCTTCGCGCCCGGCGACCTGGTGGTGGCGCCGTTCGTCTGGTCGGACGGCAGCTGCGACTTCTGCCGGGAGGGCCTGCAGACCTCCTGCCCGCACGGCGGGTTCTGGGGCGAGGTCGGCTCCGACGGCGGTCAGGGCGAGGCGGTGCGGGTGCCGTTCGCGGACGGCACGCTGGTGAAGCTGCCGAAGGAGGCCGCGGGCGACGAGAAGCTGCTGCCGGGGCTGCTGGCGCTGTCCGACGTGATGGCCACCGGGCACCATGCCGCCGTGTCGGCGCGGGTGCGCCCGGGCGTGACGGTCGCCGTGGTCGGCGACGGCGCGGTGGGCCTGTGCGGCGTGCTGGCGGCGCACCGGCTGGGCGCGGACCGCATCATCGCGCTGGGCCGGCACACCGCCCGCACCGACCTGGCCCGGCGCTTCGGCGCGACCGACGTGGTGGCCGAGCGCGGCGAGGCCGGGATCGAGGCGGTGAAGGAGCTGACCGGCGGCCAGGGTGCGCACGCGGTCCTGGAGGCGGTCGGGACCGAGGAGTCGATGCGTACGGCCGTCTCGATCGCCCGGGATGGCGGCGCGGTGGGCTACGTCGGCGTTCCGCACGGCGGCAGTGCGGGCGTCGACATCGGTCAGATGTTCGGCCGAAACGTTTCGCTCAACGGCGGCGTCGCCCCGGCCCGCGCCTACATCCCCGACCTGCTGCCGGACGTCCTCTCCGGGGCCATCGAGCCGGGTCTGGTGTTCGACCGCACGGTGGGCCTGGACGGTGTCCCGGACGGGTACCGGGCGATGGACGACCGCTCGGCGCTGAAGGTCCGGATCACTTTCTGACGATGCGTCAGAAGGGGCGGCACTGCTGGACGGTGCCGCCCCTTCGGCGTGTGGCGGCGGTGTCGTGAAGTGGCGCGAGTGGTGGTTTTCGGCCAATTGGATAGTGCGAGAGGGTGAACGACTGGCTGATCGCGGTCAACCCCTTTCGGGGCGGACGCGACGCTCCTAGCATTGCGCGGCGCGCACACGGATTGTGACGCCCCTCACGTCCGATCGTTCCCCGTGTGCGACCGCTACGCCGAAGGAGTGAGGAGAGACAGAGTGGATTCGCCGCCGATCACCACTACCCCTACGGAAGTCCAACTCATCGATGAGAGCGAGGAGTTCCGTACCCTGAGGCGCTCGTTCCGGAGCTTCGCCTTCCCGGTCACCATCGGCTTCGTGCTCTGGTACCTGCTCTACGTGCTGCTCTCCTGCTACGCGCCCGGCCTGATGGGCGCCAAGGTCGTCGGGCACATCAACGTGGCCCTGGTGCTGGGGCTGCTGCAGTTCGTCACCACCTTCGCCATCGCCGCCTGGTACGCCCGCTACGCCGACCGGCGGATCGACCCGACCGCCGCCGCGATCCGCGAGGCCCACGGCGCCGTCGTCCACGCTCCCCGGGAGTCCGCCGAATGACCCTGCTCGCCAGCTCCGCCACGGAGCACCGCGGCATCACGATGACCCTCTTCGGGTTGTTCGTGCTGGCCACCCTCGCGATCACCGTCTGGGCCGGGCGGCAGACCAAGGACGCGGCCGACTTCTACGCCGGCGGCCGCGGCTTCACCGGATTCCAGAACGGCCTGGCCATCTCCGGCGACTACATGTCCGCCGCGTCCTTCCTCGGCATCGCCGGCGCCATCGCGCTCTCCGGCTACGACGGCTTCCTCTACTCGATCGGCTTCCTGGTCGCCTGGCTGGTCGCGCTGCTGCTGATCGCCGAACCGCTGCGCAACTCCGGCCGCTTCACCATGGCGGACGTCCTCGCGTTCCGGATGCGCCAGCGCCCGGTGCGCACCGCGGCGGGCGTCTCCACCATCGTGGTGTCGATCTTCTACCTGCTCGCCCAGATGGTCGGCGCCGGGACGCTGGTCGCCCTGCTGCTCGGGGTCAACGGGGACGCCGCCAAGCGCTGGACCATCGTCGCCGTCGGCGCGCTGATGGTCGTCTACGTGGTGATAGGGGGCATGAAGGGCACCACCTGGGTGCAGATCGTCAAGGCCGTGCTGCTGATCGCCGGCACCGCGCTGATGACCGTCCTGGTGCTCGCCAAGTACCACTTCAACCCCTCGGAACTGCTCGGCGCCGCCGCCAGCGCGAGCGGCAAGGGCGCGGCCTTCCTCGAACCGGGGCTGAAGTACGGGGCCAGCGACACCAGCAAACTCGACTTCATCAGCCTCGGGATCGCGCTGGTGCTCGGCACCGCCGGCCTGCCGCACATCCTGGTCCGCTTCTACACCGTGCCCACCGCCAAGGCGGCCCGGAAGTCGGTGCTCTGGGCGATCGGCATCATCGGCGTCTTCTACCTGATGACCCTGGCGCTCGGCTTCGGCGCGGCGGCGCTGGTCGGCCCCAAGGCGATCAAGGCGGCCAACGCCTCCGGCAACACGGCGGCCCCGCAGCTGGCCGAGGTGCTCGGCGGAGGCTCCGGCACCACCGGCGGCGCGATCCTGCTCGCGGTGATCTCCGCCGTCGCCTTCGCCACCATCCTGGCCGTGGTCGCCGGACTCGCCCTGGCGTCCTCCGCCTCCTTCGCGCACGACCTGTACGCCAACGTGATCCGGCGCGGCAAGGCCACCGAGAAGCAGGAGGTGCTCTCGGCGAAGTGGGCCGCCGTCGCGATCGGCGCGGTGGCCATCGTGCTCAGCCTCTTCGCGGGCAAGCTCAACACCGCCGCCCTGGTCGCCCTGGCCTTCGCGGTGGCCGCCTCGGCGAACCTGCCGACCCTGCTCTACTCGCTGTTCTGGAAGCGCTTCACCACCTCCGGCGCGGTCAGCTCGGTCTACGCCGGCCTGATCAGCTCGGTGGTGCTGGTGGTCTTCTCCCCGGTGGTCTCCGGCGCGAAGACCTCGCTGTTCCCGGACACCGACTTCCACTGGTTCCCGCTGGAGAACCCGGGCCTGGTCTCCATCCCGATCGGCTTCCTGGCCGGGTGGATCGCCACCCTGCTGTCCAAGGACCGACCCGACCCGGCGAAGTACGCTGAACTGGAGGTTCGGGCGCTGACCGGGCTGGGCGCCCACTGACCGGGCGTCCACCGACCGACCGGCGATGACTATGCTGGCCCGGCCCGCCGTGACGGTGGCCGGGCCGGCCGCATTCTCGGGAAGGGACGCACGTGCTGCTCGACACCTTCGGACGCCAGGCCGTCGACCTGCGGGTATCCCTCACCGACCGGTGCAACCTCCGCTGCACCTACTGCATGCCGGAAGAGGGCCTGCGCTGGCTGGCCAAGCCCGAGCTGCTGACCGACGAGGAGATCGTCCGGCTGGTCACCCTCGCGGTGCGCGACCTGGGCGTCCGGGAGGTCCGCTTCACCGGCGGCGAGCCGCTGCTGCGCCCCGGCCTGGTCGCCATCGTCGCCGCCTGCTCGGAGCTGGAGCCGCGCCCCGAGCTGTCCCTCACCACCAACGGCATCGGGCTGGCCCGTACCGCGACGGCGCTGCGCGAGGCCGGGCTCGACCGGGTCAACGTCTCGCTGGACACCCTCGACCCCGAGGTGTTCCACACCCTCACCCGCCGCCACCGCCACCAGGACGTGCTGGCCGGGCTGGCCGCCGCCGAGGCCGCCGGGCTGACGCCGGTCAAGCTGAACGCGGTGCTGATGCGCGGGGTCAACGACCACGAGGCGCCCGACCTGCTGGCCTGGTGCCTGGAGCACGGCTACGAGCTGCGCTTCATCGAGCAGATGCCGCTGGACGCCCAGCACGGCTGGGACCGCTCCGCGATGGTCACCGCCGAGGAGATCCTCGACCTGCTCGGCGCGCGGTTCGCGCTCACCCCGGAGCCGTCCGCCCGCCGGGGCGCGGCGCCCGCCGAACGCTGGCTGGTGGACGGCGGCCCGGCCCAGGTGGGCGTGATCGCCTCCGTCACCCGCCCGTTCTGCCGGGCCTGCGACCGGACCAGGCTGACCGCCGACGGGCAGGTGCGCAACTGCCTGTTCGCGACCGGGGAGACGGACCTGCGCACCGCCCTGCGCTCGGGCGCGGACGACGCCGAGCTGGGCGCGCTGTGGCGGGCGGCGATGTGGGGCAAGAAGGCCGGGGCCGGGATCGACGACCCGGAGTTCCACCAGCCCGAGCGGCCGATGTCGGCGATCGGCGGCTAGCGGGCCTCGGACGGCGTGGGAGGCCAGGAGCGCCCCGGGCGGCCAGGGTGTCTCGGGCGGTCAGGGCGTCTCGGACGACTCGGACGGGTCCGGGGTCCAGTCGGCGAAGGCGACGACCTCCTTGAGGAAGCCGCGCACGCCGAGGAACTGGGACAGGTGCTCACGGTGCTCGTCGCAGGCGAGCCAGGTCTTGCGGCGGTCCGGGGTGTGCAGCTTGGGGTTGTTCCACACCAGTACCCAACGGGCGTCCGCCCGGCAGCCCTTGGCGGAGCAGATCGGCGTCTGCGGGGTGTCCATCGGGTCGTCCTCAGCGCTAGGCGGGTGGTCTGCACCGCCAGTGTTTCACGCGCTCCGCGCGGCCCGGAGGGAGCCCGCCCGGATCCGGGCATGGCGACGCCGGGCAGCCACGGGGGGAGCCGCCCGGCGTCGGTCCGTCGCTCCGACGGGGGATGCGGAGCGCGTACGCAGTATGTCACGCCAGGGGCCTCGGATGGGGAGGTCTTGCATGATTAATCTGAGCTTCTTCTGAGCTTTCTTCGAGCCGGATTCTCTCGAAACGTCGCGAAACGGACGGTCAGTTCGGGCCCTGTGAAGGATCGGTGGCAGCGGTCTTTGCCCCTCCTGTACCGGGGGCCCCAGCTGCCCCACCCCTCCCACCCGTCCCACCGGGGCCGAGCATCAACGGGGTGTCCAGCGGGATGTCGAAGGTGCTCGGCAGTCCCGGCGCCCGCTCCCGGCCCGCGTTGGCGATCAGGACGGCGAAGTACGGCAGCAGCACGGCGCCGGCCAGCGCCGCGAACGCCAGCCACCGCTGGACGTCCCACAGCACCACGGCGAGCAGCACGCAGACCGTCCGGAGCAGCATCGAGACCACGTAGCGGCGCTGCCGCCCGCGGACGTCCTCGGTGAGGCTGCTCCGCGCTCCCGTGATCCGGTGGACCTGCTGTCCACCGTCGGCGCTCTTGCCCATGTCCTACCGCCCTCGTCCACGCTCCCGCGCGACTCGCCGCGCGGCCTCCTCACGGTACGCCTGGGCAGCGGGGACGACGAGACCGGGTGGGGCGGACCCACCCGGTCGGGTGTGCGAAGGGACTGTCCGGCCGATCGGGACGGCCGATCGGGACGGCAACAGGGATAGTGAGGGGCCTCACGACCGCCGGGAGAGGAACTGCGGCGGGACGGCGTCGGTGAGCCAGACGCCGTTGTCGCTGATCCGGAACTCGTGGCCGGCCGCCGCCATCGCGGCCGCGTTCACGGTGAGCACCACCGGGCGGCCGTGCCGGGCGCCGACCCGGACCGCGGTCTCGGTGTCCGCGGACAGGTGGACGTCCTGCCGGGCCATCGGGCGCAGGCCCTCCCGGAAGATCGACGCCAGGTGGCGGTCGGCGGTGCCGTGGTAGAGCACCGGGGGCGGCACGGTGGCGGCCAGGCCGAGGTCGACCGCCACCGTGTGGCCCTGGTTGGCGCGGATCGAGAGACCGTCCGCGGAGTAGCCGAAGCGGCGCTTGTTGTTGGTCGCCACCACGTGGTCCAGATCGGCCCTGGTCAGCCGGTTGCCCTTCGCCGCGAGGGCGGTGAGGAGCACGTCGATCCGGATCCAGCCGGACTCGTCCAGCGTGACGCCCACCCGCTCCGGTTCGTGCCGCAGGATGCGCGACAGCATCTTGCTCGTCTTGACCAGCCGCTTCTCGTCCATCATGTCTCTCGTATCCCCCCGTTGGTCAGTGGCTATGAGGCCTGGCTGACCGAACTCATGTTGAAGTCCGCGACACGCACGGGTGGCATCGCGGTGCGGGTGAAGTAGTCGCTCCACTCGCGGGGCAGGCAGCGCTCGGTGCGGCCCGCCTCGGTGATCCGGTCCAGCAGGTCCACCGGGGACTCGTTGAACCGGAAGTTGTTGACCGCGCCGACGACTTCGCCGTTCTCGACCAGGTAGACGCCGTCCCGGGTCAGACCGGTGAGCAGCAGCGTCGCCGGGTCCACCTCGCGGATGTACCAGAGGCAGGTGAGCAGCAGGCCGCGCTCGGTGCGGGCGATCATCTCGTCCAGGGTCGGCGCGCTGTCCTGGTCGGCCGTCTCCAGCACCAGGTTGTCGCCGAACGGGCGCAGCGGCAGGCCGGTGAGGCCGGCGGAGTGGCGGCTGGTGACCAGGTCGGTCAGCACGCCCTCGCGGATCCACTCGGTGGCGTCGATCGGCAGGCCGTTGTCGAAGACCGAGATGTCCCCGCCGGTCGAGTGCGCGAGGACGAACGGCTCCGACTCCAGGCCGGGTTCGGCCGGGTCCGTGCGCAGCGTGAGCGGCAGCCCGGCGAGCTTGTCGCCGATCCGGGTGCCGCCGCCGGGCTTGGAGAAGACGGTGCGGCCCTCGTGGGCGTCGCGGCCGACGGCGGACCAGGCGAGGCAGAGCATCAGGTCGGCGACGGCCGAGGGCGGCAGCAGCGTCTCGTACCGGCCGGCCGGCAGGTCCACCTTGCGGGCGCCCCAGCCGAGGCGCTTGGTCAGCTCGGTGTGCAGGGCGGTGACGTCCACGTCGGAGAAGTCCCGGGTGGCGGCGCCGGCCCACGCGGAGCCGGACAGGTCGGCGGTCTTGGCGTTGATCTCGACCATGCCGGTCGGCTGGTCGTGGCGCAGCCGCAGGCCGGTGGAGGTGCCCAGGTAGCTGCTGACCACCTCGTGCCGGGCGAAGCCGTACAGCAGTTCGCCCTGCGCGGCGGCCCGGGCGAAGGCCTCGCCGAGGGCCGGGCCGAAGGCGTCGAACACCGCGATCGAGGTCTCGGCGGGCGGCCGGGTGAAGTCCGGGGAGGACGGCCGGTCGGCCACCAGCGGCTGGGCGTCCTCGGCCGGGCCGGCCGCGCGGGCGGCCTCCTCGGCGGCGCGGACCAGGCCCTCCACCTCGTCCGGGGTGACGGCCTCGCGGGAGACCACGCCGGAGGCGGTGCCCTCGGCCCCGGCCACGGTGGCGATCACGGTGAGGCGGCGGCCGCGGGTGACGCCGTTGGTGGTCAGCGAGTTGCCGGCCCAGCGCAGGTTGGCGGTGGACTCCTCGTCGGCGATCACCACGCAGCCGTCGGCGCGGGCGAGGCCGAGTGCCAGCTCGACCAGTTCGTGGGGCTGCATCGCGGTCATCAGTGACCCGCCTCCTGCTGGGTGTTGAGCACGTTGACGTTGCGGAACAGCGCCGACGGGCAGCCGTGGCTGACCGCCGCGATCTGGCCGGGCTGCGCCTTGCCGCAGTTGAAGGCGCCGCCGAGGACGTAGGTCTGCGGGCCGCCGACCGCCGTCATCGAGCCCCAGAAGTCGGTGGTGGTCGCCTGGTAGGCGAAGTCCTTGACCTGGCCGGCGAGTTCGCCGTTCTTGATGGCGTAGGCGCGCTGGCCGGTGAACTGGAAGTTGTAGCGCTGCATGTCGATCGACCAGGAGCGGTCGCCGACGATGTACAGGCCGTTCTCCACCCCGGCGAACAGGCCCTCGGTGTCCGGGCCGTCGGCGGCGGGCTGGAGCGAGACGTTGGCCATCCGCTGCACCGGCACGTGGGCCGGGGAGTCCGCGAAGGCGCAGCCGTTGGAGCGCTCGAAGCCCTTCAGCTTGGCCATGCCGCGGTCGAGTTGGTACCCGACCAGGGTGCCGTCCTTGACCAGGTCCCAGGACTGGGTGGCGACGCCCTCGTCGTCGTAGCCGATCGTGGACAGGCCGTGCTCGGCGGTGCGGTCGCCGGTGACGTGCATCAGTTCGGAGCCGTACCTGAGCGAGCCGAGCCGGTCGAAGGTGGCGAAGGAGGTGCCGGCGTAGGCGGCCTCGTAGCCGAGGGCGCGGTCCAGCTCGGTGGCGTGGCCGATCGACTCGTGGATGGTCAGCCAGAGGTTGGACGGGTCGATGACCAGGTCGTAGCGGCCGGCCCGGACGCTCGGCGCCTTCATCTTCTCGGCCAGCAGGGTGGGCAGTTCGGCGAGTTCGGCGTCCCAGTCCCAGCCCGTCGCGGGCAGGCCCCGGCCGTCGGGGGACGGCCCCCGGACCCCCGTGAGGTACTCGAAGCCGCGCCCGACCGGCGGGGCCAGCGTGCGCATCGAGTCGAAGGCCCCGGTGCGCTCGTCCACCGAGGTGGCCTCCAGCGTGGGGTGCAGCCGGATCCGCTGCTGGGTGGTGACGGTGCCCGCGGTGTCCGCGTAGAACTTGTTCTCCTGGACGGTCAGCAGGCTCGCCTGGACGTGCGAGACGCCCTCGGCGGCCAGCAGCCGCGAACTCCACTCGGCGAGCAGTGCGGTCTTCTCCGCGTCCGGCACCTCGAAGGGGTTCACCTCGTAGGAGGAGACCCAGGTGGCGTCCCGGTACACCGGCTCGTCGGCCAGCTCGACCCGTTCGGCGGAGCCGGCGGCCCGGCTGATCCCGCCGGACAGGCGGGCCACCGCGACGGCCTGCTCGGCGACCCGCGCCGCCGCGTCGGCGGTGAGGTCCACCCCGGCGGCGAAGCCCCAGGCGCCGTCCAGCAGCACCCGGACGGCGAAGCCGAGTTGCACGCTGTCGGAGGTGCCGGCCGGGCGGGCGTCGCGCAGCCGCCAGGAGGCGCTGCGGACCCGCTCCAGGCGGAAGTCGGCGTGGGCGGCGCCGAGTTCGCGGGCCCGGGTGAGGGCGGCGTCGGCGAGGGTGCGCAGCGGGAAGGCGAGGAACAGCGGGTCGACGGCGCGCCCGTGCGGGGCACCGACGCTGTCGGCCGGAGGGATCGGAGGCAATCGTGCTCCCTGGTCGCGGAGGGTGGCGGTGCGGCGCCACACAGGGGCGCCCGCACCGCATCATGGCCGGTCCAGGGGGTTTCGGCCAGCGCATTTCGGCCGGTGCGCCGCCGTGGTGGCCGGTCGGTCAGCCGACGATCTCCCACCAGCCGTCCAGCTCCGGCGGGTTGTCCACGTCGACCCGCTCGCCGGGGCGCGGCACGGCCAGCGGGACGGCCTGCGCCTTGGCCTCGGCCAGCACCCGCTCGATCGGCTCGGCCCACGGGTGCAGGCCCAGGTTGAAGGTGCACCAGTGCACCGGCACCAGCAGGCCCGCCTGGAGGTCGCGGTGGGCGCGCACGGCGTCCTCGGGGGTCATGTGGATGTCGGCCCAGGCGGCGTCGTAGGCGCCGATCTGCACCAGCGCGGCGTCGAAGGGGCCGTGCCGGTCGCCGATCCGGGCGTAGCCCTCGAAGTAGCCGGAGTCGCCGGTGTAGAAGACCTTGCGGTCGGGGCCGGCGATCACCCAGGAGCCCCACAGGGTGGTGTTGCGGGTCAGGCCGCGGCCGGAGAAGTGGTGCGCCGAGGTGAGGGTGAGCACCAGGTCGCCGAGGGTGCAGGTCTCGTCCCAGTCCAGCTCGATGATGCGGTGCTCCGGGACGCCCCAGCGGCGCAGGTGGCCGCCGATGCCCAGCGGCACCGCGAACGGCGCGGACTGGCTGCGTACCAGGCGCTTGACCGTCGCCATGTCCAGGTGGTCGTAGTGGTCGTGCGAGATCAGCACGGCGTCGACCTGCGGCAGCTCCTCCAGTTCCACCGGCACCGGGTGCAGCCGCTTGGGGCCGACGTGCGCGGCGGGGGAGCAGCGCTCGCTCCAGATCGGGTCGAGCAGCACCCGGGAGCCCTCGATCTCCACCAGCGCGGAGGCGTGCCCGTACCAGGTGATCGCCACGCCCTCGGCGGCCGGGCCGGGGCCGCCGGCGGGGCGGACGGTCGGCACGGGGTGGGCGGGGACGCGGCCCTCGCGTTCGAACAGCATCCGGCGGATGGTGCCGCGGTCGATGTCCGGGGCGGTGGTGGCCCGGGCCAGGGTGGAGGGGGCGTTGTGGAAGACGCCGTCGCGGTACTGCGGCGAGTCGCGCACCCGCTCCTCGTGCTCGCCGTCCGGCCGCCGGCCGAACGCCGCCGGCAGGTCGCGCAGCGACCAGGCGGCCGCTCCCAGGCCGGCCGCGAGGGCGGTCAGGGCCAGCAGCCGTCCGTTCCGGTGGGTGCTCCTGGGCCGTGCCTTGGTCATGCGCCCTGCCTTCGTTCCTCGCGGGACCCTTCGGGGATCGGTACGGCCGGTCCCGGGTCGGCCCGCACCACGGGGGCAACGGGTGCGCGGGGCCGTGTTGTTCCCGTACGGCGGCGCCGGCTGGGCTCCGGCCGTGGTTCGGTCAGGGCGGCTGAGCAGGTGCGGGGCGCTGCGGGTACGGATTGTCGGATTGCGACAGTTCCTCCGGTGCGGCGCTGTGGGAGCCCGATGCGCCGACACCGCCGACCGCCCGATAGCGTCACACTGCGTACGCGTTCCGACGTACGTCCGCACACACGGAGAGAGGTGGATCGTTGAGCCGCTCGGTTCTCGTCACCGGAGGAAACCGGGGCATCGGCCTCGCGATCGCCCAGGCCTTCGCCGAGGCGGGTGACAAGGTCGCCATCACCAGCCGCTCGGGCGAGGTGCCGGAGGCCCTGCAGAAGTACGACGTCCTCGCGGTGCGCTGCGACATCACGGACGCCGCGCAGGTCGACGCCGCCTTCACCGAGATCGAGGAGAAGCACGGCGCGGTCCAGGTGCTGGTCGCCAACGCGGGCATCACCAACGACACCCTGCTGCTGCGCATGTCCGAGGAGGACTTCACCTCCGTCCTGGACACCAACCTGACCGGGGCCTTCCGGGTGGTCAAGCGCGCCTCGAAGCTGATGATGCGCGCCCGCAAGGGCCGCGTCGTGCTGATCTCGTCCGTGGTGGGCCTGTCCGGCTCGCCGGGCCAGTCGAACTACGCCGCGTCCAAGGCGGGCCTGGTCGGCTTCGCCCGGTCGCTGGCGCGCGAGCTGGGCCCGCGCAACATCACCGTCAACGTGGTCGCCCCCGGCTTCGTCGACACCGACATGACCGCTGTGCTCAGCGACGAGCGCCGCGCGGACATCGTCTCGGGCGTGCCGCTGGGCCGCTACGCGTCGCCCGCCGAGGTCGCGTCCACCGTGCGGTTCCTCGGTTCGGACGAGGCCGCGTACATCACCGGAGCCGTCATTCCCGTGGACGGCGGATTGGGCATGGGTCACTGAGCATGACTGGAATCCTTGAGGGCAAGCGCATCCTGATCACGGGTGTGCTGATGGAGTCCTCCATCGCCTTCCACGCCGCCAAGCTCGCCCAGGAGCAGGGTGCGGAGATCATCCTCACCGCGTTCCCGCGCCCGAGCCTGACCGAGCGGATCGCCAAGAAGCTGCCGAAGCCGGTCACCGTGCTGCCGCTGGACGTCTCCAGCGCGGAGGAGCTGGCGGGCATCGCCGACACGGTCCGCGAGCACCTGCCGACCCTGGACGGCATCGTCCACTCGATCGGCTTCGCCCCGCAGGACGCCCTGGGCGGCAACTTCCTGGACACCCCGTGGGAGTCCGTGGCCACCGCGATGAACGTCTCGGCCTTCTCGCTGAAGTCGCTGACCATGGCGCTGCTGCCGCTGATGCAGGACGGCGGCTCGGTCGTCGGCCTCACCTTCGACGCGCAGTTCGCCTGGCCGCAGTACGACTGGATGGGCCCGGCCAAGGCGGCCCTGGAGTCGACCAACCGCTACCTGGCGCGCTACCTGGGCGAGCGGGACATCCGCTGCAACCTGATCTCGGCCGGCCCGCTCGGCTCGATGGCCGCCAAGTCCATCCCGGGCTTCGGCGACCTCGCGGACACCTGGAACCACCGCTCCCCGCTGAAGTGGGACCTGACCGACCCGGAGCCGGCCGGCCGCGGCATCGTCGCGCTGCTCTCGGACTGGTTCCCGAAGACCACCGGCGAGATCATCCACGTCGACGGCGGTCTGCACGCCATCGGCGCCTGACCGCTCCGCCGCACGCCGCTGCCCGGCACCCCTCGTGGGGGTGCCGGGCAGCGGCGTTCCGGGACGCTTCGGGGCGCCTCAGGCGTCGGCGGGGGTGCACGCGCCGATGGCGCGGCCGGCCTCGACGGAGGCGCGCTGGGCGTCGCCGGCCCGGATGGCGTCGAGGATGGTGGCGTGGCCGATGTAGCGCTCGGCGATCAGCTCGGGGCCGACGTCGTGCCGCAGGTGGGCGCGGGTGACCTCGCCGAGGTCGGCGTAGACGGCGGCCAGCACGTCGTTGTGGGCGGCGGCGACGACGGCCTGGTGGAACGCGGCGTCGGCCTGGATGAAGTCCTCGGCGTCGCCGGAGTGCCAGGCGCTCTCGCGGCGGCCCAGCGCGGCGTCCAGCAGGCCGAGGTCGCGGTCGGTGCGGCGGGCCGCGGCGAGGCCGGCCGCGGAGGTCTCCAGGGCGGCCCGCAGCTCGGCGACCTGCGCCTGGTCGGCGTCGGCGAAGCGGCGGTGCATGACCCCGGCCAGCTCGCTGGTGGCGAGCACGTAGGTGCCGGAGCCCTGGCGGATGTCGAGCAGCCCGTTGTGGGCGAGGGCGCGGACGGCCTCGCGGACGGTGTTGCGGGCGACGCCGAGCTGTTCGACGAGTGCGGCCTCGGTGGGGATGCGTGAGCCGACGGGCCACTCTCCGGAGGTGATCTGGGCGCGCAGCTGCGCGATCACCTGGTCGGACAGCGGGGTGCGCCTCGGCGAGGACAGCGCCACGGGTACTCCTTGCGGCTACGGTTCGATGGACGGGGCCGGCGGGTGGGAGGGCCGGCGTCCGGTGGGGGTGCGGGTCGGCACATCATGCCAATTCGAAGGTGCGCCGATTCATCCCATCATTCTATGATGGTGCCCATGCCTCCCGCAGCAGACACCACCGCCTCCCCACGAACCGAGGCCCGGCCGCAGACCGAGCGGCCCTCCACGCCCTCCTCCGGCAAGCACCTGGGCTGGCTGTTCGCCGTCGCGATCGCCGCCGCCGCCTTCAACCTGCGCCCCGTGGTCACCAGCCTCGGACCGCTGCTCGACCAGGTCCGCGCCGGCCTCGGGATGAACCCGACGCTCGCCGGGCTGCTCACCGCCGTCCCGTCGCTCTGCTTCGGCCTGTTCGGCTTCGCCGCGCCCTCGATGGCCCGGCGGATCGGCCCGATCGCCGTGATCACCGCCGGCATGGGCGCGATCACCGTGGGCGTGCTCTCCCGCTCCTTCGCCGGCGGCACCGCGGTGTTCCTGCTGCTGACCGCGCTCGCGCTGGCCGGCGTGGCAGTCTCCAACGTGCTGATCCCGGTGGTGATCAAGCGCTACTTCCCGGACAAGGTCGGTCCGATGATCGGCCTGTACTCGATGGCGCTGTCGGCCGGCACCGCGCTGGCCGCCGCCGTCACCGTGCCGATGACCAGCGCGCTCGGCGGCGACTGGCGCTACGGCCTGGGCGTCTGGGCCGGCCTCGCCGCGCTGGCCCTGCTGCTCTGGCTCCCGGTGCTGCTGACCAAGCGCGAGCGCGGCGAGCGCGCGGGCGGGGCGGCCGCCGCCAGGCTGCCGATCACCCGCAGCCGGACGGCCTGGGCGATGGCCTGCTTCTTCGGCCTCCAGGCCACCGGCGCCTACGTGGTGATGGGCTGGATGCCGAAGATCTTCCAGGACGCCGGCGTCGACAAGGGCACCTCCGGGGTGCTGCTCGCGGTGACCATGGTGATCGGCGTGCCGGTCTCCTTCGTGCTGCCCAACCTGGCCGCCCGCCGCGGCGACCAGCGGCTGTTCGTCGTCGTGCTGGCCGCCTGCGGCATCGCCGGGTACGCCGGGCTGGCGCTGGCCCCGGCCGGCGCGTCGTGGCTCTGGGCGGTCCTGGTGGGCCTGTCCAACTGCGCCTTCCCGCTGGTGCTGACGATGATCGGGCTGCGCGCCCGCACCGCCGGCGGGGTCGCCCAGCTCTCCGCCTTCGCCCAGGGCGTCGGCTACCTGATCTCCATCCCCGGCCCGATCCTGATCGGCCGGATCTACCAGATGACCGGCGAGTGGTACGGCCCGCTGGGCTTCCTGGCGCTGCTGCTGGTGCCGCAGATGCTGTTCGGCCTGCGGGCCGCGATGGCCCGGCACATCGAGGACGAGGCGGTCCACCCCGTGGCGCAGGTCAAGGCCTGACCAAGGGCCGGCCAACGCCGAGGGGTCGGTGACCGACGGGCGTGTTCGGGGTGGAAGAATCCCGGACATGCCCGTTCTCGATCCCAACCCGACCGACGGCCGCAAGCAGCTCGGCCAGATCGCCCTGGCGATCGCCGGCATCGTGGTGCTGGTGGCGATCATCGCCTCCGTCGCCGCCGCCATAGGCTGATCCGGTCCATCCCCCCCCGCGCACGACCGCCGCTCACCGGCCACCCCCGTTTATCGGAAGGGCCGGACGAACGGCGGATGATGACACCCGCCACCCCTGCGAGTGGCGGCATCCGGGAGCATCGCGCCCCGGAGCGGCTTTTCTGCCAAGCTTGCTGGGTATGAGCGCCGACACGTCCCGCAGGATCATCGTTCTCCGCCATGCCAAGGCCGACTGGCCCAACGGCGTGGACGACCACGAGCGGCCGCTGGCCGACCGGGGCCGTCACCAGGCCCCGGACGCCGGCCGCTGGCTGGTCGACTCCGGCATCAACCCCGAGTACGTGCTCTGCTCCACCGCGCTGCGCACCCGCGAGACGTGGAAGCTGGCGGCGCACGAGCTGCCGAAGCGGGCCCGCAAGACCGTGTACGAGGACCGGATCTACGAGGCCAGCCCCGGCGAGATCATCGCCGTCCTCCAGGAGACCCCGGAGGAGTACGCGGACGTGGTGCTGGTCGGGCACAACCCCGGCGTGCTGGGCCTGACCCAGGTGCTGGCCGGGGACGCGGGCGACCGGGACGCGCTGGAGCGGCTGCGGCTCGGCGGCTTCCCGACGGCGGCGATCGCGGTGCTCAGCTTCAGCGGCTCGTGGAAGGGCGTCGAGCCGGGCGCGGCCGCGCTGGTCTCGTACTACACGCCGCAGGACTGACCCGGTACGGAGCTCCGGGTTCCGTACGGGTTCCGTTGCTCCGGGCTCCGGGCTTCGATGACGACGAGGGGCGGGGGGGGCCGCGGCCCCCCCCCCCCCCCCCGGGGGGGGGGGGGGGGGCGGGGGGGGGGGGCGGGGCCCCCGGCCGGCCCCCCCCCCCCCCCCCCGCCCGCTCCACGTGGGCCCCGTCGCGGCGGCCCGCGGCGACGCCGCCCCGCGCCGCGCCCCCCGCCCCCGCCCCCCCCGCCCCTCTCGTGCGTCTTCAGGCCTTACTCGGTCAGGCTGCCGTCCACCTCGTCGGCCGCCTCGACCTCCTCCCGGGTGATGCCCAGCAGGTACAGCACGGTGTCCAGGAACGGCACGTTGACGGCGGTGTCGGCGGCCTCGCGCACCACCGGCTTGGCGTTGAACGCCACACCCAGCCCGGCCGCGTTCAGCATGTCCAGGTCGTTGGCGCCGTCGCCGATCGCCACCGTCTGCGACAGCGGCACCTTCGCCTGCTCGGCGAACCGGGCCAGCCAGCGGGCCTTGCCCGCGCGGTCCACGATCTCGCCGACCACCCGGCCGGTGAACTTGCCGTCCACCACCTCCAGGGTGTTGGCGGCCGCGAAGTCCAGCCCCAGCTCCTCGACCAGGTGGTCGGTGACCTGGGTGAACCCGCCCGACACCACCGCGACCTGGAAGCCCAGTCGCTGCAGGGTGCGGATCAGGGTGCGCGCCCCCGGCGTGAAACGGACCTCCGCGCGTACCTTCTCGGTCACCGAGGCGTCCAGCCCGGCCAGCAGCGAGACCCGGGCCCGCAGCGACTCGGCGAAGTCCAGCTCGCCGCGCATCGCCTGCGCCGTCACCTCGGCGACCTCCTCCTCGCAGCCCGCGTGGGCCGCGAACAGCTCGATCACCTCGTCCTGGATGAGCGTGGAGTCGACGTCCATCACCACCAGGCGCTTGGCCCGGCGCTCCAGCCCGGCCGCGACCACCGCGACGTCCACCCGCTGGGCGGCCGCCTCCTGGGCCAGCTCGGCCCGCAGCTCGTCGGTGGCCACACCGGACACGGCCAGCTCGACCGCCGTCACCGGGTACTTGGCGAGTCGGAACACACGGTCGATGTTGCCGCCCGCCGCGGTGATCCGGGAGGTGAGCGCGGAGACGGCGGCGGAGGTCAGCGGATTGCCGAGCACGGTGACGTGCGAACGGCCCTCGCGGCGCGGCCGGTTGTCGCCGATGCCGGAGAGGATCTCGGCCTGGAGCTTCTGCTCCTCCGCCCAGCGGTGCACGGTGGCCCGCAGCCCGCCCTCGGCGCCGGGGGCGGTGGGCGGGGTGACCAGTGCGCAGAGCGTGATGCGGCCACGGGTCACGACCTGTTCGATGTCGATCACGTCGACGGCGAAGCCGGCCAGGGTGGCGAAGAGGCCGGCGGTGATGCCGGGGCGGTCCTTGCCGAACACCTTGACGAGCAGGGTGCGCTCGTCCGCGGTCCGGGGCTGGGCGGCGGGGAGGGGCTCAGCGGCCAGGGGCGATGCGTTCATGGTGCCTCCCACGCTACCCGCCGGCCGGCGGGCCCAGAGCACCCGTCCCACGTCGCGGACGGGTGCCGGGTAGCAGCCTGGTCACAGTCACCCGGGGTGACTTTTATTGGCGGTCAGCAGGCTGGAATGATTCCCCCCGTCAGTTTCGGAAACATCGCACCCCTGGTCGGGGGCACAATTCGGGGGAACCGAGAGAGCGGGGCAGGCGCGCAGTGCCGCAACTCGTCATCGATATCAACGGACAGCAGCGGACTCTGGAGCCCGGGCGGTCCTACACCATCGGGCGCAACCCGCAGTCGGACTTCCCGTTCGACGACGCCAGGGTCTCCTGGCACCACGGGACCATCACCTTCAACGGCAGCGGCTGGCAGCTGGACGACCACGGCAGCACCAACGGCACCTACACGGCCGGTGCCCGGACGATGCAGACCCAGCTGTTCCCCGGCGCCGTCGTCAACCTCGGCAACCCGGAGAACGGACCCCGGCTCGGCTTCTCCGCGCCCGCCCACGCAGCCCCGCACGCCGCCGCCCCCCAGGCTCCCGCCTGGCACGAGGCCGCCACCAGCCGCAGCGCCGCGCCGACGCCCCAGCCGCCGGCCCCGCAGCAGGGCTGGTCGCCGCAGGCCCCCTACCCGCCGCAGCCCGAGCAGGCCTGGGCGGGCCGGCCCCAGCCGCCGTTCCCGCAGCAACAGCAGCAGCACGCGCCCCAGCCCCAGCAGGGCGGCTTCCCGCAGCAGCAGGCCTTCCCGCCCGACCCGCAGGACGGCGCCGGCCCGCAGCCGACGATCATCCGCAACCTGACCGCCGCCATGCGCACCGTCCGGATCGGCCGCGCGCTCGACAACGACGTCGTGGTCTCCGACCTCCAGGTCTCCCGCCACCACGCCGAGCTGCGCCAGCTCCAGGACGGCCGCTACGAGATCGTCGACCTCGGCAGCCACAACGGGATCTTCCTCAACGGCCAGCGGGTGCAGCGCCAGCTGATGGGCCCGCAGGACCGGCTGACCGTCGGCCACTCCAGCTTCGTGCTGGTCGGCGACCAGCTGCAGGAGTTCGTCGACACCGGCGCGGTCTCCTTCTCCGCCCGCCACCTGACCGTCGAGGTCGAGCACAAGGGCGCCAAGAAGATCCTGCTCGACGACGTCAGCTTCGGCGTCCCGGAGAAGTCCCTGGTCGCCGTCATCGGCCCGTCCGGCTCCGGCAAGTCGACCCTGCTGCGCGCCCTCACCGGCTACCGCCCGGCCGACCGCGGCGAGGTCCTGTACGACGGCCGCAACCTCTACAAGCAGTTCGCCGAGCTCCGCTCGCGCATCGGCCTGGTGCCGCAGTCCGAGATCCTGCACAAGGAACTCACCGTCCGCACCGGCCTCAAGTACGCGGCCCAGCTGCGCTTCCCCGGTGACACCGAGGCGCGCGAGCGCGCGGCCCGGATCGACGAGGTGCTGTACGAGCTGCGCCTGGACAAGCGCGCCGACAACAAGATCACCGCGCTCTCCGGCGGCCAGCAGAAGCGCGTCTCGGTCGCCCTGGAACTGCTCACCAAGCCGTCGCTGATCTTCCTGGACGAGCCCACCTCGGGCCTCGACCCGGGCATGGACCGCGAGGTCATGCAGATGCTGCGCGGTCTCGCCGACGACGGCCGCACCATCCTGGTCGTCACCCACTCGGTGGCCGAACTCGCGCTCTGCGACCGGCTGCTGGTGATGGCGCCGGGCGGCGCGGTGGCCTACTTCGGCCCGCCGGACGAGGCGCTGCACTTCTTCGGCTACGAGACCTGGGCGGACGTCTTCCAGGCCTTCGAGAACTACCCGGACCACGACTGGGCCGGCCGCTACCGCGGCTCGGTGCACTACCAGCAGTACTCCGCCCCCGACGTGGAGTCGGGCGAGGTGCAGCACGCCCAGGTCGCCCAGGAGGCCGTCCGGCCGCCGAAGCCGCAGAGCTGGGGCTCGCAGCTGTGGACGCTGATGCGCCGCTACATGTCGGTCCTCGCCTCGGACCGCGGCTTCCTGGCGCTGTCGGTGCTGCTGCCCGCCGTCATCGGCGCGGTCAGCGTGCTGGTCCCCAACGGGGCGGGCCTCGCGCCCAACCCGAACACGCAGCTCCACCTCAACAGCGGGGCCGCGACGATTCTCATGATCCTGGCGATCGGAGCCTGCTTCTCCGGAGCGGCCAACTCCGTCCGCGAGCTGATCAAGGAACGGGCCATCTACGAACGGGAACGGGCCACCGGGCTCTCCCGCTCGGCGTACATGATGTCCAAGATCATCGTGCTGGGATTCTTCAGCGTGATCCAGGGCGCCATCGTCGCCGCGGTCGGCTTCCTGCCGCGCAAGCTCCCCGAGCACGGCCTGATCGTCAAGGACCTGCCGATCATCGAGATGACCATCGGCATGATCCTGCTCAGCTTCACCGCGATGATGTTCGGCCTGATGATCTCGGCCCTGGTCAAGACCGCCGAGAAGACCATGCCGCTGCTGGTCATGTTCGCCATCATCCAGGTCGTCTTCACCGGCTGCCTGTTCCAGCTCTTCGGCAAGCCCGGCCTGGAGCAGGCCGCTTGGCTGATGCCGGCCCGCTGGGGCACCGGCATCGTGGCCACCACACTGGACCTGTCCAAGCTCATGGGCCCCTGGAACAAGGACTTCCAGAACCCCCAGTACGACCCGCTGTGGACCAACAGCGTCGCCCAGTGGGCGATCGACGCGGGCGCGCTGATCGCGATCTCGATCGTCATCGGCGTCATCGTCACCCGGCTCCAGCGCCGCCACGAGCCCGAGGTCATGCAGAAGGGCTGACCCCCTTCGCCCCGCCCGCCTTCGCCCCGCCCGCCGAGGGGCGGCCCTCCCATCACCCGGAGAGCCGCCCCTCGGCCGTTGCGCAGGCCCCGAGTCCTAGGTCCCGAGGCCTGCGCCCACCCCGGCCGCGGACCGACGCGGCGGCGCCCGCGGCGGCGGTAGTTTGGCGGTATGCCCAGCACGCCCAGCGACCACCGGAGCCCGGCCGGCCCGCACCTCGACCTGCGCGGCCCGGCCCGCCCGATGCCCGGCTGCGACCCCTGCCTGGCCGGCATCGAGGCGGTCAGCCAGGCGCTGCTCGCGATGAGCCGGCCCTTGGAGGTCCGCGAGGTGCTGCGCCGCATCACCGCCTCCGCCCGCGACCTGCTCGGCGCCGAGTACGCGGCCCTGGGCGTGCCCGACGACCACGGCGGCTTCGCCCAGTTCGTCGTCGACGGCGTCACCGACGAGCAGTGGCGGGCGATCGGCCCGCTGCCCCGCCAGCACGGCGTCCTCGCCAAGATGCTGCACGAGACCGGCCCCACCCGGCTCGCCGACGTCCGCAAGGCCCCGGCCTTCGGCGGCTGGCCGGCCGCCCACCCCGAGATGGACGCCTTCCTCGGCATGCCCATCCTGGACGCCGAGGCCGCCGAGGACGAACCGCAGGTCACCGGCGTCATCTTCCTCGCCAACAAGCGCGGCGGCGGCCTGTTCACCGACCACGACGAGGAACTGCTGCGGATACTCGCCGCGCACGCCGCCCTCGCCCTCTCCAACGCCCGCCTGTACGAGCGCAGCCGCGAACTCACCCTGGCCGGCGAACGCGCCCGCATCGCCCACGACCTGCACGACGCCGTCGCGCAGAAGCTCTTCTCGCTGCGGCTCACCGCCAAGGCCGCCGCCACGCTCGTCGACCGCGATCCGGCCCGGGCCCGCGCCGAACTCGCCGAGGTCGCCCGGCTCGCCGCCGAGGCCGCCGACGAACTGCGCGCCGTCGTCGTCGAACTGCGCCCCGCCGCCCTGGAGGAGGACGGGCTGAGCGCCACCCTCGCCTCCCAGGTGCAGGTCCTCGACCGGGCCCACACCGCGGACGTCGCCTTCGCCGCCGACGGCGTCCGCGCCCTGCCGCCCGCGCAGGAGGCCGCGCTGCTGCGGGTCGCCCAGGAGGCGCTGCACAACGCGCTGCGCCACTCCGGCGCGGGCCGCGTCACCGTCACCCTGGCCGGCACGCCCGCGCGCGGCGCCGTGCTGCGGGTGCGCGACGACGGGCACGGCTTCGACCCCGAGTCCGTCCGCCGGGCCGGGCGCCACCTCGGCCTGGCCTCGATGCGCGACCGCGCGGCCGCCGTCGGCGGCACGCTCACCCTGGAGTCCGCCCCCGGCCGGGGGACGCTCGTCGAGATGGAGGTCCCCGGTGCCTGACCGCACGCCCGACCGCACGCCGTCGATCCGCGTCCTGCTGGTCGACGACCACCAGGTGGTCCGCCGCGGGCTGCGCACCTTCCTGGAGGTCCAGGACGACATCGAGGTGGTCGGGGAGGCCGCCGACGGGGCCGAGGGCGTCGAGCGCGCCCGCGAACTCGACCCCGACGTCGTCCTGATGGACCTCAAGATGCCCGGCGTCGACGGCATCGAGGCGCTGCGCACGCTCAAGGGCGAGGGCAGCCGGGCCCGGATCCTGATCGTCACCAGCTTCACCGAGCACCGCACGATGGTCCCCGCGCTGCGGGCCGGCGCCGCCGGGTACGTCTACAAGGACGTCGACCCGGAGGCGCTGGCCGGCGCGATCCGCTCGGTGCACGCCGGCCACGTCCTGCTCCAGCCCGAACTGGCCGAGGCGCTGCTCGCCGACGACGGCCCGCGCGCCCCGCAGGGCCGCGGCGGCACCCTCACCGAACGCGAGCGCGAGGTCCTCGGCCACATCGCCGACGGCCGCTCCAACCGGGAGATCGCCCGCAGCCTGCACCTGTCGGAGAAGACGGTGAAGACCCACGTCTCCAACATCCTGATGAAGCTGGACCTGGCGGACCGGACCCAGGCGGCCCTGTGGGCCGTCCGCAACGGCGAGGCGCGGGACGGCGGCGGCCCGTCCTAGCGGTCCGCGTGCTCCCGGTAGCTCAGCGGTCCGCGTGCTGAGCAGCTCTCGTACTCAGCGGTCCTCGCGCTCGTCGACCAGCGCGTTGTACGCCGCCACCTGCGCCCGCCGGGCGGTGCGCCGCAGCGGCGCCAGCACCGCCTGCCGCGCCGCCATCTCGGAGGCGCTGACCGCCGCGCCGTGCCCGCCCGCGGCGATCGCCAGCAGCGCCGACACCTGCCGGGCCGACTCCAGCACCCGCACCGCACGCGGCGGGTACCCGGGCGCCAGCAGTTCGGCGTGCCCGCGCCGGCGGTACGCCTCCAGCGCCCGCAGTGCCTCCGGCCCGGCGCCCGCCACGTCCAGCCGGGTCAGCAGGAGCGTCGCCTCGCGCAGCCCGTCGGCCAGCTCCCGTTCGGCCTCGTGCAGCGACGGGACGTCGGCCGGCGGTGTGTCGTTGGTCTCAAGGCAGCGCCACAGCACCGTCGCCGAACGGTCCCCGGCCGGGCCGAACACCTCCACCTCCGGCACCAGTCCGAGCGGGACGCCCACCGCCAGCACCGCCTCCCCGACGCCCATCGCCCGCTCGTTGAACGGCGCCGGACCGGTCAGCCCCAGCGGGTGCCCGGCGGACGGCAGAGCCAGCCGCAGGCCCTTCACCCCGAGCACCCGAAGCCGTCCCAGCGCCCAGGTGAGGCCGTGCCGTTCGCCCGGCCCGTCCCCGGGCAGTCCGGTCACCCGGTGGCTCTCGTCGTCGCCCAGCACGGCCGCGGCGGCGTTGTCCGGCGGCACCAGACCGGCCAGCAGGGCGTTGCCCCACGCGGTCAGCCGCCCCGAACGGGGTTCTTCGTACGGATTGTCGGGAGGAGTCGCGAGCATCCGGCCAGCCTACGGAATCGGCGGTCATCCGCGTGGCGTAGGTTTGCCCATGCGTGTGCGGCGCACCCACCCCGTGCCCACCGGCTGCCGGAGTAGGCTCGCCGCCCGCACCGACGGCCGAAATTCTTGTATTGGGGAAGGCGTAGGCATGAGCGACGTGCTGGAGCTGGTGGACGTATCCGTGGTCCGGGAGGGACGCGCGCTGGTCGACCAGGTCTCGTGGTCCATCTCCGAGGGGGAGCGCTGGGTCATCCTGGGCCCCAACGGCGCCGGGAAGACCACCCTGCTGCAGATCGCCGCCACCTACCTGTTCCCGACCGCGGGCAAGGTGTCGGTGCTGGGCGAGAAGCTGGGCGAGGTCGACGTCTTCGAGCTGCGCTCCCGGATCGGCCTGGCCGGCGCCGCCATGTTCGACAAGCTGCCGGCCGAGCAGACGGTGCTGCAGACCGTGCTGACCGCCGCCTACGGCATGACGGTCAGCTGGCAGGAGACCTACGAGCAGTTCGACGAGTCCCGCGCGCTCGCGCTGCTCGACCGGATGGGCATGTCCAACCTCACCGGCCGCAAGTTCGGCACCCTCTCCGAGGGCGAGCGCAAGCGCACCCTGATCGCCCGCGCCCTGATGACCGACCCCGAGCTGCTGCTGCTCGACGAGCCCGCGGCCGGTCTGGACCTCGGCGGCCGCGAGGACCTCGTCCGCCGGCTCGGCGCGCTCGCCCAGGACGAGTTCGCCCCGGCCATGGCGATGGTCACCCACCACGTCGAGGAGATCGCGCCGGGCTTCACCCACGTCCTGATGATCCGCCAGGGCAAGGTGCTCACCGCCGGTCCGATCGACACCGAGCTGACCGCCCGCAACCTCTCCAAGTGCTTCGGCCTGCCGCTCACCCTGGAGCGCCACGGGGACCGCTGGTCCGCGCAGGGCCTGCCGCTGGGCTGAGCCCCCGTCCGCACCTCGCACGCACCTCGTACGCGCCTCGCACGCTCCGATGTCGTCGGGTTTCCGGGGACCGGTCGCACGCGCGACCGGTTTCCGCCCCACGACCTGCGGGAACTGTCCACCTCGAAGGCCCTTCGCTCCCTAGGATGGACACGTGGACAGCTGGATCTGGTGGCTCCTGGCCGCCGTCGGGCTCGGCATACCGCTGGTGCTGACCGCGATGCCGGAGTTCGCCATGTTCGCGGTCGGTGCGCTGGCGGCCGCCGGCGTGGCCGGGCTGGGCGGAGGCGCGGTCTGGGAGACCCTGGTCTTCATCGCGGTCTCGGTCTCGCTGCTGGTCTTCGTCCGCCCGATCGCCTACCGGCAGCTGCGGCAGGGCCCGCACATCAAGATGGGCATCGAGGCGCTCCAGGGCGCCACCGCGGTCGTCGCGGAAACCGTCGACGGGGAGGGCGGACGGATCAAGCTGAACGGCGAGATCTGGTCGGCCCGCGCGCTCCACCCGGACAGCGTGTACCAACCGGGGCAGCAGGTCGACGTCGTCGAAATCCAGGGCGCGACCGCCCTGGTCGTCTAGGGGAGAGTCCGTGGAACCCGTCCTTATCGTTTTGGTCGTCCTGGTCGTGGTGGCCTTCATCGCGCTGATCAAGACGATCCAGGTCATCCCGCAGGCCAGCGCCGCGATCGTGGAGCGCTTCGGCCGCTACACCCGGACGCTCAACGCAGGTCTGAACATCGTCGTCCCGTTCATCGACCGGGTCCGCAACCGGATCGACCTGCGCGAGCAGGTCGTGCCGTTCCCGCCGCAGCCGGTGATCACCCAGGACAACCTGGTGGTCAACATCGACACGGTGATCTACTACCAGGTCACCGACCCGCGCGCGGCCACCTACGAGGTCGCCAGCTACATCCAGGCCATCGAGCAGCTGACCGTCACCACGCTGCGCAACATCATCGGCTCGATGGACCTCGAATCCACCCTGACCTCGCGCGAGGTCATCAACGCCGGTCTGCGCGGCGTCCTGGACGAGGCCACCGGCAAGTGGGGCATCCGGGTCAACCGCGTCGAGCTGAAGGCGATCGAGCCGCCCACCTCCATCCAGGACTCGATGGAGAAGCAGATGCGCGCCGACCGTGACAAGCGCGCCGCGATCCTCACCGCCGAGGGCCAGCGGCAGGCCCAGATCCTCAAGGCCGAGGGTGAGAAGCAGGCCGACGTGCTCCGGGCCGAGGGTGAGGCGCAGGCCGCGGTGCTGCGCGCCGACGGTGAGGCGGCCGCGATCCGGACGGTCTTCGAGGCCATCCACGACGGCGACGCCGACCAGAAGCTGCTCGCCTACCAGTACCTGCAGACCCTGCCCGAGCTGGCCAAGGGCGACTCCAACAAGCTCTGGATCATCCCCAGCGAGGTCGGCGACGCCCT
Source organism: Kitasatospora sp. NPDC058492 (assembly GCF_042720685.1). Classification (NCBI taxonomy): domain Bacteria; kingdom Bacillati; phylum Actinomycetota; class Actinomycetes; order Kitasatosporales; family Streptomycetaceae; genus Kitasatospora; species Kitasatospora sp. NPDC058492. The sequence goes on from NZ_JBHXMU010000033.1 coordinate 91,468, forward strand.
CAAGGGCCTCGGCGGCGCCTTCGGCGGGCTGACCGGCAACCCCGGCATCAACGGCGGCGCGGTCGCCGCCCCGAGCGTGCCGCCGGCGGCCCCCGCGGCCACCCAGGTGCCGCTCGACCCGGCGGCTGGCCCGCGCCCGGTGGACACCGAGAAGGGTGCCGCCCGCCCCCGGGTGGACCCGGCCCGCGAGTACCGCAAGATCGACCCGGAGTGACCGGCTGAACCGTCCGGCCCGGGGGCCCGCCACCGCACGGTGGCGGGCCCCCGGCGTGTGGCGGTCGTGGCGTGTGGCGGTTGTGGCGTACGTCCCGAATCGTGGGCGGCCCTGGTCCGACCGGCGGGCCGTCCGGCATGATCCCCCCGGACAGGACCGAGAGGAGAGGTGACCCATGACGCTCTGGGAGGGCATCGCCGTCCTGGTGGCGGGCGTCGGCGCCGGGATGATCAACGTGATCGTCGGCTCCGGCACGCTGATCACGTTCCCGGTGCTGCTCGCCATCGGGATTCCGCCGGTCACCGCCAACGTCTCCAACACCTTCGGCCTGGTGCCCGGTTCGCTCAGCGGCGTGATCGGCTACCGCCGCGAGCTGGCCGGCCAGGGCCACCGGCTGCTGCGCCTGGGCACCGCCTCGCTGCTCGGCGGACTGGTCGGTGCGCTGCTGCTGATCAGACTGCCGAAGGGCGCCTTCGACGCGATCGTCCCGGTACTGATCCTGCTCGCCCTCGTCCTGGTGGTGATCCAGCCCAGGGTCGCCAAGGCGGTCGCCGCCCGCCGCCGCCCCGACGTCGACCCGGACGGCGGCCTGCTGCTGTTCGTCGGCGTCTTCCTCACCGGCATCTACGGCGGCTACTTCGGCGCCGCGCAGGGCGTCCTGCTGCTGGCGCTGATGGGCATGCTGCTCCAGGAGGACCTGCAGCGGATCAACGCCGTGAAGAACGCGCTGGCGATGGTCGTCAACGGCGTCGCCGCGCTGTTCTTCCTGTTCACCTCCACCGTCAACTGGGCGGCCGCCGGCCTGATCGCGGCGGGCTCGCTGGTCGGCGGCCTGTTCGGCGCCAAGGTCGGCCGCCGCCTGCCGCCGGCCGCGCTGCGCGGGATCATCGTGGTGGTCGGCCTCGTCGCGGTCACCAAACTGCTGCTGAGCTGATGAGCTGAGCAGCGTCGGGGGCCGCCTGGCGGGGCTGTCCGTCAGCGGCTGTGTCGTCCGGTGCGCAGGGCCCCGGCTCGGTATGTTCCTCGCAGTGCACGCCTGACCGGACGGCGAGACGACGAACGGAAGAGCTTCGATGAGCAGCAGGGCACGGCTGAGCGAGGACGAGATCACGGCGGCCCTGGCCGCACTGCCGCGGTGGACCAGGGAGGGCGACAGCATCGTCCGCGCCGCCGACGCCCCCGACTTCCCGGCGGCGATCCGGGTGGTCGTCGCCGTCGCCGAACAGGCCGAGGCGCTCGACCACCACCCCGACGTCGACATCCGCTGGCGCACCCTGCGCTTCGTCCTCTCCACCCACAGCGCGGGCGGGCTGACCGGCCTGGACTTCACCCTGGCCGCCCGCATCGACGAGGCGCTGAACGCCGAGTCCGCGGGCTGACCTCCCGGACCCCCGAGGCCGGGGCGGCGCGCTCGAACGGGCGTGAGATGCTGACTGCCGCATCGGCAGGCGGCTCGGGAGGGACGGGAACGGATGGCGCAGGAGCCCTTCGGAGACGCCCAGCAGCAGCTGTGGTACCCCCAGGGCCAGCAGGCCTGGCCGGTCGGCGGGCACCAGGAGCCGCAGGAGCCCCCGCAGGACCACCCGCAGCAGGAGTACTGGCAGACGACGGCGGGCTACGGCCAGGGCGCGTACGGGCAGGGCGGGTACGGGCAGGACCTGCCGTACCCGCAGCCGGACGGGCAGGGCTCGCCGTACGGACAGGACCCGCAGTACGGGCAGACCGGGTACGTCCAGGGCGGCTACGTCCAGGGCGGTTACGCCGAGGGGCAGTACCAGCCGTACCACCCGCACCCGGACCACGGGCAGCAGCAGTACGCGCCGTACGCCGTCCAGGAGCAGCCTGCGGGGGAGGGGCTGTACGTCCCGGTGGGGGCGGAGTACTCGGCCGACGGGTACGTGCACATCGAGGACGCCGAGCCCGTTCCGGTGGAGCCGTCCACGGAGCCGGAGCCCGAGCCGGGTACGACGCCCGAGGCCGCGCCCGTCGCGCCGTCGCGGGCTGCCGCCCGTCGGGGCAGGTCCTCGAAGGCGGGCTCCCCGAAGGCAGGCTCTCCGGGGGCGGGTTCTTCGGAGGCGGGCTCTTCGCTCTCGGCCAGGGCCCGGGCCGCCGCCGGGGCGGTGCTCACCGGCGAGCACGTGCCCAGCCGGCGGACCCTGCTGGTGCGCGCCGGCGCCGGGGTGGCCGCGCTGGGCGTGCTGGTCGCGGCCGGTCTGATGGTCGGGGCCGAGGGTGGCGGCAGCGCGGCCGCGACCAGCGGCGGGGAGCCCGGTTTCGCCGTCGCGCACACCAAGGTGTGGTCCGCCCAGCCCGCCGCGTCCGGGTCGTCGGGTGACGACACGCTGGTCGGCAGCTGGCTGCTGGCCGATGCGGTGGTCCGCGCCGACGCCGCCGGTGTGCGGGCCTACGACCTCGCGGCCGGCAAACCCGTCTGGTCGGTGGAGCCACCGGCGGCCGGGGCCGTCCCGTGCGGGCTGTCGGCGGGGGTCAACCAGGCGGGGCTGGGCGCGGTGCTGTTCCGGGCCCAGGCCGATCCGAAGAGCCCGTGCACGCTGGTCGCCGCCGTGGACACCAAGACCGGCAAGACCGCGTGGACGAAGACCGTCTCGGACGCCAAGGGTGCGTACGGCGCGCGGATCGGCGTCACCGAGGACAAGGTGATCGCGGTCGGCGACGACCGGGCGGTCGCCTGGGAGTCCGCGGACGGCAAGGACGTCTGGCAGTACACCGGGCAGGGCAAGTTCTGCACCCTGTCCGGCGGCGTGACCGGCAAGACCGTGCTGGTCGCCTCCTCCTGCGCCGACTCGACCCCCGCCGACCAGGCCGTCGCACTGAACACGGCGGACGGCAAGGTCAGTTGGTGGCGCGGCCTGAACAACCGGCCGAAGACGGTGAGCGTGCTGTCCGCCGAGCCGTCCGTCGTCCTCACCACGGGCGAGAAGCCGGAGGACGACCGGGTGTTCGCCTGGGGCGCGGGCGGCGACCCGGCCGCCGAGATCCCGGTGGTCGGCGACGGCGGCCGGCTGGACGTCGCCCACGGCACGTTCTCGGCCACCCCCGAGGTGTTCTTCCAGAACCGCACGATGGTCACCACGTTCGTCCCGGCGAACGGCGGCGGACCGGTCGCGGCGGTCGGTTACGACCTCGACACCGGCAAGCAGCGCTGGAAGGCGCCGACCGCCGCCAAGGGCACCGTCCGGGCGGTCGGCGTCGACGGCGGCGCGCTGGTGCTCGCCGCCGACGAACGCCGCGACCAGCCCGCCCGCCTCAGCCGGTTCCCGCTGGCCGGCGGTCAGGAGGCGACCGGCGGCAACTTCCCGCAGGGCACCGGTTCGCTGCTGGTCTCCGGGCGGGTGCTGATCGGCGGCGGGCGGGTGGTCGTGATGCCCGAGCACTCGGCCAACTACGGCACGGCGGCGGGCTACCAGGCGAAGGGCTAGCCCGCCCCCGTCGGGCGCGGCTCGCGGCCGCGTTCACGCCGCCGGGACGGCTGTCGGAGCGGGCTGGCCCGGCACGGCCGGCAGCCAGTCGGCCAGCTCCCGGGCCTCCGAGCCGCGCAGGCCGAGCGCCAGCATGAGGGTGGCCTGCGGGGTCGGCACGAACGGCCGGCGCAGCAGCCGCATCCCGGCCTGCTCGGGTGTCCGGTCCGCCTTGCGCTGGTTGTCCTCCGGGCACGCGGCCACGGTGTTCAACCAGCTGTCCTCCCCACCGCGCGACCTGGGCTGCAGGTGGTCCACCGTGGTGGCCCGCCGCCCGCAGTACGCGCACAGGTGCTGGTCCCGGGCCAGGACACCCCGCCGCGACCACGGCGCCTGTTGTCGGAACGGCACTCTCACGTAGCGCTGAAGCCTGATCACCCGGGGCACCGGGATGCTGACGCCCGTCCCCCGGACCGTGCGCAGCGGATGCGCCTGCTCCACCACCGCCTTGTCCTGGAGCACCAGGACGACGGCGCGCTGGAGTGACACCGTCGTCAGGGGCTCGTAGCTCGCGTTCAGAACCAGCGTGTTGCGCACTTGGCACACCCTTCCCGTGGGCGTGCCACGGCGGCACGACCGTCTCCACACACGTCACTGCCGCCGCACGGCGGTGACACCACTCTGAACGGGCCCACAGCCGACGAACAACGGAATTTCCGGTATCGGGCAGACGCCGGAGGGGCCGGGGGAGGAGTGCGGCACGACGCTCGGGGAAAACCCGCTGGCCCCGACCGCGTAGGCTCTACCACGCTGGAGTCGTACCGACCCGGGGTCCGAGAGAACCGGGCCCGCCACCGGGCGGGCGCCCGATCGAAGGAGAAGCGTGACCGTGACGGACATCGTCGACGAGCTGCGGTGGCGGGGGCTGATCGCCCTGTCCACCGACGAGGACGCACTGCGCAAGGCGTTCGCGGACGGCCCGGTCACGTTCTATTGCGGCTTCGACCCGACGGCCCCCAGCCTGCACCTCGGCAACCTCGTGCAGATCCTCACCATGCGCCGCATCCAGCAGGCGGGAAACCTCCCGCTCGGCTTGGTCGGCGGCGCCACGGGCCTCATCGGTGACCCGAAGCCCACCGCGGAGCGCGTCCTCAACGACCCCGAGACGGTGGCCGGCTGGGTCGAGCGACTGCGGGGCCAGATCTCGCGCTTCCTCGATTTCGAGGGCCCCTACGCGGCGCGCATGGTCAACAACCTGGACTGGACGTCCGGGATGTCGGCCATCAGCCTGCTACGCGACGTGGGCAAGTACTTCCGCGTCAACAACATGATCGCCAAGGAGGCCGTCGCCCGACGGCTCAACTCCGACGCGGGTATCAGCTACACCGAGTTCAGCTACCAGATCCTGCAAGGCATGGACTACCTGGAGCTGAACCGTCGCTACGGCTGCACCCTGCAGACCGGTGGCAGTGACCAGTGGGGCAACCTGACCGCCGGCACGGACCTGATCCGCAAGGCCGACGCCAAGTCCGTGCACGCGCTGGCCACGCCGCTGATCGTCAAGGCCGACGGCACCAAGTTCGGCAAGACCGAGTCCGGCACGGTCTGGCTCGACCCCGAGCTGACCACCCCGTACGCCTTCTACCAGTTCTGGCTGAACGCGGACGACCGGGACGTCCCCAACTTCCTGCGGATCTTCAGCTTCCGCTCGAAGGAGGAGATCGAGGAGCTGGAGCGCGAGACCACCGAGCGCCCCGCCGCCCGCCTCGCCCAGCGAGCCCTCGCCGAGGAGCTCACCACCCTCGTCCACGGCGCCGAGCAGTACGAGCGCGCGGTCGCCGCGTCCAAGGCGCTGTTCGGCCAGGGTGACCTCGCCGACCTGGAGGCGCCGACCCTGGCCGCCGCCCTGGCCGAGGTCCCGAAGGCCGAGGTGGCCGAACTCCAGTCGGTGGTCGACCTGTTGGTCGCCGTCGGCCTGGCACCGAGCCGTTCGGCCGCCCGCCGCACGGTCAAGGAGGGCGGCGCCTACCTCAACAACGTCAAGGTGACGGACGAGGAAGCGGTGCCGGCCGAGGCCGACCTGCTGCACGGCCGCTGGCTCGTGCTGCGCCGCGGCAAGCGCAACCTGGCGGCGGCGGAGCTGGTTCCGGCTACGGCGTGACCGAAACACGACGCCGCTGAGCTGCGGCTTCGACATACGAGGGCGGGATCCAGCCGGATCCCGCCCTCAGTGTTTGACGATGTCGTCCGGGTGGCCTAGTGTTGAACGAGTCGCTGATGCGGCCACCCCACTCTGCGGGACCCACCCTCACCTCGATTCCCATTGACATGGGTTTGTTGGCATTTCCGTCAACCGTGGTGAGTGTGAATTTCGGGTAACAACCGAAATGCGCTAATGTGGAGGCCGTCGCGGAAAGCGGCCCGACCAGTTCGGGAAATCGGATGAATGAAACTCCGGAAAACGGAGCGGAAAACATCTGGTAAGCTGGAAACACGAAAGAACGAAGCGCCCGGAGGGCCCGCTGGAAGGCGGTCCGAAGGAAGTGTCCGTTCCTTGAGAACTCAACAGCGTGCCAAAAGTCA
>NZ_JBHXMU010000034.1:0-54523 GCF_042720685.1 Kitasatospora sp. NPDC058492
AACGCTCGACTGGGAAACCCCAGCCGAGCGCCTGCATAAACTGCTCGCGGCCTGATCAAACCGACCACGTGTTGCAACGACCCCTAGAAACCGCCGGGCTGTGGGCGGGGCTTCGGGCGGGGTCGAGGGTGAGCGGGCGGGCGCCGTCCGCGAGCCACTTGGCGTGGCCGTCGCGGTAGGCGGCGAAGCGGGCGCGGGTGACGTCCCGTTGGAGGGTGCGGTCCGGGTCGGTGAGGTCGGGGGCGATCACGCCGTCCGGTTCCAGTTCGGAGAACCAGTACCGCTCGCCGTCGTACAGGAAGTCGACGCAGAAGAACGGGATCGGCAGCCGCTCGGCGAACCAGGCGGTGGCGGCGACGAGTTCGGGCGGCACCGGGGGGAACTCCATGGCGCCGCCCCGGCTGGCGTTGGCGACCGGGGAGCCGGGTTCCGGGGTCCGCTTCATCACCGCGTACGGCTCGCCGTCGACGACGTACACCCGGTAGTCGATCGTGCCGTCGCCCAGGTAGGGCTGGACCACCAGCGTGGTGTCGCCGCCCTGGGCGAGGCTGGCCAGGCCCCGGACGTCCTCGGGGCCGCGGGCCAGGTTGATCCCGCCGCCGCCGCACCAGCCGGAGGGTTTGACGATCGCGGGGTAGGTCATGTTCCGCAGGCCCACCTCGTAGCCGTGCTTGCTGATGTCCCGGCCGGTGCCGATCCGCACCGTCGGGATGGTCGGCACCGGGGAGCCGCCCAGGAACAGCAGGGTGGCCAGCTTGTCGTTGCCGATCAGCGAGACCTGCGGGGGGAACGGCAGGTAGAACCCGGCCTGTTCGAGCACCGCGTACAGCGCGTACTGGTTGAAGACGTCCATCGACTGGTACGGCAGCGAGTAGAGCGCGGTGATGAACAGGGTGTCCTCGGGGGTGACCGGCTCGTCGTCCACGTAGACCCGGGGGCGGCCGGGCCCGGTGGCGTCCACCGTGACGGCCTCCGGGGCGTGCCTGGTCCAGCGCAGGCCGAGGTCGGCGGCGCTCTCGGCGTAGAGGTCCCAGAAGAAGCCGTGCCACATCGCGGCCATCCGGGAGGACTCCCGGTCGGGGAAGATCCAGCACAGGCGGCGCAGTTCGCCGTCCCGGGGAGGGGCGGGGCTCGGGGCGGGGCTCGGGCCGGGGCTCGGGGCAGGGCTCGGGGCAGGGCTCGGGTCGGGGGTGCTCATCGCGCTCCTCGTGCGGTGGACGGCCCGGACCACCAGCGGCGGCCGGTCTCCGGGAGGGTGTCCACCGGGTCGTAGTAGGGGTGGCGCCGGTCGAGCGGGGCGTCCTGGCCGCCGTCGCCGCTCTCCAGGCCGGTGCGGTAGTTCTTGGTCCAGTACGAGATGCCGAGCTCGCGGTCGTAGGCCACCGCCTGGTGCACCCAGCGCTTGCCGACGTGCGGGACGTCGCAGACCAGGCGCGGGGTCGCGTAGCCGGGCAGGTAGCCCATGATCGCCTCCTGGAGGCGCTGCGCCTGGTGCAGCGGCGTCCGCCAGTGTTCGGCGCCCGGGATCACGTCGCAGAGGTAGAAGTAGTACGGCAGGATGTTCGCCTCGCCCTGGAGGGCGAAGCACAGGTCGAGCAGGTCCTCGGGGGTGTCGTTGACGCCCCGCATCAGCACGCCCTGGTTGCGGACGTCCCGCACACCCGCGTCCAGCAGGGCCCGGGCCGCCTCGGCGACCAGCGGGGTGACCGAGCGCACGTGGTTGGCGTGGGTGTGCACGGCCAGGTTGACCGCGCGGCGGGCGGCCAGTTCGGCGACCCGGGCCAGGCCGTCCAGCAACTGCGGCTGCAGCCAGTGCTGGGGCAGGCCGACCACGGCCTTGCTGGCCAGCCGGATGTCCCGGACGGTGCCGAGGTCCAGCAGCCGCAGCAGGAAGGACTCCAACCGGGGCCAGGGGACGTTGGCGAGGTCGCCGCCGGACAGCACCACGTCGCGCACGGCGGGGGTGCGCTTGAGGTAGTCGAGCATCTGCTCCTGCCGGTCGGCGGGGCGCAGCAGCAGCCGGGTCTTTGCCACCTGGGGTGTCGAGGTGCCGACCAGGTCCATCCGGGTGCACTGGCCGCAGTACTGCGGGCAGGTGGCGGTCAACTCGGCCAGCACCTTGGTGGGGTAACGGTGCGTCAGACCTTCGACGGCCCACATGTCCGCCTCGTGCAGCGAGTCCCGTTCGGCCCTGGGGTGGCTGGGCCAGTGCGGGTGCCGGTCGGTGCGCACCGGCAGCATGTAGCGGCGCACCGGGTCGGCCAGGAACGCCTCGGTGAAGGCCCGCGGGGCGTCCGGGGCGGCCGGGGCCATGGTGTTCAGCAGCTGTGGCGGCAGCAGCATCGGCATGGTGGCGAACCCGGCCTGGTCGGCGGCGAGTTCCTGGTAGAAGTGGTCGGTGAGCCGGTCGCCGACGACGGCCCGCAGCTGCCGGGCGGTCTTCACCGAGTGGGCCCGCTGCCACTGGGCGTCGCGCCACTGCGCCTCGGTGACGTGGCGCCAGCCCGGCAGCCGCCGCCAGTCCGGCTCGACCAGCGCCGTCCGCGCGTACGTGTACGGCTGGCGGATCACGGGGTGGTCCATGGCCGGCTACTGGCCGGCGGAGGGGGCGGTGGAGGGCCCGGCTTGGGTGCCGGTTCGGGGCTCGGTTCGCGGGTCGGTTCGCGGGTCGGTTCGCGGGTCGGCTCGGGGGTCGGCTTGGGGGTCGGTGAAGAGGCCGGCGAAGCGGGTGCGCAGCTCGCGCTTGAGCACCTTGCCGGTCGGCCCGAGCGGGAAGTCCTGCGGCGTGCGGGCGATCCGGACGGCGGCGAGCGCGGCCAGCCCGGCCGCGGCCAGCGCCTTGTTCGCCGCGTCCTGCACCTCCTCGGCGCCGGCCCCGGCGGCCCCTCCGGCCCCGGCCTGCAACCGGACGACGGCGACCGGGCGTTGGCCCTCGCCGACCGCCCCGGGGACGCCGACCACCGAGCAGTCCTGCACCAGGTCGGCGCAGTCGGCGAGCAGCACCTCCTCGATCGGCAGGCTGTAGACCGGGCCGTCGGTGGTGTCGATGACGTCCACCGTGCGGTCGAGGTGGTAGAACCGGCCGTCGGACGCGCGGCGGGCGACGTCGCCGGTGAGCCAGTAGCCGGCCAGCTCGAAGCTCTCGGTCAGCCGCCGGTCGTGCCAGTAGCCCGGGGTCCGGGAGGGGCTGACCACGCCGAGCAACCCGACCGTGCCGTCCGGGAGTTCGGTGCCGTCCTGGTCGAGCACGGCGGCCTTCAGGACCACCTCCAGCGGCCTGCCGACGCAGCGGTCGTCGCGGGCGCTCTCCGGGGTGGTCACCTGGCCGAAGAGCGCCATGCCCATCTCGGAGGAGCCCAGGCCGTCGACGAACTGCGAACCGGGAAGCGCGGGTTGGTCGGCCCGGTCCTGCGGCAGCAGCCAGGGGCGGATCAGCCCGGCCGGCCGCTCGCCGAGCGTCACCAGGCGGCGGATGTGCCCGTGGTGCGCGCTGTCGCCGGTGTTGAACCAGGAGTGCACCCGGGCCGCGCCGCGGACCGGGAGCTCGCCGGTGGCCAGCTCGACGAAGGTCCGGGGGAAGGAGGCGACCATGGTCGGCTGGAAGGCCTCCATCACCGGCTCGACGACGGCGCGCCGCCAGTCGGACATCACCACGGTGGGCAGGCCGAGCAGGGTCGCGGTGAGGAAGTAGCTGAGCCCGCCGGCGTGGGTGTGCGGCATCAGCGACATCAGCCGGTCGTACGGCTCGGCGGGGAAGCGCTCCATCCGCGGCTGCTTGCCGTCCCAGAACTGGCGGTGCGCCAGCATCGTGGACTTGGGGGTGCCGGTGGTGCCGGAGGAGTGGATCAGCGCCACCACGTCGTCCGGGGCGTGCCGGTACGGGTGGCCGGCGGGCAGCTCGACGGCGTCGGCGTCGAAGGCCTGCACCTCGGCGGCCAGGGCGAGGAAGCGCGGGCGGCGGCCCGGGTCCTCGCGGTAGGCGGCGGCCAGCCGGGTGGGGTCGTCGGCGACCACGCCGACCACGCCGACGTGGTCCAGGTAGCGGACCAGCACGTCGTGCCGCATCGCGTCGTTGACCAGCGCGGGGACGGCGCCCAGCGAGGTCAGCGCGAGGAAGTGCAGCAGCGGCTCCAGGCCCTCGCCGACCACGACGCCCACCGGCTCGCCGGGGCGCACCCCGTTGGCGTGGTACCAGGCGGCGTAACGGTCGCGCAGCGCGGCCAGGTCGAGCAGGCTGTGGCCGCGCAGCACGACCTCGCCGCGGTGGTCGGTGCGGTGGGTGAAGACGGACGGGACGGCACGGTGCGGGTTGGCCGCGAGGGCGTGGTCGAGGAAGTTGCCAGCGCCCAGGGCGGGTTCGGTCATCAGCCGATGTCTGACGGCGAGGGGCGCGATGGAACTGCGGTCGCTCATGGGGGTCTCCCGAGGGGGTACCGGGCGCGGGTTCTCGTGGAACCGGCTCCGGGGAGGGGGAAAGGCGGGGGGAAGGCGGGTGTGCGGGCGTCGGGCGCTGGTTTCAGGCGCGGGCGAGGACGTCGGCGACGACCCGGTGGCCGGAGCGGATCGCGCCCTCCATCAGCCCGAAGTACGCGGTGCTGGTCTCGGTGCCGGCCCAGTGCACCCGGTGGTGCGGCGCGGTCAGCGCCGGGCCGAGCCGCGGCCAGTCGCCGGGCCCCAGCAGCGCGGCGTAACAGCCCTGGCTGTACGGGTCGTTGAGCCAGTCGGTGACGTGGCAGGCGGTCGGCTCGGGGAGCATCGGGAAGAGCTGCGCGGCCTGCCCGACGGCCGCGGCGCGTTGCTGCCGCGGGGTGAGGGCGGCGAAGCGGTGCGCCTCGGCGCCGGTGACGAAGCCGGTCAGGACGCCGATGCCGGCCTCGGCGGGGGAGTCGTCCACGGTGGAGAGCAGCGGCCCCCGGGCGTTGACCGACCAGCCGGACAGGCCGTGGTCGCGCCACAGCGGCGCCGGGTAGACCAGGTGGACCTTGACCGCGCAGCCGCGCGCGGTGCGCTCGCCGGCCCGGCGCACCGGCAGGCCGGGCCGGTGGTCGATCGCGTCGGCGAGCAGCGGCGGCAGCGCCATGACGGCGACGTCCGCGCGGTGTTCGCCGTGGTCGGTGTGCACGGTGACGGCGTCGGCGTCCTGGTGGACGGCCCGGACCGGCTCGCCCAGCCGTACCCGGTGGCCCAGGCGCTCGGCCAGCCGCTCGCACACCTGGTGGGCGCCGCCGGAGATCCGGTCCTGCTGGGCGCCGCCGGCGAAGGCGTTGAGGTAGCGCAGGCCGCCGCCGGAGCGCAGGTAGAAGGCGAGGTGGAGGACGGAGATGTCGGCCGGGTCGGCGGCCGTCATCTCGCCCAGGAACAGCGGGAAGAACAGCCGGGCGTCGGGGTGGGTGAGGTGCTGCTCGGCCCACTCGGCGGCGGTGAGGGCGTCCAGGCGTTCGGCGCCGGGGGTGAGCCAGGGCGCCTCCGGCCGTACGGTGTCGGTGAGTTCGGAGAGCCGGTCGAACAGGTCGCCGAGCGCGACGCCGTCGAGCGGCGGGAACCGGCCGTCGCGGGTCGTGGCGTCGGCGCTGCTTTCGGCGCCGCTGCCGAGCGCGAACCGGCTGGCGCCGGACATCGTGGTGGGGGTGGTCTTGAGCCCTAACTCGTCCATCATGGCGAGGAGTTCGGTGTGCCGGTCGCCCAGGTAGGCGGCTCCGGCGTCGACCAGGACACCGAGGGCGGCCTCGATGCCGTGGGTGCGTCCGCCGACCCGGTCCCGGGCCTCCAGGACGGTCACGTCGAAGCCGCGCGCCGCCAGCCCGGTCGCGGCGGTGAGCCCGGCCAGTCCGGCGCCGACCACGACGGCGGTTCCTCCGGGCCGATGCGCGTCGAACTGCCGGCCGTCGAGCTGCCGGCCGTTGAACGGGTGGTCGTTGAACGGGTGGTCGCTGAACGGGCGGTCGTTGAACGGGTGGTCGTTCATCTCGCGGCCGTGATTCTGCGCGCGAGCGCGGTGGGGGTGGGCGCGAGCAGGAACTCGTCGAAGGTGAGCTCGACGGCGTAGCCGCGCGCGACGGCGCTCAGCACCCGGGTGGCGATCAGCGAGTCGCCGCCGAGGTCGAAGAAGTCGGAGTCGGGCGCCACGTCGTCGCGTTCCAGCACGCGCCGGAAGACGGCCACCAGGTCCTGCGGGGTGGCGGGGGTGGTGAGGTCAGTGCTCAACGGAGGTCTCCTTCGACCTGTCGTGGGCGCCGTAGCGCAGGTGGCAGCCGGCCCGGTCGACCTTGCCGCTGGGGGTGTGCACGAGCCGGGGGACGACGGTGATCCGCCCGGGCACGAGGTGGCCGGGCACCCGGGCCCGCAGGTACGACAGCAACTCGCGGGCCAGGTCCGGCGGGGAGGTGTGCCGGCGTGCTACGACGTACGCGAGCAGCGTGGTGCGGTCGGCCAGAGTGGCACCGGTGACGGCGGCCGCGGTCACCTCGGGGTGGCCGGTGAGGTGCGCCTCGACCTCCGCCGGGTCCACCCGGACGCCGCGCACCTTCAATTCGCCGTCCAGGCGGCCCTGGTGGGTGAGCAGGCCGTCCGGGCCGCGGCTCACCCGGTCGCCGGTGCGGAAGTACCGCTCGCCGTCGACGGTGGTGAACCGGGCCGCCGTCGCCTCGGGCAGGCCGGGGTAGCCGAGCGCGAGGCCCGGCCCGCCGATCAGCAACTCGCCCTGCTCGCCGAGACGTTCGATGACGTGCGGCAGGGCGTGGCCGATCGGTGCGGGGCGGATCGGTGCGGGGCGGATCGGTGCGCGGTGGGCGCCGGGCCAGGCCGGTTCGCGGGCGAGCGGTCCGGACAGGTCGACGGCGTGGGTGATCTGGGTGGTCTCGGTGCAGCCGTAGGTGTTCAGCAGCCGGATCCGCCCGGTGTCCAGCCGGGCCCAGTCGTCCAGCCGGGCGGGCTGGACGGCCTCCCCGCCGATCACCAGGAGCCGGACGCAGGGCGGCAGTTCGGCCCGGTCTTCGACGAGGTGGTGGACGAGCTCGTGCCAGAAGGCGGTCGGCAGGTCCAGGACGGTGATCCGCTCGCGCTCGACCATCCGCAGGAAGCGCGGGAACGATCCGCAGTGCGCGTCGGGGTCGAGGACGAGGGTGGCGCCCGCGGTGAGTGCCGGGAGGATCTCCTCGAAGCAGGTGTCCCAGTTGAGCGAGGCGAACTGGAGCACCCGGTCCTGGGGGGTGAGGTGGAAGAGGTCGCGCAGTGCGTGGGCCGTGGCCGCGACGGCCCGGCGGGGAGTGGCGACGGGTTTCGGCTGCCCGGTCGAACCCGACGTGAAGAGAATGTAGGCCGGATGTTCCGGGCCGCTTGCGGCGCGGTCCGCCGGAAGGGTTCCGGGCGGTTCTCCGGGGAATTCCGAGAGGGCGGGTAACTCCACTAATCGAGTGCCGAGTTGGTGGTCCGCGACGGCTTCGCCGAGTATCGCCGTGCGGCAGTTCGCGGCCGTCGCCATGGCGTGTCGACGGGCCTCCGGGAATGCCGGATCGATCGGGCAGTACGTACCTCCGGCGGTCAGCACGCCGAGAAGTGCGACCACCGTTTCGGCCGTGTGGACGGCCGGCACGCAGACCGTGCCGGGGTCCGGTCCCAGGCGCCTGGCCAGGGTGTTCGCCAGCTCTGCGAGCCGGCCGTAGTCGAGGGTGCGCCCCCGCTGGACGATCGCGGGGTGTCGGGGATTGCGGCGTGCCATTTTTGTGAACGCGTGGATCAGGTCGGGAGCGACCTGGAGGGTGTCCTGATTAATTGACATGGCCGCCCCAAATGATGCTGTCGAATGCTCATCCGTGCTCGGCGAACGGCGACTCTACCGTCGAACATGCGTGGCGACAATGGATGTTGAGAGCGTTCTTCGAGGGGGGCGTGCTCGACGTGTGAACCCGCCCGAGGGCGTTCGGTCGTTCGAGTAGGGACGGCGCACGCAAGGGCGCGGAGCGGCGTGGGCGAAGGCCCGGCGACAGCCCGGTGACGGTACGTCAGGAGCCGAGCGGGGCCTCCCAGGAGAGCCGGGTGCCGCCGCCCTCGGCGGGCCTGACCGTGAAGGTGCCGCCCACCCGCTCGGCCCGCTCGGCGAGGTTGCGCAGCCCGCTGCGCCGGCCGCCCTCGGGCACGCCCACCCCGTCGTCGGCCACCACCAGGGCCACCCGCCCGGCGAGCGCCCGCAGCGTCACCTCCACCCGGCCCGCCCGCGCGTGCCGGGCGGCGTTGCTGAGCGCCTCGCCGAGGACGGCCACCGCGTGGTCGGCCAGTTCCTGCGGCACGTCGGTGTCCAGCAGGCCCTCCATGCTCAGCCGGGGCGCGAAGCCGAGCGTCCCCTGTGCCTCGGCGACGACGCGGGTGGCGCGGGCGCGCAGGCCCCGGTCGGGCTCGCTGTGGGCGCGCAGCCCGAAGATCGTCGACCGGATGATCTTGATGGTCTCGTCCAGGTCCGCCACCGCGCGGGCGACCCGGTCGGCGGCGGCCGGGCTGTCGATCAGCCGGCCCGCGCTCTGCAACGTCATCCCGGTCGCGAACAGCCGCTGGATCGCCAGGTCGTGCAGGTCCCGGGCGATCCGGTCACGGTCCTCCAGCAGCGTCAGGTGCTCGGCGTCGCGCCGCCGCTCGGCCAGCTCCAGGGCCAGCACCGCCTGGTCCGCGAAGCCCAGCAGCGGCCCGGTCTCGTCCGGCCCGAAGGCCGGCTGCCCGGCCGCGCGGGCCAGCAGCAGCACGCCCCGCCCGTACCCCGCCCCGGTGCCCAGCGGCACCGCGACCGCCGGGCCCAGTCCGTCGAAGCGCCCCGCCGGGCCCGCCGGGTAGCGGGCGTCGCAGGCCAGGTCGTCGCTGGTCACCGGCGAACCGGAGGCGTACGCGGCGCCCGACAGCGTGCCGTCCACCGGCACCGTCACCCCCAGCCGCGCGGCCGGCGCGCCACCCAGCGCGACCTCCACCGTCAGCTCCTCCGCCCGCTCCTGCGGACCGTCCAGCGCCACCGAGACGTCGGCCAGCTCGGCGCCGGCGATCTCCCCGGCCCGGCGGGCGATCAGCTCCACCACCTCCAGCCGGGGCGCGCCCGACAGCAGGCTGCGGCTGATCTCCGCGCTGGCCCGCAGCCAGCGCTGGCGCAGCTGCGCCTCCTCGTACAGCCGGGCGTTGTCGATCGCCACCCCGGCCGCGACCGCCAGGGTGGAGATCACCGCCTCGTCGTCGGTGTCGAAGTCCAGCCCGCCGCGCTTGTCGGTGAGGTACAGGTTCCCGAACACCTCGCCGTGCACCCGCACCGGCACCCCGAGGAAGGTGTGCATCGGCGGATGGTTCGGCGGGAAGCCCGCCGAGGCCGGGTGTTCGGACAGCACCGGGCAGCGCAGCGGCTGCGGGTCGCGGATCAACTCGCCGAGGATGCCCCGGCCGGACGGCGGCGGGCCGATCTCGGCGATCTCCTCCTCGGACATCCCCACCGTCAGGAACTGCGACAGCGAGTGCCCGTCCGGGCCGATCACCCCGAGCGCGGCGTAACGGGCGTCCACCAGGTCGGCGGCGGCCTCGACGATCCGGTGCAGCGCCTGGGCGAGGTCCAGCTCCCGGCCGACCGCGAGCACCGCCTCCAACAGGCTGTGCACCCGGTTCTGGGTGCCGCGCGCCGCGTCGATCCGCCACTGGAGCTCCTCCAGCAACTCGTCCAGGCGCAGCCGGGGCATCCGCGCGCCGCCACCCGCCGCGCTGCCGTCCGCTCCGCCCACCGCTGTCCTCCTCGTACTCGCCCTGGCCCGTCCTCCACCCGCCGCCGGAGGGCGCCAGGTGCCGCCCGATCAGGGCGATTGCCGGATTCACGGTAGTGCCCGGGTGTCGGCACCCCGCACGCCGGGGTGCGCCGTACGCTCCCACGGGCGGGCCTTTCGTCCCGTCGCGGAGGGGCCTGCGGCCTCTGTCGCGAGGCCCTGGCGGACCGCCAGGGTGGGGGAGGAGCGGACGGGCCGTCAGTGCGCACACCGTCCCCGCGCCGCCCCGCCAAGCGCCGACACAGTGGAGGAACCCTCATGACGCCATCCGTCCTGGCCGGGGTCGACGGCTCGCCGGAGAGCACCACCGCCGCCCTCTGGGCCGCCGACGAGGCGGTGCTCCGGGGCACCCCGCTGCGCCTGGTGCACGCCTGGCCGTGGCTGACCGACGGCGTGGCCACCTTCGCCGAGCCCGACGACCTGCCGGCCGCCGCGCAGCGGGTCCTGGCCTCGGCCGCCGACGCGATCCGCGAGCGCCACCCCGGCCTGGCGGTGCACACCGACGCCGTCCTGGACGCGCCGGTGGACGGCCTGGTCGCCGCGGCCGCGGACGCCGCCCTCCTGGTGCTCGGCTCGCGCGGCCTCGGCGGCTTCACCGGGCTGCTGCTCGGCTCGGTCGGCATGGCCGCGGCCGCCCGCAGCACGGTGCCGGTGGTCGTGGTGCGCGAGCCGGGCGCGCCCGACGGCGCCGGCGACGGCGTGCCCGAGGTACTGGTCGGCGTCGACGCGCACGCCCCGGAGGAGGAGGTGCTCGCCTTCGCCTTCCAGGAGGCCGCCCTGCGCGGAGCCCGGGTGCGGGCCGTGCACGGCTGGGACCTCCCGCCGGTCTTCGGCTACGCCGGCGGAGCCGTGCCGCCCACCGAGATCGCCCAACTGGAGGCGCTGGAGGCCAAACTGCTCTCCCTCGCCCTGGCCGGCCAGCGCGAGCGACACCCGGACACCGCGGTGATCGAGGACGTCCGGCTCGGCGCCGCCCGCGGCCTGGTCGAAGCCTCCGCCGGCGCCGCCCTCCTGGTCGTCGGCCGCCGCCACCGCTCCCTCGACTTCGGCCCCCGCCTCGGCCGCGTCGCCCACGCCGCCCTCCACCACGCCCAGTCCCCAGTCGCCGTCATCCCCCACCCCTGACCAACGCCCCGGCAGCGCCCGCCCGGAAAGCGGGCCAAGGCAACCCCTCACGAGTCCGAACCTCGCACCCTCCACCGACAGATGGCCCGGACCGCACAGCGGTCCGGGCCATCGGTGTATCCCGCACGAGGACTCCAGGGAGGCGCCAATGGGCCCGGCGTCACAGGGATTCCGGCAGCGCTGGGCATCGCCGCCCACGCGTACCTTCCGCCTGGCACATGGCGAGATATACTTGAGGCGCGAGTTGATATCAGGAGGTGCATCACATGAGCCGGACCGTGATCGACCTGGACGACGAGTTGCTCGCCGACGTGGCTCAGGCTCTCGGCACCAGCACCAAGAAGGAGACGGTCAACACCGCTCTACGCGAGGTACTGGAGAACAGACGGCGAGCGCTCGCCCTCACGCGACTGCGTGCCGCGGCGGACGCGGGGGCCTTCGACCTGGAGATCTTCGAGGACAAGAGGAACTACCGTCGGTGAACGCGGCGCAATTCCTGATCGACACCAGCGCGCTCGCGCGCTTCATGCGCGGCGACGCCGAGCAGTACGGCTGGGACCAGGCCGCAGCGGCGGGCTTGGTCGCAACCTGCCCCATCACCGAGCTTGAGTTCTTCTACAGCGCGCGGACAGCAGCCGACCGCGCTCAGGGGATCGAGGACATGCGGCTGCTGTTCGGCTGGGTGCCGGTCGATGACCGCGCCTACGATCGCGCCTGGCACGTCCAGGGCATGCTGACCAAGCGAGGTCAGCATCGCAGCGCCGGAGCCGTGGACCTGATCGTCGCGGCCACGGCCGAACTGCAAGGCCTGACCCTCCTGCACCGGGACCGCGACTTCGAGTGCATCGCGAACGTCACCGGACAGGCCCTCCAGTGGTACGGGCCGGAGAGCGGTAAGTGAATCCTGCCCGGTCCAGTCCAGGACCGGGAGCCGGAAGAGGGCCCTGGTCCTGCTCGAACCGCAATCTCGCAACTCTTCCTCCGCCCGACAGGCCATCGGCGGGGCCGGATCGCGCCTCGACGGGGGGCGGGGCGTGATCCGGGCGGGGAGTGTCAGGGTGTCGGCGGTTCGGTTGGGCGGGGGCGGGTGCCCGGGGGGAGGACTTGGGCCTTGAGGTGGAGGTCCGGGCTGTGGCGGAAGCCGAGGGTGAAGTCCACCCACTGGCCGGCTCGTAGGGGTGGGGGGTCGGCGATCATCAGGTCGGCGTCCTCCGGGGCCATTGCCAGTTCGCCGCGGCCCGGGATCGGGAGGGCGGTCACCGGCTCCCAGCGGCCTGCGGCGCCCTGGTGGAGGTGTCGCTTGATTGTGATCCGGCCGCCGAACTCCCAGCTGGCGGACGTCAGTTCGTCCGGTACGTCGCCCGGGTTGCGGATCGTGAAGAACGCCGCCGTGGCCGGGGCCGCGCCTGCCGTCGGCAGCAGCAGCCAGCCCGGGCCGGCCTCCACCGGCCGGGGCCGCCCGGCCCCGCCGACCGCGGTCCACCCGGTCAGCAGCACCAGCGTCAGCGCCGCCGCGCCCACCGGCGGGCCGACCACCCGCAGCCGTCCGAGCGCGCTCATCGCCCCGCTCATCGCCGGGCCCCCTTCCGGGCCGTCGAGGTGCCCCGTCCGGGCTGCCAGGTGCGCAGCCGCAGGCTGTTGCCGACCACCAGCAGCGAGCTGAGCGACATCGCCACCGCCGCCAGCATCGGATTGAGCAGGCCGACGGCCGCCAGCGGGATCAGCACCACGTTGTAGCCGAAGGCCCACAGCAGGTTGGCCCGGATCGTGCCGAGGGTCCGTCGAGCCAGCCGGACGGCGTCCACCACCGCCTCGATGTCGCCGCGCACCAGGGTCAGTCCGGCCGCGCCGATCGCGGCGTCGCTGCCCGAGGCCAGCGCCACCCCGAGGTCCGCCGAGGCCAGTGCCACCGCGTCGTTGACGCCGTCGCCGACCACCGCGACCGTCCGCCCGGCGCCCCGCAGCTCGGCCACCACCGCGGCCTTGCCCTCCGGCGAGGCCGCGGCGTGCACCCGTTCGATGCCCAGCTCGCGCGCCACCGCCCGGGCCGCGCCCGGGCCGTCGCCGGTCAACAGGACGGTCTCCAGCCCCATCCCGCGCAGCCGGTGGAGCGCCCGCCAGCTGCCCGAGCGCAGCGTGTCGCCGACGGTGAGCACGGCCGCGGCCCGCCCGTCCAGCTCGACCACCACGGCCGTGCGGCCGGTGTCCGAGGCGGCGGTGACTGCGTCCGCGAGGTCGGGGGGCAGCGGCTGCGCCGTGCCGTCCGGGCGGACCACCCGTATGCTCCGGCCCTCGACCACCCCGGACACCCCGACCCCGGTGGCGGCCGCGAAGCCGTCCACTGCGGGCAGCGGACCGCAGCGCTCCCGCGCGGCCGCCGCCACGGCCCGCCCGATCGGGTGCTCCGAGCGGTGTTCCACCGCGCCGGCCAGCCGCAGCACCGCACCCTCGTCGAGCCCCGAGTCGAGCCCTTCGTCGAGCCTCGCGTCGAGACCTTCGCGGCGGCCTTCGTCGAGCCCTGCGTCGAGGCCCTGGGCGACCGTCACCGTCGCCAGTTCCATCCGCCCGGTGGTCAGCGTCCCGGTCTTGTCCAGCACCACGGTGTCGACCCGGCGCAGGCTCTCCAGCACCTCCGGGCCGCGCACCAGCACGCCCAGCTCCGCGCCCCGCCCGGTCGCCGCCAGCAGTGCCGTCGGGGTGGCCAGGCCCAGGGCGCACGGGCAGGCGACCACCAGGACCGCGACCGCAGCCGTCACCGCCGCCTGGGGGGCTGCGCCCGCGCCGAGCCAGAAGCCCAGCACGCACACCGCGCCCGCCAGCACGCACGGCACGAACACCCCGGCCACCGCGTCGGCGAGGCGCTGCGCCCGGGCCTTGCCGGCCTGGGCGTCCGCCACCAGTGCGGTGATCCGGGCGAGTTGGGTGTCGGCGCCGACGGCCGTCGCCCGTACCACCAGTGCGCCGCCGACGTTGACGGTCGCGCCGGCCACCGCGTCCCCGGGGCCGACCTCCACCGGCACGCTCTCCCCGGTCAGCAGGCTCAGGTCGAGCGCCGAACCGCCCTCGACCACCACCCCGTCGGTGGCCACCCGTTCGCCCGGCCGCACCACGAACTCCTGTCCGGGCAGCAGTAGTTCGATCGGTACCAGGCGCTCCTCGCCGGTCCCGCCGTCCCGGACGCACACCTGCTTCGCGCCGAGTTCGGCCAGCGCCCGCAGCGCGGAACCGCTGCGCCGCCGCACCCGGCCCTCCAGCAGCCGCCCGGCCAGCACGAACAGCGGCACCCCGACCGCCGCCTCCAGGTAGACGTGCGCCGCGCCGCCGCCGTCCGCGGTCAGCGAGAACGGCATCCGCATGCCGACCTCCCCGGCGCCGCCGAACACCAGCGCGTACGCGGACCAGCCGAAGGACGCCACCACCCCCAGGCTGACCAGGGTGTCCATGGTGGCCGCCGCGTGCCGCAGCCCCTGCCAGGCCCGGCGGTGGAACCCGGCCGACCCCCAGGTGACCACCGGGACGGCCAGCGCGAAGCAGACCCACTGCCAGGCGGGGAACTGCAGTGACGGCACCATCGACAGCACCACCACCGGGACGGCCAGCAGGGTCGTCACCAGCAGTCGCCGGCGCTCCGCCGGCTCCTCGTCCGGCAGTCCGACGCCCGCCCCTGCGGGCGCCAACTCGGCGGTGTAGCCCGCCCGTTCGACGGCCGCCACCAGCTCTGCGACCGGCACCCCGGCCGGGTGCAGCACCCGGGCCCGACCGGTCGCCAGGTTCACCCCGGCCGTCACTCCGTCGATCCGGGCCAGCCGCTTCTCCACCCGGCCCACGCAGGCCGCGCAGGTCATCCCGCCGACCGCCAGATCGGTGCTCACCAGGGCCCCGGCGTCGGCCCCCGCGACGGGGCTCATCGCATCCCGCCCATGTCGTGCCCGCCCATCCCGGGCGCCCCGGGCGACGCGCCGCCCCCGGGCGTCAGCCCGGGAGACACCGGGCCCGCCTGCCGTCCCACCGCATACGCCACCACGAACACCACCACCAGCAGCAGGGCGAACCCCGCCAGCACACTCAAGGGCCGGACACCCGGCGACTTCGCACTCACCCCCCAGCAGTCGGACGGCGGGGGCGGTTGGTTCCCGTACGGTCCGAACCGGTGGGGCGCGCCCTGGCACCGCGGGCCCGGCGAGGCCCGTACGGCAGGCTCCGGGCCCGGATTAATTCGGATGACGCACCCGATGTGACCAGGTAACGTCCGGGACGGCGCCTCCCGATGCGCTGGGTCCCGGCTACTACCCGTCAACTAGGTGCCGGTGCCCGTGGTCGGTTCCGGGAGGCGCCTACGCGTTCGGCCCCGGGGCCGTTCCAGCCCGTGACCCGGGTCATGGCCCGGGGTCCGGGCGAATCCGCCCCCTGATCGAATCTGATCGTCATAAGATCCCTTCGTGTGCCGAAGACCGGCACCCGGCCCAGCCGCGCGAGCTCGTGCGGCCGGACGGATGGTCAACGCAGCGGGGAGTAGCGATGACACGTACGGGGAAGCGGATGCTGGCCGCAAGCGCGGCCGCGCTGGCGGGGGTACTGGCGGTCGCCGGGACGGCCTCGGCGCAGCCGGGCCCGGCTGCGGTCCAGAGCGGTATGGGGACGGGGGAGATCCTGCCGTACCCGGGGGAGACGGGCCTGATCTGGATCCCGGACTGGATCGGCGACGGCGGCGCGGTGACGGCCTCCGTCAACCCCTCGCAGCCCTTCACCGTCACGGTGGGCTGCCAGGGCGGCGGCTCGGTCCAGGTCCATGTCGCCGGCCTGGCGCCGGCCGACTTCACGGTCCAGTGCCCGGTCGGCGCGACCGGCACCGGCTCGGTGGAGATCCCCGCCCGGCCCGGCCGGGACCTCCTGTTCACGGTGACCGCCTCCGACCAGGCGATCCACTGGGGCATGTACGCCACTCAGGCGGACTGACCCCGCCACGCGTCCCGGAGCGGGTCCCGTTCGGTCCTGCCGCGCGCGCGACGGGACTGAACGGGACCGAACGGAGCTGAACGGGACTGAACGGGACCGGTCCTAACGCCGCACGCTGCGCGGCCCGGTGACCGCCGCGCCCAGCGCGCCGACCCGGGCCCGCAGTTCGCGGTCGGCGGTGACGACCAGGCAGTCCCGGTCCGGCTGTTCGGCCCTGGCCGCCCGGACCAGCTCGACGATCCGGTCGTCACCGCTGCCGGCCGCCGCGACCACCCGCACCTCGGGCAGTCCGTCCACGCCCCGGGCCGCGCCCTCCACGACCAGCACCACCTCCAGCGGCCCGGGCCGCTCCGGCAGGCCCTGCCCGGCGACGGCGACCAGCGCGTCCCGCAGCCGCTCGGCGGCGCCCCGCCGATCCCGCCACCATCCGTCGGGCACCGACCCGACCACGTTGGCCCCGTCCACCACCAGCAGCGGCAGCCCGCCCCGGGTCCCGATCGCGTCCCTGTCCTCCATGGCCTCTCCCACGCCCTTCCTCGTCACGCCTTTCCCAGGGCCGGCCCGGCGAGTGACCGGGCCGGCGGGGCCGCCGGGCGAACCCACCGGGGCCCCGTCAGCCGGGTGGTGCGTCAGGTGAGGGTGATCCGGATGCCGACGGTGCCGCGCTCGCCGCGGCGCAGGCGGCTGCCGAGCAGGGTGAGCACACCGAGCAGGCCGTACTTCTGGCGCAGCAGGGTGCGGTAGGCGGCGGTGCGTTCGGGGCCGAGGATCTCGGCGGTGGCGGGGTACTGCTCGCCGGTCGGCCGGCCCTTGACGTCGCAGGGGCCCACCAGGACGTCCGCGCGGTTGCGGATCCGCTTGACCTTCCAGGAGTCGGCGACGGTCCAGACGCCGAGCGCCTCGCCGTCGCGCACCACCCACACGGGGGTCGGCACGGTGGTGCCGTCCTTCTTGTAGGTGGTGACGAGCAGGTAGCTCCCGGAGGAGAGGCTGACGATCCGGGCGAGCCGGTCGGAGGGAACGGGGTCGGGCGTGGTCATGGCCGGAAGTCTAGGGCGTGCCTGATCATTCCCGCCGGGCGCGCGGCAGAGCGTGCCTGACCAGGGCCCGGGCCCGGCGGGCCAGCCCGTGGTGGCGGTGCCCGCCGAGGGCGGTGGCGCCCGGGTCGGGGAGCGCGGCCGGGTCGGGGAGCGCGGCCGGGTCGGCGGCGAGTGCGGCGCGGCGGCGGGCGGCGGTGCGCGCGGCGGCCCACAGGGCGAGGACGGCGCCGAGTGCGATGGCCGTCCAGGCGGCCGGGGCGAGGCCGGGGTCGTTGCCCCGGACGGCCTGCGGGTGCGCCTGGCCGGCGATGGCGGCGGGGACGGCGGACGAGGCGGCGCCGGCCCGGCCGGTGATGGTGGCCGGGTGGGCGGCGGCGGTGTCCTCCACCAGTTGCCCGACCGGCTGGACCTTGTCGGCCGCCGCGAAGCCCCAGTCGAGCAGCTCGGCCGCCTCGTCGTAGACCCGGGTCTGGGTGTCGGGGTGCATCACCGTCACCAGCAGGGTGCGGCCGCCGCGCTGGGCGGCGCCGGTGAAGGTGGCGCCCGCGTTGGTGGTGTAGCCGTTCTTGACGCCGATCAGGCCCTGGTACTTGCCGAGCAGCCGGTCGGTGTTGGCGATGTCGAAGCTGGTGCGCTGCCCGGTGAGCTTGTCGAGTCCGCCGGGGAAGTGCGCGGTGCGGGTGGAGCAGTAGGAGCGGAAGTCGGCGTTGCGCAGCCCGGCGCGGGCGAACAGGGTGAGGTCGTAGGCGGAGGAGACCTGGCCGTCCATGTCGTAGCCGTCGGGGGAGACCACCTTGGTGTCGCGGGCTTGCAGGGCTTGGGCGCGGGCCTGCATCTCGGCGACGGTCTGCTGGAGGCCGCCGTTCATGTGCGCGAGGACGTGGACGGCGTCGTTGCCGGAGCTGAGGAAGACGCCCCGCCAGAGGTCCTCGACGCGGTACGGCAGGTCCTCCTTGACGCCGACGAGGCTGCTGCCGGCGCCGACGTTGGCCAGTTCGGCCGTGGTGACCTTGTGCTCCGTCGTGCGGTCGAACTTGGGCAGCACGGTGTCCGCGAAGAGCATCTTCAGGGTGCTGGCCGGGGGGAGCTGGAGGTGGGCGTTGTGGGCCGCGAGGACCTCGCCGGTGCCGGCGTCGGCGATGAGCCAGGACCGCCCGGTCAACGTGGGCGGCAGCGCGGGCGCCCCGGCCAGCGGAGCGACCTGGACGGTGGACTGGCCGAGCCGTTCGCCGCCGATCGCACCGGCGGCGTCCTGCCCGGGGGCGGTCGGGGCGCCGGCGGCGAGCATCAGGGTGGACACCGCGGCGGCCGCCGCCACTCTGCTGACATGCTGTGGCATCTGCTGCACACGGCGAACGTACCCGGGGCGCCGCCGGGCCGCCGCGCCTGCTGCTCCGTCCGGATCCCGGGCGGTACGGAGGTACGGAGGTCCGGATCCCGGGCGGCACGGCGCCGGGACGGCCGGGGGATGGCGCCGGGACGACTTTGGTCATCCCCGGGTCGCGCCGAAAGTCGGATTCCCGGGCGCCGGGAGCTGCCTAGGCTCGGGGTATGAAGACGCTGCTCGGCTATCTCGGTTTCGTGCTGATCCTCGGCGGCGGGTCCGGCCTGGCGGCGGACTGGCTGGGGGGCTTCCGGCTGTTCGGCTTCGTCCGTTTCCTGGTCCCGGACGGCCATGAGACCGCCGGGTACGCCACTCTGCTGGTGCTCGGCATCCTGCTGGCGATCCCGGCGGCCCGCCGGGGCTGATCAGCGGCTCAACCAGCGGCCCGATCAGCGCTCAGTCCGCAGCCCGATCAACGCCCTGATCAGCCCCCGCCCCCGCCCCCGAGGCCGCCACGCCGTCGAGCAGGACGGCGAGCCCGGTGCGGAAGGCCGCCCGGTCGCGGTCCTGCGGTGTGCCGTCGCCGGCGCCCTGGAGGGCGGTGAGCAGGGGGAAGCGTTCGGTGAAGTCCGGTGCCAGTTCGGCGAGTCGGGCGGATCGGGTGGTCCACCAGTCCTCGTCGGCGATGCCGGTCGCGGCGGCGGCGCCGCGCGATTCGGCGGCCACGGCGGCCGTGCCGCGGACGAACTGCCAGAGCGCCGCGACGACGCCGTGCAGCCGCGCGGGTGCGAGGGCGGCCGGTTGCAGGGCGCGCAACAGGCCTTCCATGGCGGCGAGTTCGGCTGGTCCGAGCACCGGGCGGGCCTGCGAGACCTGGAGGATCCAGGGGTGGCGCAGGTAGCAGGCGTACAGTTCCTCGGCCCAGGAGGTGACGGCGGGGCGCCAGCCGTCCAAGTCTGCGACGTCCAGCCGTAGTTCGCCGAGTGCCCGGTCGTGCATCAGGTCGAGGAGTTCGGCCTTGCCCGGGACGTAGGTGTAGAGGGCCATGGCGGTGCGGCCGAGCCGTTCGCCGACGGCGCGCATCGAGAGCGCGGCCATGCCGTCCGCGTCGGCGACCGCGATGCCGGCGGAGACGATCGCGTCGACGCTGAGGCCCGGTTTGGGGCCGCTGCGCCCGGTGTGCGGTTGCGGTGGTGTGCCCCAGAGCAGGGACAGGGACCGGTGGGCGTCGCCCTGTCCGGCGTAGACGACCATGCAGCAACTCCTTATGGCGTAAAGTATCCTCGGCCGCGACAACTCTTTATGCCGTAAGGTTATCAACCGAAGGGGTTTTTCGATGACACTGCCCGTCACCTTCGTCGAGGTCGTCGAGGTCCGCCGGATCACGCCGCGCACCGCCCGGGTCACCTTCGAGGCCGAGGCCCTGGCGGACTCCGTGGGCGCGGCGCCCGACCAGCAGGTGAAGCTGTGCTTCCCCCGCCCCGGCCAGGCGGTGCCCGAACTGCCCGCGCAGAGCGACGACCCGATGAGCTGGTACCAGGCGTACCTGGCGATCCCCGAGGCCCGGCGCCCGCTGCTGCGCAGCTTCACCCTCCGGCGCCGCCGGCCCGGCACCCGCCTGGTCGAGATCGACTTCGTGCTGCACGGCGACACCGGCCCGGCCGCCGCCTGGGCGGAGCGCGCGGAGCCCGGGCAGCGGCTCGGGATGGTCGGCCCCTCGGCGCTGTACGCCCCGCCGGTCCCGCTCGCCGAGGCCGCCGCCGCTGCCGACTGGGTGCTGCTGGCGGGGGACGAGTCGGCACTGCCGGCGATCGCGACGCTGGTCGAGGCGCTGCCCGCCGGGGTGCGGGCCCTCGCGTTCGTCGAGGTCGCGGACGAGGCCGAGCGGCAGCCACTGGAGAGCCGCGCCGAGCTGGCCGTGCACTGGCTGGCCCGGGGCGGGGCGGCCCCCGGGGTCGTGCTGGCCGGGGCCGTGCGGTCCGCCGAGCTGCCGGCCGGCACGCCGTTCGCCTGGCTCGCGGGGGAGGCGGGCGCGGTGCGGGCGCTGCGCCGCCACCTGGTGGCGGAGCGCGGCGTGCCGAAGCCGTCGATCGACTTCACCGGGTACTGGCGCCACCGGCTGACCCAGGACGACGCGCCCACCGCCGAGGATCTGGCGGACGCCCAGGAGCGAATGGCCGCGGGCTGATCGGGTGCTGATCGCCCGGTGGCCGGGGGATTCCGGCCACCGGGCGGCGGTGTGACCGCCCGCCCGTTCTGTCATGTCCGGTTTCAGAGTGGGTCCGGGGGGAAGGGTGTGTGGCGGTGCTGACGGTGTGTCCAAGGTGGCGGTGGTCCGCCACTGTCCAGAGTTCGCCACCGATTTTTTCCGACCGGGATCGGACAGTTCCGACCGGGTCTGGTCAGCGAAAAGGGGCGGGCATGGCCCGATTTCTGCCGTGAATTTTACTTTCTGATGGTCTTTTTTACTTTCTAATGGGGATTTCCCCCCTTGTCGTGGTCGTGTCGGATGCGCTGGAATGCGACCGCTGTCGGGACGCGCGGTCCGGAGCAACCACGCGTCCGACCTGGATCCGCGTACGCCGGGCCGCGCAACCTGACGTCTCATCAGACGAAAGGATGTCCATTGATCGGCTGGCGGAAATCCCAGCTAGCGGCTGCCGTCACGGTCACCGCCGCGTCCATGGTCCTGACCTTCGGGTCCAGTGCCAACGCAGCTCCGCTCCCGGACCCGCAGAACGCCCCCGTGGCGTCCGCGGACGGGACCCCGGTGCCGGTGATCGTGATTCTCAAGGACCAGATAGCGGACGCCCCGGCCGACAGCGGCCACCTCGGCGCCCGTCAGCAGAAGGCCGCGAACGCCCAGGCGCCGCTGCTGGACAAGGTCAAGGCCAACGGCGGCACCGACATCAAGAGCTTCGTGGTCGGGAACGCGTTCTCGGCCACGGTGAGCCCCGCGCTGCGTGCCGCGCTGCTGGCCGACCCGGCCGTCGCCTCGGTCGTCGCGGACGAGCAGGTCACCGTCACGCCGCCGGCCGCCGGCAAGGCCGCGGCCGCGAAGGACGCCGCGGACACCAAGGCCGGCGCCAAGTCGGCCAAGGCCGCCGCCCCGCAGGCCGTTTCGGGCAGCAACGGCCAGGGCGCCGAGCAGAACGCGACCAACACGATCTGCCCGTCCGACCCGTCCCAGCCGCTGCTGGAGCCGGAGGGCCTCTACTCGACGCACGCCGTCGGCGCCGACGGCAAGCCCGGCGCGGCCGACCTGGCCACCGGCAAGGGCGTCAAGGTCGCCTACATCGCGGACGGCCTCGACCCGAACAACCCGGACTTCATCCGGGCCGACGGCTCGCACGCGGTCGTCGACTACCAGGACTTCGCGGGCGACGGCGTGAACGCGCCGACCGGTGGCGCGGAGGCCTTCGGCGACGCCTCGGCGGTCATCGCCCAGGGCCGCCAGGTCTACGACGTCTCGAAGTTCGTGAACGCCTCGCGCGGTCTGCCGGCCGGCTGCAACATCCGCATCCGCGGCCTCGCCCCGGACGCCTCGCTGGTCGCCCTGCGGGCCGGCGGCGAGATCATGTCGAACTCGTCGATCCTGCAGTCCATCGACTACGCGGTCTCGGTCGCCAAGGTCGACGTGCTGAACGAGTCCTTCGGCGGCAACGTCACCCCGGACAGCGGCGCGCACGACACCATCTCGCTGTTCAACGACCAGGCCGTCAAGGCCGGTGTCACCGTCTCCGTCTCCACCGGCGACGCGGGCATCAGCGGCACCATCGGCACCCCGGCCACCGACCCGAACGTGATCGCGGTCGGCGCCTCCACGGACAACCAGAACTACCAGCAGACCGGCTACGCGGCCGCCCAGTTCTCCAACAAGACCTGGAGCAACAACCGCATCTCCGCGCTCTCCTCGGGCGGCTTCACCCAGGCCGGCCGCACGGTCGACCTGGTCGCGCCGGGCGAGTCGGACTGGGCGCTCTGCTCGCCCGACACCAGCAAGTACACCGACTGCACCGGCTTCAGCGGCCAGGGTTCGCCGATCCAGTCGTTCGGCGGCACCAGCCAGGCCGCGCCGTTCGTCACCGGTGCCGCGGCCCTGGTCATCCAGGCCTACCGCGACACCCACAACGGCCAGTCGCCCGCCCCGGCGCTGGTGAAGAAGTTCATCACCGGCACCGCCCAGGACCTCGGCGTCCCGGCCGAGGAGCAGGGCGCCGGCCTGCTGAACGTCCGCGCCGCCGTCGAGGCCGCCCGCGGCTACCACGCCGGCTCCGGCGCGTCGGACAGCAAGACCGTCGTCGTCACCACCGGTCAGGTCGACATCGCCGGCAACCCCGGCTCGACCCACACCGCCGACGTGACCGTCACCAACACCAGCTCCGCCCCGCAGACGGTCAGCGGCGCGACCCGCACCTTCGTGCCGCAGTCGAGCAACCAGCAGACCGTCCAGCTGGACACGGCCTCCACCGACACCTTCAAGTACGCCACCAACGGCGCCACCTGGGTGCAGAAGCAGGTCAAGTTCACCGTCCCGGCCGGCGCCGACCGCCTCGCGGCGTCGATCGCCTGGCAGGGTGCGGCCAGCCCGGTCACCAACGGTTCCGTGGTCCGCATGACGCTGCTCGACCCGTCGGGCCGCTTCGAGACCAACACCCGTCCGCAGGGCGGCGCCACCCCGGCCGACTTCGGCCTGGTGGACGTCCCGCACCCGGTGGCCGGCGAGTGGACCGCCGTCCTGTACACCCCGGCGGGCAAGGCCGGCTACAACGGCGCGGTCCAGCTGGGCACCGCCACCCAGCGCGCGGTGCCGGCCGGCGCCGTCAGCCCGAGCGTCGCGGACCTGAAGCCGGGTGAGACCAAGACCCTCAAGGTCCAGCTCACCACCCCGGGCACCAGTGGCGACTCCAGCCAGGCGATCACCGTCGCCAGCTCCAACGGCACCGCCACCAGCGTTCCGGTCGTGCTGCGCAGCCTCGTCCCGGTCAACCAGGGCAAGGGCACCTTCACCGGCACCATCACCGGTGGCAACGGCCGCAACGCCTCGCCGACGCAGAGCTTCGCGTACGCCTTCGACGTCCCGAAGGGCCAGAAGGACCTGCGGGTCGGCGTCACCGTCGCCAAGGACCCGAAGCTGCTCATGCAGGGCGCGCTGATCAGCCCGAACGGCACCCCGATCGACATCGAGGGCAACGGCCTGCTCGACGCGCAGGGCAACCTGACCGGCACCACCGCCGGCGTCTCGGCCACCACCGTCAACCCGGCCGCCGGCCGCTGGCGGTTCGTCCTGAACGTGCTCGGCCCGGTCAGCGGCCAGGAGCTCGCCCAGGACTTCGCCGGCACCGTCGCGTTCAACCAGAACGTCGCCACCGCCGCCGGCCTGCCGAACGACCCGCACGCCAAGCTGGCGGCCGGCAAGCCGGTCACCGTCCAGGTGAACTACACCAACAACACTGTCGCCACCCAGAAGATCTCGGCCGACGGCCGCCTGGACCGCCGCACCGACCTCCCGCTGGTGCCGCAGGGCGCCTCCGCGACGGTCACCCTGCCGCTGAGCCTCACCTCCGCGGTGCCTTCCTTCCTCGTCCCGCCGGGCACCGACCAGCTGAAGGCGGTGGCGGCCTCCTCGACGCCGGCCCACCTGGAGCTGTCCGGCACCACCGGCTCGCCGGACCTCTTCGGCGACCTGAAGAAGGCCCAGGACGGTTCGACCATCTCGGTCGTGACCGACAACGGCAGCGCGTCGCAGCCGGTCCTCCCCGGCGTGTGGGGCACCTTCCTGCAGCAGGTCGGCCCGTTCGGCACCGCCGGCGCCCCGGCCGGCACCGCCACCATCACCGCGACCGCGCACACCCAGGCGTTCGACCCGGCGCTGACCTCCAGCACCGGTGACCCGTACGCCCTGGCGGTCAACGCCTCGGCCCCGGCCGCCAACCCGGTGACCGTCCCGTCGGGCGGCAAGGGCTCGCTCCAGGTGACCGTCACTCCGACCGGTCCGAAGGGCAGCACCGTCCACGGCGTGCTGTACCTGGTGTCCGCCCCCAGCTCGGTGGCGACCGCCAACAACACCCTGGGCACCACCGGTTCGGTGCTCGCGGCGATCCCGTACAGCTACACGGTGAACTGACCTTCCATCACCACGCCGAGGCCGTCCCGGAGTTCCGGGGCGGCCTCGGTCGTTTGCCCGGGGCCGGCGGGAATGCCCCGTGCCCCGCCGGTGTTGCGCCGGGTGGGACCGGGGCGAAGCGGATGCCCCGGCCCTTCCACCGGACCGGGAGCGGGACTTGAACGACGCGATCAAGCACAGCCACGTCGAGGTGAACGGTGTCCGTCTGCACGTCGCGGAACAGGGCGAGGGCCCGTTGGTCCTGCTGCTGCACGGCTTCCCGGAGAGCTGGTACTCCTGGCGCCACCAGTTCGCCCCGCTCGCCGCGGCCGGCTACCGGGTCGTCGCCCCCGACCAGCGCGGCTACGCCCGCAGCGAGCAGCCCGAGCGGGTGGACGCGTACTCCCTGCTGCACCTGGTCGGCGACGTCACGGCGCTGATCGGCGCGCTCGGCGAGGAGCGGGCCGTCGTGGTCGGGCACGACTGGGGCGCGCCGGTCGCCTGGGCCACCGCCGCGCTGCGGCCGGACCTGGTGCGCGGGGTCGCCGGGCTGAGCGTGCCGCCGCTGGCCAGCGGGCCGCGGCCGCTGCGGGAGTCCCGGGAGAACTTCGGCGAGGGCTTCTACCAGATCTACTTCCAGGAGCCGGGCCGCGCCGACGCCGAACTGGCGGCCGACGTGAAGTCCAGCTTCCGCCGCATCCTGGGCGGTGGCCTGCTCCGCGAGGGGAAGCCGCAGCCGTGGGTCGTCCCGGAGGGCAAGGCCCTGCTGGACACCATCCCGGAGCCGGCGCAGCTGCCGGCCTGGCTCACCGAGGCGGACATCGATGCCCTCGCGGCCGACTACGCCCTGCACGGCGAGCACGCCTTCACCGGCGGGCTCAACTGGTACCGGAACATCGACCGCAACGCCGAACTGATGGCCGCCTTCGACGGCGTGACGATCGACGTGCCGGCGCTGTACGTGGCCGGCGAACAGGACATGGTGAACGCGCTCGTCCCGCCGGCGGTGCTGGCCCACCTGCTGAGCCGGGTGCCCAAGCTGCACCGCCACGTCCGGCTGCCGGACACCGGGCACTGGACGCAGCAGGAGCGCCCGGCGGAGGTCAACGAGGCGCTGCTCGACTTCCTCAAGCACCTGGACGCCTGACGCCCGCCCGGCTCCGGCCCGGGTGCCGGGTCGGAGCCGGGCGGCGGAGGTCCGGCGGCGCGATCAGTGGTGGTGGTGGCTGCCCATGGGGTGGTCGCAGGCGCGGCACCTCCGGATGAAGAGGAGGCTCAGGCCGACGGTGACCACCGCACCGAGCGCCACCCCGGTACCCCGCACCGTCTTGCGGGCCGCGTTGCCGCCGATCGAGCCGGTGCACCGCGAACAGTTCTGGCATCCGGTCCGGACCGGGATCTTCTTCCCCACGACGCTTCCTCCCAGGCGAGGTCCCGACCACCGGCCGGGCTCGTGAACGTCCCGCAGCAGCTTATAACTTGAGCTGCCCGTTCATGACTTGAGCTGCCCGTCCTCGCCCGGCGAACGATCATCCGCCGGGCGAACGATCATCCGCTCGACGGACCGGCCCCGTACGGGTCGAGGAGTTCGGCCACGAGCCGGCGTGCGTACGCGGGATCGAGGCCGGCCGGGCGGAAGAGGATGCGGTACATCAGGGGGGCGACGACGCCGTCCATGACCGCCTCGACGGCGGGCGTGTCCTCCCCGCGGCCGCCCGCCCGGCTCAGCACGGCGTCGACCTGTTCGGCCGCGTAGTCCGAGCACTGGCCGGCGTTGCCGCCGTCCGGGTCGCCGAGCAGGGCGTCGCGGATGTAGGCGCGGCCCGAGGGGGAGGCCATCTCGTCGAGGAACTGCTCGGCCCAGGCCGTCAGGTCGGACCGCAGGTCGCCCAGGTCCTCCGGCGCCGTGTCGGGCCGCAGGCGCTCCACGGCGACGTCGGACAGCAGCTCCTGGAGGTCGCCCCAGCGGCGGTAGACCGTCGACGGGGTGACGCCCGCGCGCTGGGCGACCAGCGGCACCGTCAGCGCGTCGCGGCCCACCTCGGCGAGGAGTTCACGCACAGCGGTGTGCACCGATGCCTGGACCCGGGCGCTGCGCCCGCCGGGGCGCACCATCTGTTTGCGACTCATGATAAACACCTTAAAGCACAATCCTTGCGTTTACGGGTGCCGGGGTGCCCGCCTCGGAGCCGAGCGGCGGGCCGGCGCCGTCCGGCCCGGCCCGCCTGTTGTTCTCAGACCGCCGGCGCGAGCGCCCGCGCGGGCTGCGTCCGCTCGTAGGCGTGGCCGACCCGCAGCAGCGTGCGCTCCCCGAGCGGCCGGCCGAGCAGCTGCATGCCGATCGGCAGGCCCGCCGCGTCCCGGCCGACCGGGACGGACAGGGCGGGCACCCCGGTGATGTTGGCGGGGGCGGACAGGCGCACATAGGCGTCGGGGACGCCCTCGACCGTGCCGTCGGGCCAGGTGACGGTCTCCTGGTCGACCCGTACCGCGGTGACCGGGACGGTCGGGGCGGCGATCACGTCGACCTCCTCCAGCATCCGGGCCCACTCCCGCCGCATGAGCGTCCGGGAGCGCTGGGCGCGCAGGTAGTCCCCGGCGGTCATCAGCTCGCCGGCCTCCAGCAGGACGCGTACGTCCGCCTGGTACAGCTCGGGCACCGCCCGCAGGGAGTGCTCGTGGTAGGCGGCGGCCTCCGGTGCCACCAGCCCCCACAGGGTCGCCTGGAGGTAGCGGGTCATCGGGATGTCGACGTCGACGAGCCGTGCGCCGAGTGCCTCCAGGTGCCCGATGGCGCGCCGGACGGCGGCCTCCACCTCCGCGTCGACGTGGTCGAAGTAGTAGCTGCGCGGCACGCCGACGCGCAGCCCCGCCAGGTCCGTGCCCGCGCCCGGCCGGTGGTCCACGGCGGGGGCGGCCAGCGAGGCGGGGTCGCGCGGGTCGTGTCCGGCGAGGGCGTCCAGGACGAGGGCCGTGTCCTCGACGGTCCGGGCGATCGGGCCGACGTGGTCCAGCGACCAGGACAGGGACGTGACGCCGTGGCGGGGGACGAGGCCGTAGGTCGGCTTGAGGCCGACGACCCCGTTGAGCGCGGCGGGCACCCGGATCGAGCCGCCGGTGTCGGTGCCCAGCGCGAAGGTCGCGGCGCCCGCGGCGACGGCGACGGCGGATCCGCCGCTGGAGCCGCCGGCGACCCGCTCGCGGTCCCAGGCGTTGCCGGTCTGCGGGGTGGTCAGGCCGTACGCGAACTCGTGGGTGTGCGTCTTGCCGACCAGGATCGCGCCGGCCGCGGCCAGGCGGGCGGCGACCGTGCTGTCGGTCTGCGCGCGGTGGTCGGCGCGGACCCGGGAACTGGCCGTGGTGGCGAGCCCGGCGACGTCGATCAGGTCCTTGAGCCCCATCGGGACGCCGTGCAGCGGCCCCCGGTGCAGGCCGCGCGCCGCTTCCTGCTCGGCCTCGCGGGCCGCCCGGCGCGCCCGCTCCGCGGTGACCGCGACGTAGGCGCCGAGGTGCGGTTCCACCTGCTCGATGCGGTCGAGGACCGAGTCCACCAGTTCGACGGGGGACAGTCGCCGGGCCCGGATCTCCTCCGCGGCGGCGGTGAGGGAGAGCTCATACGGCTGCATCGTGCTGCTCCTCTTCCGTGTCGTGGGCGCTTTCCGCGCGGTAGGCGCTCGCGGGCGGGGTGTCCCCGAAGTCCAGCTCCCGCAGGACAGCGACGACGGAGAGCAGCTGGTTGGCGGTGGCCGCGACCGCGTCGTGGCGGTCGGCGGGCAGGGGGAGCCCGGCCCGGGCGGCCCAGCGGGCGGCCTCGGGCGGCGTGAGGTCGGTGGCGGGTGGCGTGAGGTCGGTGGTGGGTGGTTCGCCTGAGGGGCGGTCGGCGGAGGACATGGGCGTTCTCTCCTGATCGGGGCTGGCGCGAGATGGCACCCGCAGCAAAAGCTAACCGTTTGCGTTAGCCAGACTGTAGGTCCTACGATGGCTTAACGCAAACAGATTGCGTTTACGGGAGGAGCCCCCATGTCCAGCGCCACGTCCGACGCCCCCGCCCCCGCCTGGACGGTGGGCGGCGTCACCGTCCACCGCATCGACGAGACCCTCCTGCCACCCGCGACCGGGCCCTGGCTGCTGCCCGAGGCCACCCCCGAGGTGGTGACCGGCCACGACTGGCTGCACCCCCACTTCGCCGACCACGAGGGCGTCCTGCACCTCGACAGCCACAGCTTCGCGTTCACCGTGGGCGGGCTGCGCGTCCTCGTCGACACCGGCATAGGCAACGGCAAGGAGCGGGCCAACCCGGCCTGGCACCACCTGCGGACCGACTACCTGGAGCGCCTCACCGCCGCCGGCTTCCCCCCGGACTCCGTCGACCTGGTGATCCTCACCCACCTGCACGCCGACCACGTCGGCTGGAACACCCGGGAGGTGAACGGCGAGTGGGTCCCCACCTTCCCCCACGCCCGCTACCTCACCTCCCGCACCGAGCGGGAGTTCTGGGCCGGGTACGACCTGGAGGAGGCGCGCAGGCAGATGTTCCTCGACTCCGTGATCCCGGTCGAGCGGGCCGGGTTGCTGGACCTCGTCGACGTCCCGGCCGAGGGCGTCGAGATCGCCCCGGGCCTGCGCCTGATCCCCACCCCCGGTCACACCCCCGGCCACGTCGCCGTCGAACTGACCAGCCGGGGCGAGGCGGCGCTGATCACCGGTGACTGCATCCACCACCCGGTCCAGCTCGCCCACCCCGCCATCGGCGCCTGCGTCGACATCGACCCGCGGCAGTCCGAGGCTTCGCGCCGCAAGCTCCTCGGCTCCCTCGCCGGCACGGACACCCTGCTGCTCGGCACCCACTTCGCGCCGCCCACCGCCGGCCGCGTGCTCACGGACGGGGACGCCTACCGGCTGCTGCCCGCCCCCTCGGCCTGACGCCGCGTTCGACCTCCCCAGGATGCTCGCACCCCTTCACCGGTCCTGCGCCCGGGGCCCGTCGACCGCACACCCGGATCGAGCGGGACGGGTGCGCCGGGTCGGGGTGGGGAGCCGGAGTCGGCTCCCCGGGGTTCGATTCCCGCGCGATCTGTCGTTTATCCGGCGATACCGCCGCTGAGCTGCGAAATCCCGCTGGCAGCGGACGTCGGTGATCCCCTAGAGTCGGCGCGCCCGCCCCGGTCGGGGCGCTGGCGGCACCGGCGTGCGAGTCCGAGCACGCGGCGATTCCAGGAGTTGACGATCTGATGGTGTGTGTGGCGTGTGGGGCGCGTCCCGCGGGGACCGAGAGCCGACGCTGCTTCGGCTGCGCGGAGGCGGCCCCGGGCTGGGCGGCGGCGCTCCGACCGGCGAACGGCCTTGCCGTCGCGGTCTACGTCCTGCTGGGGTTGAACGCGGTGCTGGCGGCGGCGGCGGTCGTGGCCGACGTCTGGGGCGATGTCCTGTTGGGCCGGTTGGTGGACGGCTCGGGCGACATCGGCCTTGACGAATTCGATGCCCTGGACTCCCTGGCGAACGGGCTGGACAAAGCCGTCATTCCGCTGACGATGGTCACCGCCGTGCTGTTCATCATCTGGTTCTACCGCATCCGCCAGAATGCCGACCTGCTGCTGCCGAACGGGCACCGCCTCGGACGCGGCTGGACCATCGGGGCCTGGGTCACCCCGGTCGTCCTGCTCTGGTTCCCCTGGCAGCTGATGGTGGACTGCTGGCGGGCGAGCGCTCCGCTGGACGCGGAGGGACGGCGCCGCGCGGTGTCGGAGAAGGTCCTGGTCCTGTGGTGGTCCACCTGGATCGGCGCGCTGGTGGTCAACCGGATCGCCAACTCGAAGATGAAGTACGTGGACGTGACGGTGCTCGCCAGCCTGGGGGACTTGCGCGAGACCATTCGGGTGGAGGCCGCCGGCTCGGTGCTGCGCCTGGTCGCGGCCGTCGCGGCGATCGTGGTGGTCCAGCGGCTGACGGCCATGCAGTCGGCGCGCCGGGCCGACATCAACCCGCTGGCCGCCAGGGCCGCGCAGCTGGCGGCCGAGGAGGCCCGGGCGCAGGCGCAGGCGCAGGCCCAGGCCCAGGCTCAGGCCGAGGCGTAGGCCCAGGCTTCGGCCGCCACGGCAACGGACTCGGAAGCTCCCTAGACCGGCAGCAGGCGGGCGATCAGTTCGCCGAGGCGGCGGGCGTTGCGGCAGGAGTGCATCTCCACGACGCCCGCGTAGGCGGCTGCGGCGGAGTCGCCGGTCGGCCAGAGGGCGGGCTGCTCGGGGTTGAGCCAGTGGACCCGCCGGGCCCGGCCGGCGATCCGGCGCAGCGCGTCCAGGTTCGGGTCGCGGTGGTTGTTGCGGGCGTCGCCGAGGATCAGCACGCTGGTGCGCGGGCCGACCGCGTCCAGGTGCCGTTCGGCGAACTCGCCCAGGGCGGAGCCGTAGTCGCTGTTGCCGTGGTGGCCCATCACCTTGGCCTCGGTGAGGATCCGGGCGGCGAGCCGGGCCGGGTCGGCGTCGCCGCGCGCCAGCAGGGCGGTGACCTCGGCGGTGCGGTTCACGAAGGCGAACACCCTTACCTTGCTGAACTGTTCGCTCATCGCCTGCACCAGCAGCATGGTGAAGTCGGCGAATCCGGCCACCGAGCCGGAGACGTCGCACAGCAGCACCAGTTCCGGCCGGGCCGGGCGGCGCAGCCGGTAGGCCGGGCGCAGCGGCACCCCGCCGGTGGACAGCGAGCGGCGCAGGGTGCGGCGCAGGTCGATCTGTCCGCGTGCGGCGCGGCGGCGCCGGGCGGCCAGCCGGGTGGCCAGCTTGCGGGCCAACGGGTGTACGGTGCGGCGCAGTTCGGCGAGCTGGTCGCGGCCGGCGGCGAGGAAGTCGATCCGGTCGGCGGTGGGTGCGACGGCGCGTTCGGCGATCCGCTCGGCGCCGCGCAGTTCGGCGACCCGGCGGCGGGCCTCGGTGGCGACCAGGGCGCGGAAGTCCTGGATGCGGCGGCGGATCTCGTCGGCGAGGACGCGGTCGGACA
Organism: Kitasatospora sp. NPDC058492; assembly: GCF_042720685.1. Taxonomy (NCBI): domain Bacteria; kingdom Bacillati; phylum Actinomycetota; class Actinomycetes; order Kitasatosporales; family Streptomycetaceae; genus Kitasatospora; species Kitasatospora sp. NPDC058492. The sequence continues at coordinate 31,324 of NZ_JBHXMU010000034.1, forward strand.
GGTCCGGGGTGGTGGCCTGCCCGCGCAGGGCGGCGAGGATCCGGGCGAGCAGCGTCTCGGGGGCGAGCCGGCCGAGCGCCTGGTGGGCCGACCAGCCGTCCGAGGCCGGCGTGGCTCCGGCGCCGTACCGGCCCAGGGCCTCCACCACCTCGCCGGCCAGCCGGGCCTGGGCGGCCCGGTCGTCGGCGGCCAGGGCGGCGGCGAGGCGCTCGCGCAGGTCGTCGCGCAGCGGGTCGGGCCGGCCGGGGCGCGGCGGCCGGGGGTCGTCCGGGAGTGCGGGCGGGTCGGCGCGGACGGCCTCGGGGGTGCCGACGCCGAGTGGGAAGAACAGGTCGAACGTGGCGTCGAAGGCGGCCCGTTGGGTGTCCGAGCGCAGCAGCGCGGCGGCCAGGCCGGCCCGCATCTGCTCGCGGTCGGCGAGCCCGAGGACGTCGAGGACGGCGGCGGCGTCGACCGTCTCGGCGGGGCCGATCCGCAGGCCGTGCCCGCGCAGCGCGCGGACCAGGCCGGTGAGCCGGGCGGCGGTGTCGGCCGGCGGTGGGGCGGTGGTCATGCGACGGTGAGCTTCCGTGCGGCCTTCCGGATGTCGTCCTGGTGCTTGAGGATCACCCCGAGGGTCTCTTGGACGACCGCCTCGTCGAGCGTGTCGGCGCCGAGCGCCAGCAGGGTGCGGGCCCAGTCGATGGTCTCGGCGACGGACGGCGCCTTGCGCAGGTCCATCGCGCGCAGCGCGCCGACCACCCGGACCAGCGAGGCGGCCAGCGTGTCGTCCAGGCCGGGCACCTTGAGCCGGACGATCTGCCGCTCCAACTCGGCGTCCGGGTAGTCGAGGTGGAGGAAGAGACAGCGTCGGCGCAGCGCCTCGGACAGTTCGCGGGTGGCGTTGGAGGTGAGCAGCACGAAGGGGCGGCGGCTCGCGGCGATGGTGCCGAGTTCGGGCACCGTGACCTGGAAGTCGCTGAGCACCTCCAGCAGCAGGGCCTCCACCTCGACGTCGGCCTTGTCCATCTCGTCGATCAGCAGCACGGTGGGCTCGTCGCCGCGGATGGCGGTGAGCAGCGGGCGGGTGAGCAGGAACTCCTCGCCGAAGATGTCGGTGCGGGCCTCGTCCCAGCCCTCGTCGCGGCCGGCGGTGATCCGCAGCAGCTGCTTGGCGTGGTTCCACTCGTAGAGGGCGCGGGCCTCGTCGATGCCCTCGTAGCACTGGAGCCGGACCAGCCGGGCCCGGCCGACCGCGGCCACCGCCTTGGCGAGTTCGGTCTTGCCGACCCCGGCGGGGCCCTCGACCAGCAGCGGCTTGCCGAGCCGGTCGGCGAGGAAGACGGTGGTGGCCACGGCGGTGGAGGCCAGGTAGCCGGTGGCGGCCAGCTGGTCGGCGGTGTCCGCCACCGATGCGAAGAACCCCGTGCCGTCGCCGCTCATCTGCCCGCCCCGTTCCTGTCCGCCCTGTCCGTGCGGCAGCACCCTACCGGCCGGTCACTTCGCTGTCTCGGGGCTTCGGCGGGGTGGCGCGGCGCGGGGCCGGGGTCGTGGCGTGCTGCCGGATCACCTGGCGGGCGCGCGGGCGCGCCGGAGCGGTGTACGGCAACCACGGCCGCCGTACACCGCCCGTCTGTTCCCGCCGGTCTCGGCCGTCAGTCGACGGGGCCTGATCGGACGTCAGGTGGTGCGTGCCCCTCGGGTCGTCAGTTGACGAAGATGAGCGGGCTGCCCGCCACCGAGGTGTCGGTGACCGGGCCGTAGGTGGCGCTGAACCAGCCGGTCGAGAAGCACAGGCCCGAGCCGGAGACCAGGTTGAACGGCTGGGAGGAGAAGCCGATGGTGTTGCCGGTGTTCGAGGTGGTGCCGTTGATCCCGGTGGTGGTCTGGTAGACGCAGTTGATGCTGCCGAGGATGGTGTTGAGCACCACCGTGGTCTTCATCGCGCCGGCCGCGCCGGGGGTGAGGGCGACCGGGTTGCCGGGGCCGTCGCCGACGGTGTTGGTGAACGGCAGGTTGTTGACGGTGATGCTCTTGACGCCGGTGACGCCGAGGACGTTGGAGGAGCAGGAACCGAAGGTCTGGGTGTTGAGCTGCTCGACCGCGCTGCCGGGGGCGGCCGGGTTGGCCGTCACGGTCGCGGAGAAGGCCGAGTTGGCGCAGCTGATGCCGCTCGTGCCGCTGGCACTGCTGTAGAAGGTGGCGGCGGTGCCCGAGACCAGGCTGGCGGTGAGGACGTCGCCGACGGCGACGTCCGGGCCGCTGCTGCTGCCGGTGGTCAGCACCGCGGAGCCGTCGGCCTGGGCGGGTGCGACGGCGGCGCAGGTGAAGGCGAGGGCGGCGAGGGCGGCGGTACCGAGCGTACGGCGAAAGCGCATGAGGGTGACCTCTCTCCGTGCGGAGACGGGTGGGGGTGGCCCGCGGTGCGGGTGTGGTGGCGTGCACGGCGGGGGAGGTGCGTGGGCATGGCGTACCGGGGGCTTCGCGGGGCCGTGGTGCGGCGGGCCCGGCGCCACGGGCCCGCTCGTACGGCACAGCGGTGTGAAGGTGCGGACGTGCGCTGCGAGTGCAGGAGTGCACGTCGGCGGCTGCCACCGCCGCGGGCCTGCGTCCGCTCGTGGTCCCGTGGCCCGGGCTGTTCGCCCGGGGCCGCCGGAGCCCCTGGAGGTCGTCCGGTGGTGACAGGGTCGCCCACCGGTTGGAAACCTGTCAGTGTTGTAAACCCGATGTTGCGTCAATGTCAATACAGGTAACAGGAGTTGGTGATGGAACGGAAACACCTCCGAAGTGCCGACGTGATCCTGCTGCCGGGCGCGCGGGCCGGTCGTGACCCGGCCCGGTCCATCAAGCGCGGCCCGAGCCGGCTGCCCCCGGGCGTGGTGGCCGCGACCCAGCGCGAGCGGCTGCTCGACGGGCTGGTCCAGACGGTGGCCGCGCGCGGCTACCAGCACGCCACGGTCAGCGACATCTGCCGCGCGGCGGGTGTGACCAGGCCGGTTTTCTACGAGCTGTTCAGCGGCAAGGAGGACGCCTTCCTGGCCGCGCACCGGCACGGCACCGGAGTGGTGCTCCGGCGGATGGCGGCGGCCTTCGCGGCGGAGTCCGACTGGTGCGCCGGGATCCGGCAGGCGCTCGGCGCGATGCTCCATCTGCTGGCGGGGACGCCGGCTTTCGCGACCATGGCGGTGATCGAGATCGAGGCGGTCGGACCGGCCGGCCGCCGTGAGCGGGACCAACTCCTCACCCGGTTCCGGGCGTTCTTCGCCGAGGTGCCCCAACCGCTGGGCGGTGTGCGGGTGGTGGAGCTGGTGGACGCCGTGGTGGGCGGGGTCTACAGCGCGCTCTACCGGCGGATCGACTCCGGCCGGACGGTTCAACTTCCGGAACTCCTTCCGGTGTTGAGCATGTTCTGTCTCGCGCCCTTCCTCGGCCCGGCGCAGGCGGCCGTCCGGCTCGGGTTTCCGATCGGTGAAGATCCTTCGTGCACCCGTATTGACCCGGCCACTACCGGGCAGTAGCTTCCCAGTTACTCAAAGCGCGGCTTGACCGTGCCCGCCCCGCTGCCGAGGGGCGGGCGGCCCGGTCGGGCCGTGGAACGCTGTCCGCGCCAGGGCACCGTGCCAGTGCCTGCACATCCCACCCACCCAACAGGGAGCACACATGGCCATGTCCGAGGACGCCGCCGCCGCGGCCGAGACCCCGGAGACGCCGACCGGCAGCAGGAGAGGGCGGGTACGGCTCAAGCGCAGCGCCTGGATGGCCGTTCCGGCCGTCGCCGCGGGCGCCGTCCTGATGGCCCTCACCGCCCAGGGCGTACTCGCCGCCCAGTTCTCCATCAGCGGCATGCCGTTCACGATCACCGCGGACAAGCTCGACGGCAAGGGCTTCGCCCAGTTCGGCAGCCTGGACTCGATGATCCCCGACAGCCCCAACCAGGGCTCCACCGGCGGTCAGGTGCTGGTCGCGGTCTCGGCGATCAAGAAGGCCGAGATCACCAACCTGTGCCAGAGCGTGGACCTCGGTGGCGTCAACCTGGTGATCCACGCCGGCGACGCCGGCACCCCCGTCTCCGCCACCGACCTCACCACCGACTCCGACATGCTGTCCGGTGACGCGGAGTTCACCAACATCGAGATCGGCGGCGACGCCAGCACGTACACCAAGGCCGGCAACGCGGGCAAGGGCAACCCGGGCGTCTTCGGGCAGCAGGCCGACACCGTCGTGCTGACGCACCTCAAGCAGCACAACTACGCGAGCACCGCCGTCGGGTTCAAACTGCCCAACCTGCGGCTGAGCTTCAGCTCCCAGGGCTGCTGACCATGACGGAGTCCGTACCGGAGCCGGCCGGTTCCGGCGAGGGCGTCGCGGAGGGGGCCGTGGGGACGGCTCCCGCCCCCGCTCCCGCCACCACCCGACCGGTCAAACGCGACTGGCGGGGCCAACGGCCGTTCTGGGGCGGGCTGCTGGTGCTGTTCGGCGGCGCCGAGATCCTGTTCACCCTGCGTGCCCCGCTGCCCGTCGTCCTGCACATCGGGATGCAGGGGCTGGCGGGCTACCTGGTGCCGGCGGTGATGGTGCTGTGCGGCCTGCTGATCCTGTTCAACCCGGCTCAGCGGCTGTTCTACTCCGTCCTCGCCGTGCTCGCCGCGCTGGCGAGCTGGCTCACCTCCAACCTGGGCGGCTTCGTGATCGGGATGCTGCTCGGACTGGTGGGCGCCTGCCTCACCTTCGGCTGGCTGCCCGATCAGCCGCTGCGCCGGGGGCGGCAACGGCGGGAGGACCGGCGCCAGGAACGCCGGTCGTCCCGAGCGGGCACGGCCGGGGCCGACCCGGCCGGGGTCTGACCCGCAGCCCGGGGCCGACCCGGCCGGGGTCTGGCCCGAGGCGCCCCGACGGCGCCCGCCCCCTGGTGATGGGAGAGCACCAGGGGGCGGGGCGTCGGGGCACGGGGGAGTGCGAGGTCAGGCCGGGACGGTCAGATCGTCGCGGCGTCGATCACGAAGCGGAACCGGACGTCGCCGGCCAGCACCCGCTGGTAGGCCTCGTTGACCTGCCCGGCGCGGATCAGCTCGATCTCCGCGGTGATGCCGTGCTCGCCGCAGAAGTCCAGCATCTCCTGGGTGGCCGGCAGCCCGCCGATCATCGAACCGGCCAGCGAACGGCGGCCGGACAGCAGCGCGTGCGCGTTCACCGTGACCGGCTTCTCCGGCGCGCCGACCTGCACCATGGTGCCGTCGGTGCGCAGCAGGCCGAGGTAGGCGCTCAGGTCGAGGTCGGCGGAGACCGTGTTGACGATCAGGTCGAAGGTGCCCGCGAGCTCGGTGAAGGTGGCCGGGTCGGAGGTGGCCCGGTAGTGGTCGGCGCCGAGCTTCAGCCCGTCCTCGCGCTTGCGCAGCGACTGGCTGAGCACGGTGACCTCCGCGCCCATGGCGTGGGCGAGCTTCACGCCCATGTGGCCGAGCCCGCCGAGGCCCACGATCGCGACCTTCTTGCCCGGCCCGGCACCCCAGTGCGCGAGCGGCGAGTACAGCGTGATGCCGGCGCACAGCAGCGGCGCGGCGGCGTCCAGCGGCAGGTTGTCGGGGATGCGCAGCGCGTACGCCTCGTCGACGACCAGCTTCGAGGAGTAGCCGCCGTGGGTCGGCAGGCCGTCGTGGCCGACGCTGTTGTAGGTGAAGACGGTGCCGCCCTGGCCGGTGCAGTACTGCTGGAGGCCGGCCCGGCAGTTGTCGCACTCCCGGCAGGAGTCGACGATGCAGCCCACGCCGACCCGGTCGCCGGCCTGCCAGCGGGTGACGCCCGCGCCGACCTCGGTGACCACGCCGGCGATCTCGTGGCCCGGGACCATCGGGAAGATGCCGGTGCCCCAGTCCTCGCCGACCTGGTGGATGTCGGAGTGGCAGATGCCGCAGAACTTGATGTCGATCACGATGTCGTGCTCGCCCACCGCCCGGCGGGTGACGGTGGTCTTCTCCAGCGGGGAGTCGGGCCGCGCCGCGGCGTAGGCGGCGACCGTGCGGGTGGTGCCCTCGGTGGTGCTCGTCGTCGTTGCGTTCGTCGAGTTCGTCATGCTTCCAGCCTGCGCCGGTGCGGTGCGACCAGCCAGACCAGAGCTCTTCGTACGCAGGCCACGCGTAGGGACCCCGGACGTACGACCGCGGAACGTACGCACGGCAGTATCACCCTTGCCCCCGCCCCTGCGGCCCGGATCCCCCGCATACTGCAGGCATGGACCAGCGCACCGAACTCAGCGAGTTCCTCCGATCCCGCCGCGCCCGGCTGCGGCCCGAGGACGTGGGCCTGCCGGACAGCACCACCCGGCGGCGGGTGCCCGGCCTGCGCCGCGAGGAGCTGGCCCTGCTCGCCGGAGTCAGCACCGCCTACTACACCCGGCTCGAACAGGGCCACGGCGAGAGCGTCTCCGCCGCCGTCCTGGACGCCATCGCCCGCGTGCTGCGGCTCAGCCCCGCCGAGCGCGAGCACCTCGGCCGGCTCACCAGGCCCGCCCGCCGCCGCCCCGGCCGGGCCGCCGCCCGCCCGCAGCGGGTCCGGCCCGCGCTCCAGCAGCTCCTGGACGCGATGGAGTGCGTGCCCGCGTACGTCCTCGGCCGGCGCCTGGACATCATCGGCTGGAACCGGCTCGGCACCGCCCTGCTCGGCGACTTCGCCGCGATGCCGCCCGAGCAGCGCAACATGGCCTGGCAGCTCTTCCTCGACCCGGCCTCCCGCGAGCTCTACGAGGACTGGGACGGCAAGGCCACCGACGTCGTCGGCATGCTGCGGCTGGACGCCGGACGGGATCCGGACGACCCCAGGCTCGCCTCGCTGATCGGCGAACTCTCCCTCAAGAGCGCCGACTTCCGCCGCCTCTGGGCCGCCCACAGCATCCAGGACAAGGGCCACGGCACCAAGCGGCTGCACCACCCGGTGGTCGGCCGGCTGAACCTCCAGTACGAGACGCTGCGCCCGGCCGGGGACGTCGACCAGGTGCTCGTCACCTACCACGCCGAGCCCGGCTCCAGCTCCGCCGAATCCCTGCGCCTGCTGGCCAGTTGGGCGGCCACCGAGTTCCACCCGGAGCCCGCCGAGCCTGCCGAGGCGACCCCGGTCGATCCCGTCCGGTAGCGCCCCTGGTAGGCCTTCCGGCCAGGCCCTCCCGTCAAGGGGTCGATGGTCCCGGGTCCGATCGGGGCCATCGGCCCTTCTCGCCGGTAACCGGGCGGCGATTGACTGGGCGGGTCATGGACACCACCACCAGCGGCACCACCGCCGAGTACGACCGGCTGATCGCCCGCCACCACGCGATGCGGCTCCGGCGCCAACTCCTCACCCCCGCCTCGCCCTTCGGGCCCGACCCGGCCGGCTCCGGTGCCGACGCGTACGGCGGCACCGGCGGACCGGACGGCTACGACGGCTACGACGGCGCCGCCGACCAACGGCTGATCCGGCGCGACCTCGGCCTGCTCGACCCGCTCTCCGAACTGATCGACCACCTCTACGCGGTGATGTTCCGCCGCCGCCCCTACCTGCGCCCGCTCTTCCCCGCCTCGATGGAGTTCCAGCAGGCCCACCTGGAACGGATCCTCCGCCACCTGGTGGACCACCTCCACCACCCGGCCGAACTGGCCGCGACTCTGCGCCAACTCGGGCGCGACCACCGCAAACTGGGCGTCCGGCCGGTCCACTACGAGGCCTTCGAGGAGGCCCTGTGCGCGGCGATCCGGCGCCGGGCGGGCGACCGGTGGACCGAGGAGATGGAAGCGGCCTGGGTCCGGATGCTGCGCTTCGCCGTCGCGGCGATGACCGCCGGCGCCGACTCCGCGCTCACCGAACCCCCGTACTGGCACGCCGTGGTGACCGGCCACGAGCGCCGCCGCCCCGACCTCGCCGTCCTGCGCGTGCGCACCGGCGAGCCCTACCCGTACCGGGCCGGACAGTACGGCACGGTCGAACACCCGACGCTCCCGCACACCTGGCGGCAGTACTCGATGGGCTGCGCGCCGCGCAGCGACAACGAGTTGGAGTTCCACGTCCGGCGCACCGGGCCGGACGGGGTCAGCGCGGCCCTCGTCGAACGCACCGCGGTCGGCGACCGGCTGCGCCTCGGCCCGCCGCGCGGCGGCCTGCTGTCCGAGGACGACACCCGCGACCTGCTGCTGGTCGCCGGCGGCACCGGCCTGGCCCCGATGAAGGCCATCGTCGAGCAGCAGGCCGCCCAGCGCCCGCGCGGCCGCCGCGTCCACCTGTTCGTCGGCGCCCGGGACCGCGGCGACCTCTACGACTGGTCCGCCCTCGCCGAACTCGGCCTGCACAAGCCCTGGTTGGCGCTCACGCCGGTCACCGCCGGCCGGCTCGCCGACGCCGTCGCGGGCGCCGGGGACTGGCGCGAGCACCTCGCCTGCGTCAGTGGCCCGGCCGGCATGGTCGCCTCCGTCCGTTCCGAACTGCTCGCCGCCGGGCTGCCCCTGGCCCAGGTCCGCTACGACCAGGCGCTCGCCCGTTAGCCGTACGTCCTGCCGTTAGCCGTACGTCCTGCCGGTAGTCGCACGTCCTGCCGGTGCACGTCCCGCCGGTGGACGTCCCGCCGGTTGACGTCCTACCGGTAGCAGTAGGAGTCCGAGGAGGCGTCGCCGCCCGCGAGGTGGGTCTGGTGCACCCGCAGGCCCCGGAAGTCGGCGCCGTGCGGGAAGAAGCGCTCGTCGACGCTCAGCCCGCCCGCCTCGGTGTCGGCGTCCAGCTTGATGATCCACGGCTCGATGCCGTCCGGGTAGAACTGGTCGTCCCAGGCGCCGTAGAGGGAGTTGGTGAGGTAGAGCCGGCGCCCGTCCCGGCTGATCTCGACCATCTGCGGGGCGCCGCTCAGCGGGCGCCCCGGCGCGGCCGGGTGCGGGGTGCGGGCGACGACACCGCCCAGCCGCACCGAGTCGGCGAGCCGGGGGTGGAACGGGTCCGACACGTCGTACTGGAACAGCTCGCCGGTGCCCCACGCGGACACGTACAGCCAGCGGTCGTCCACCGACAGGTTGATGTCCGTGATCAGCGGCGGCACCGCGCCGAACGGTTGCAGCGCGGGCGGCAGGTCCTCCGTCTTGGCGGGCTCGGCGGGGATCTCGATCACCTTGCGCGCGGTGAACGCCGGGCCCTCCCGGTACCAGAGCCAGACCGAGGCGGACAGGTCCTCGACGTTGGTCACCACCCCGGCGAAGCCCCATTCGGCCTGCGGATCGTGCGCCGGGCGCAGCTCCAGCACCATCTGGTACTGGTCGCCGAGGTCGATCCGTTGCAGGTGCCGCCCCGAGTCCAGCTCCCAGAAGTGCAGCGCGTGCCCGTACTTGCGGCCCAGCAGCAGCTCCGGGACGACCCCGCCCTCCACCATCCAGGGCGTGCCCCACTCGCTGGTCACCCCCACGTTCGTCCCCAGGTGCCACCAGACGTCGTACGCGAAGTGCTGCGGCCCGCGCTCCGTCTCCCAGGCGCGCAGCACCTCGAAGGTGGTGTGGTCCAGCAGCGCCACCCCGCCGGGCCCGTCGTTCCCGTCCCCGCTGCCCAGGCAGGACAGGAACACCCCGTCCGGCCCGCAGTGCAGGGTGTGCGGGCGCGAGTAGCCGGCCTTGGCGGCGAGTTCCGCCGCCTCGACGGTCTTGACGAGGCGCGGCCGGACGGGGTCGGGCCGGGTGTCCATCACGTGCAGCCGCGAGGAGCGCAGGCCCGGGAGGAGGAGGTAGCGCCGCTCGGGGTTCTCGTGGCAGGCGTGCGCCAGCGCGCTGGAGCAGGCGTTCCACCCGAAGTGGTGCAACTCGTCGCCCAGCGTCGGCAGTTCGGCGAAGTTCAGGACCTTCCCGTAGCTCGCCGACGCCGGATCGGTGTCCACGGTGAGCAGCGCGTCCGGCCGCTCCCCGGCCCGGTCGAACCCGGCGACGTACGCCAGCGTCTCCGGTGGCGCGGCGATCGCCTCGGCGGCCGAACGGTACAGCGACGGATCGGTGTGGCCGGCCTGCGGCATGTGTTCTCCTCAACTCGCCTGCGTGACAACCGGAGTTGGATCTGTCCGGGTAGCGTTCCACACGACCACCGGCGCACAGCAGGCGCACGGGGAGCGATCAGGAGGCGCGGACGGCCGGGTCACACCGATGCCCGGCAGAGCGGCGCCCGACAGGCCGCCCCGGGCTACCGGCCGGTATTGTCGGGGTCCTGGATCAAGAACACCTGCGACGGACGGCAGGTCGAGCATGAGGACGGGTGCGGCGCAGATGGAGTTTCGGGAAGACATCCTGGGTGCCCCCTACGAGACGGCCGAGCTGACACTGCGGCCGGACGCCGAGGGGGAGGTCTGCGCGACGCTGGTGCGCCGGCTGGTGCCGGGGGCGGAGCGGGCCGTGCTGTACATCCACGGGTACAACGACTACTTCTTCCAGACCAACCTCGCCGACCACTTCGCCGCGCTCGGCTTCTCCTTCTACGCCCTGGACCTGCGCAAGTACGGTCGCTCCCTGCGCCCGCACCAGTCGCCGAACTTCGTGCGCGACCTCGCCGAGTACGACGAGGAGATCGACGAGGCGGTGCGGATCATCCGCGAGGTGGACGGGCACCGGCGGCTGCTGCTGAACGGGCACTCCACCGGCGGGCTGATCGGCGCACTGTGGGCGGGGCGGCGCTCGGGGCGCGGTCTGGTGGAGGGGCTGTTCCTGAACAGCCCGTTCCTGTCGATGCCGGCCGCGCCCGCCGTGCGGACCGTCGGCGGCCCGGCCGTCACCGCGATCGGACGGCTGGCGCCCACCCGCGTGCTGCCGTCGACGCTCAACCCGCACTACACGCACAGCCTGCACAAGGACCACGAGGGCGAGTGGGACTTCGACCTCACCCTCAAGCGCCCCGAGGGCTTCCCGCTGTACGCGGGCTGGCTGTCCGCCATCCACCAGGGCCATCGGCAGCTGCGGCACGGGCTCGGGATCGACGTGCCGGTGCTGCTGATGGCGTCGACCAGGTCGATCACGACCACCAAGTGGCACAACGCCCTGCACCACGCGGACGCCGTGCTGCGCGCCGACGACATCGCCGGCCAGGGCCCGCGGCTGGGCCGGCACGTCACCATCGTCCGGATCGAGGGCGGCATGCACGACCTGGTGCTCTCGGGCGAGGCCGCCCGCACCCGGGCCTTCGCCGAACTGGACCGCTGGCTCGCCGCCTACCTCGACGTCCGACTGGTGGACGTCGGGTCGGTGGACGCCCAGGCCGTGGACGCTCAGGCCGTGGGGGAGAGCGCGTGACGGACGAGTCGGTGACGCACGAGCCGGTGACGGACGAGCCGGTGCCGGTCGGGCGCCACACCGACCTCGGCTTCGCCAAGCTCATGCCGGACCTCGACCGGGACGGCGGCTGGCTGCTCACCCTGGACGGCACCCCGCAGTCCTACGTCGACCTCGCCGACCCGACCCACCTGGAGTTCGAGTACACCCGGCGGCTCGGCCACCTCGCCGACGCCCTCGCCCCCGCCGGGCGGCCGCTGGACGTGCTGCACCTGGGCGGCGGCGCGCTCACCCTGCCCCGCTACCTCGCCGCCACCCGCCCCGGCTCGCGCCAGCGGGTGGTCGAGGTGGACGGGCCGCTGCTCGACCTGGTCGCCGAGCACCTGCCCTGGCAGGGGCCCGGCGCGGACATCACCGCGACCGTCGGCGACGCCCGCGCCGCCCTCGCCGAGACCCCGCCCGGCACCCGGGACCTGGTGATCGCGGACGTTTTCCACGGCTCGCGCACCCCCGCCCACCTCACCTCGGTGGAGTTCCTGCGGCTGGCCGCCGCCGCCCTGCGCCCCGGCGGCTGCTACGCCGCCAACCTGGCCGACGGCCCGCCGCTGGCCTTCGCCCGGGCCCAGGCCGCGACGGTCGGCGCGGTGTTCCCGTACACCTGCCTGGTCGCCGAGGCCCCGGTGCTGCGCGGCCGCCGGTACGGCAACATCCTGCTCGCCGGTTCGACGGCCCCGCTCCCGGCCGCCGAGCTCACCCGGCTGCTGGCCGGCGACATCTTCCCGGCCCGCCTCACCGACGGCGCCGACCTGGCCGCCCTGGTCGGCCGCACCGCCCCGGTCACGGACGCCGACGCCACCGACTCCCCGCCCCCGCCGGACGGCGCGTTCAGCATCGGCTGAGCGGCGCGGCGGCCCGAGCGTCCCCGCGTCCGGGGTGTCAGAATCGGCGGGTTCAGGCCGGAGCGTGGAGCACGTCGAGCGTCGAGCACGTCGAGCGTCGAGCACGTCGAGCGTCGAGCACGTCGAGCGTCGAGCACGTCGAGCGTCGAGCACGCCGAGCGCGCAACACGTCCGGCGCGGAGCAGGTCCAGCGCGGAGCACGTCCGAAGGAGTGAGCGATGAGCGGCGGGGAGCGGCCGGAGTTGGCGGAGGTGCCGGAGACGGCGTTGTGGACGCTGTGGCACCGCGCGGTGGAGGCGCGTCGGCCGGACACGGTCCTGGAGGACCCGAAGGCGGTCGAACTGGTCGACCGGATCGACTTCCCGTTCGCGGAGCGCTTCGGGGAGGGCGCGCTGGTCAGCCAGTTGCAGGCGCTGCGGGCGGCCTGCTTCGACCGTGAGGTGGCGGACTTCCTCACCCGCTGCCCGCGCGGCACCGTGGTCGGCCTCGGGGACGGCCTGGAGACCCAGGCGTGGCGGGTCGACAACGGCCGGGCGGACTGGCTGTCGGTGGACCTGCCGGAGGCGGCCGCGCTGCGGGAGCGGCTGCTGCCGCCGGACGAGCGGCGCCGGATCCTCGCCTGCCCGGTCACCGACCCGGGCTGGATGGACGAGGTGGATCCGGCGCGCGGAGTGATGATCTGCGCCGAGGGCCTGCTGATGTACCTGCGGCCGGAGGAGGTGCGGGCACTGATCGCGGCCTGCGCCGAGCGCTTCCCCGGCGGGTCGATGGTGCTGGACGCGGTGCCGCGCTGGTTCAGCGCCCGCTCCGTCCAGGGCAAGCTGCGGAACCGGCACTACCAGGCGCCGCCGATGCCGTTCGGCATGGACGCGGACGAACGCGGCAAGCTGGCCGGCGCGCACCCGGCGGTGACCGACGTGCGCGAGGTCTACCCGGAGGGCGGGCGGGGCCTGCTCCGCGCCCTGCTGCCGCTCGTGCGCCGGGTGAACGCGCGGCCGTCCGTGGTCGCACTTCGCTTTGCCGGATCTTGAAGAACGGCTGGTCAAGCGGGAACCATGAGGCACCACCGCACGTCGTAACCACGGGTGATCGGCCGGGGGGACAGGCCGCCCGGCACGTTAGGCTGCCCTTATGGGGAAGCGGCCGCGTTGCCGCCATCGGACAACTGCCGGAATCGGCGCGCGGCACCGCTGAGGGCCGCGCCGGTTCCGACCTGCCACGGAGGTACTGGCCTTGCACATCGACGCCTGGATCGAGAGCGTCCCACCGACCGCGGTGTACGCCCTGGTCGGCCTGATCATCGGCCTGGAGTCGCTGGGCATCCCGCTGCCCGGCGAGATCGCCCTGGTCACGGCCACCCTGATGGCGGTCAAGGGTGTGGTGAGCCCGGAATGGATCGCGGTGGTCGCGATCCTCGGGGCGATCATCGGCGACTCGATCGGCTACTCGATCGGCCGCAAGGGCGGCAAGCCGCTGTTCGAGAAGCTCGGACGGAAGTTCCCCAAGCACTTCGGACCGTCCCACCTGGCCACCGCCGAGCGCTCCTTCCAGAAGTGGGGGATGTGGGCGGTCTTCTTCGGCCGCTTCATCGCCCTGCTGCGCATCTTCGCCGGGCCGCTCGCCGGCGCGCTGAAGATGCCGTACTGGAAGTTCCTGATCGCCAACGTGCTCGGCGGCATCGTCTGGGCCGGCGGCACGACCCTGCTCGTCTACAAGGTCGGCAAGAGCATCGAGCCCTGGCTGTCCCGCTTCTCCTGGGCGGGCCTGGCCGCGGCGGTGCTGATCGGCGGCGCCTCGGCCTGGTTCATGAAGCGCCGGGCCGCCAAGACCCACGCCAAGATCGAGGCGGAGCAAGCGGCCGCCGCAGCGACCGCCGCCAAGGCGCCCGTCGCGGAATAAGCGCAGTAAGCGCAGTGACGAGGCGTCTGCACTGAGCACGGCGGGGCTGTCGAGCCCTCGGAGTAGCATCGGCGGGTACCTGCCGATCATGCACAACTGGAGGGCCCGATGACCCAGTCGACGTGGGATGCCGTGGACGCGTACTTCTCCGAGCAGTTGGTGGGGCACGACCCGGCGCTGGAGGCCGCGGCCGCCGCCGCCGACGCGGCCGGGCTGCCGGAGATCGCCGTCGCCCCCAACCAGGGCAAGCTGCTGCACCTGCTGGCGCTGACCCAGGGCGCGCGGCGGATCCTGGAGGTCGGCACGCTCGGCGGGTACAGCGCGATCTGGCTGGCCCGGGCGCTGCCCGCGGACGGCACCCTGATCACCCTGGAGATCGACCCGAAGCACGCCGAGGTCGCCCAGGGGAACATTGCGCGCGCAGGGCTGGAGAAGGTCGCCGAGGTGCGGCTCGGCCGGGCCGCCGACTCGCTGGCCGCGCTGGTGGAGCAGGGCGTGGAGCCCTTCGACCTGGTCTTCATCGACGCGGACAAGCCCAGCAACCCCGAGTACTTCCGGCGGGCGCTCCAGCTGACCAGGCCCGGCTCGCTGATCATCGTCGACAACGTGGTGCGCGGCGGCGCCGTCGCCGACGCGGACAGCACCAACCCGGCGGTGGTCGGCACCCGGGCGCTGCACGACCTGATCGCCGCCGAGCCGAGGGTCACCGCGACGTCGGTGCAGACGGTCGGCAGCAAGGGCTACGACGGCTTCACGCTGGCCCGCGTGCAGAACTGAATTTTTCAAGTACCACGGAGGAACGGAGACATCGTGCGGATCGGACTGCTGGGCGCCGGCCCCTGGGCGGAGCGGGTGCACGCACCCGTCCTCGCCGAGCACCCCGGGCTGGAGTTCACCGGCGTCTGGGCCCGCCGGCCTGAGGCGGCCACGGCCCTCGGCGGGGCGTACGGCGTCCCCGGCTACGCGGACCTCGACCAGCTGCTCGCCGAGGTGGACGCGGTCTCGATCGCGCTGCCGCCGACCGTGCAGGCGGGCCTCGCGGTACGGGCCGCCGAGGCCGGCTGCCACCTGCTGCTGGACAAGCCGGTCGCGCTGACCGTGCCGGACGCGCAGGCCGTGGCCGAGGCCGTCCGGGCCCACGAGGTCGCCTCCGTGGTCTTCTTCACCGTCCGCTTCGGCGGGGAGCAGATCCCGTGGATCGAGCAACAGGCAGGCCTGGGCGGCTGGTTCACCGGCCGCTCGGACTGGCTCGGCTCGGTGTTCGCCCCCGGCAGCACCAGCCCGTACGCGGCCTCGCCGTGGCGCGAGGAGAAGGGCGCGCTGTGGGACGTCGGCCCGCACGCGCTGTCGGTGCTGCTGCCGGTGCTCGGCGACGCGACGCAGGTCACGGCGGTGGCCGGCCCGCTGGACACCGTCCACCTGGTGCTGCGGCACGCCGCCGGCGCCTCCAGCACCCTGGCGCTCAGCCTCACCGCGCCGGTCGGCGCCGGCGGCGCAGGCCTGGAACTGCGCGGCGAGCACGGCATCGCCCACCTGCCCGAGCGCGGCGAGGGCCCGACCGCAGCCCTGCACCGCGCCCTGGACGCCCTCCAGGCCTCGGCCGCCACCGGCCAACCACACCCCTGCGACGCGGAGTTCGGCCTGCGCGTGGTCGAAATCCTGGCCGGCGCCGAACACTCCCTGACCACGGGCGCACCGGTCGCGGTGTAGCTGTGACACCCGGGCGGGCCCGCTGCGGACCATCGCAGCGGGCCCGCCCGGGTCATGACGTGACGAGCCAGCGCCCGCTCACGGCGGAGGCACCATCTGAGCGGTGGCGTCCAGGTTGCGGACCGGTTTGGCCTCCTCGTACGACACCGGGACGGTACCCGCGAGCTCGGCCACGGCCTTCTTGAGTGCTGACGACGCTGCGCCTTCATGCGACGTGGTGACCGTGATACCCGACGCGTCCGGCAGCAGGGCCGCCGTATAGACCGGGAACGGCAGCGAATCGGCCTGTGCCGCATCGCCGATCCTCTTGAGGACAGGGTCGACGGTCGCCCGCGCGTAGGACGCGTGCCGGATCTCGGCGCGTCCCGTCTCGACGCCGGGATGCGCCTGGGCGGCGGCCGCGACGAGGGCTCTGGCCCGCGGCTCGTCCGTCGCGAACAGCACGACCCGGCCTGCCGCCGGGTCCAGCTTCAGCGCGCCGAAGGTGTCCTTGAACTCGCCGCGCCCCTGCTCTCCGAGCGCCGACGCCAAGTCCTGCAGCGCTGCGAGCGAGAGCGCGTCCACCTGCTGCGCCGGCGAGGAGACCACGGCCCCGGGACCAGCAGGGCCGCCACCGGCCGACGCACTGGTACCGCAGCCACACAGCAACCCCGCTGCCGTCAGCACGGCGGCCGACCACGCGGGTAGTCGCGATGGTGTCACTCGGTGAACTCCGTCCTGGTGGCGCTTCTGATGGTTCGATCCGTCTCGGTCGCGGTGCCATACGGCTGTGCGGTGCCACGCGGTCGTGGGGTCAGGCTGCGGGGAGGGTGGGGCCGGTCGGGCCCGGGCGGCGGTCGGTGGGGCGGGCCGGGGGGATGACGGGGGCGTGGAAGTCGCGCGGGCCGGTCCACAGGGCGGGGACGGCGTCGCCGCGGCGGGCGAGTTCGTAGGCCAGCGCCTCGTAGTTGACGCGCCAGCCGTGGAAGTGCTGCCAGGCCTCGTCGACCGGGCGCTCACGGGGGAAACCGGCGCTCGTGATCATGGCGACGGCGCCGATGTACTCGGTGTAGGTCAGGCGGATCGGGACGTCCGGGTCCGGGTCCGGGTCGAAGTCGATCCGCACGGAGCGGCCGATGTCGCGCAGCGCGGTGAAGCCCGCGCGCAGCACCAGGCGGGCCTCGGGCGGGGCCGAGCGCGGGCAGAGCGCGAGGTGGAGGGCGGCCGCGTCGAGCACCGCGATCAGGCCGACCACCCAGCTGCGGTTCGGCTGCGGGGAGCGGAAGGACAGCAGCACCGGGTAGTTGGAGTGGCTCTCGCCGATGTCGGCGGCGAGCCGCTCCCAGTCCCGGTAGAGCTGGGGGAGGGCGGTCTCGGTGTCGACGAGGGACTGCCGGGCCAGCAGTTCCGGGCCCCAGGCGGGCTCGCCGGCCCGGGACTGGAGCAGGGTCACCTCGGTCTCCCGCCGCTGGTAGGCGGCGTAGAGGGTGGGCAGGTAGGCGATCTGGAGGGCGATCACCAGCGGGCCGCTGGCGGCGGCCATGAAGTCGATCGCCGACAGTTGCAGGCGCTCGCCGCTGGCGTAACCGAGGGTGAAGAGGCTGGATCCGGCCTCCCGGATGGCCACCGACCAGCTGAGGTCGGACGTGCCGTGCAGCAGCAGGGTGTAGGCGAGCAGCATGCCGCTGAGCCACACCCCGAGCATGCCGAGCAGGATCAGCGGCGCCAGCCAGGTCAGCGCCCGGTCCTGCGCGTAATAGGTGCGGAACGGCGTCGCGTAGAGCCGGAGCACGGTCCGCAGCACCCGCCAGAGCCGGCTGACCAGCGCCGAGTACAGCCCGCGCGGGACGACCAGCGTGCGCAGGATGCTGCCGACGATGAGCAGGAGCAGCAGTGCGCCGGCCACGGCGTGGATCAACCTCATGGCGCCATTGTGGCGGTCGGGTGGGACGGGTGCGGCGCGGGGCGGGCGCCGGGTGGCGGAGTTCGGTGCCGGCCGGGCCTTGATCGGGCCAGATCCGGGGGCGCTGTGGCCGGGGCGGCGCGGACGAGGTTGGGACCGCTCCCCGTGCGGTTGTCGAGGCCGGCGCGCGGCTCGCGTCGCTGGAGATGTCCTCGGACCCGCGGGTGAGTGCGGGGACGTCTTCGGCCATGTCGCGGTCACGTCCGGCGACGAGGACGCGCCGGTCCGTGATCGCGGACGTCGTGATCAGACTGCTACGGGCTGTCGCTCGGTCGCGTGCTGCCGCCACCGGGCGCCGTATCTGATCCGGCCACCGGCGGGATCCGGCCGGATGGGCTGCGTAGACCGTGCCCCGCTCGCGGCCCCGTGATCCCACACGCTCGTGTTCGATTCCGTTCGCCGGTGAGTCCGCTCGTCCCGACCACCCGTGTGGTGTCCGGCCGCGGGGCGGTGGTGACGTAAGCCCCGTGCGGCGCTTGCCCGGAGCTCTCCGAAACCCCGGTCTGACGGGTTGTCCGGTTCTGGGAGGCGCAGGTGTCGGCTCTTGGCGATTCCCTGCCGGTGCGGGGGAGGGCTGCGTACTTTCTGAACCCTGCCGGGACGCGCTGGGGGAGTCGTCGCGACCCCTGGTCTTCCACCGTCCCGGGATTCCGCGGCCCCCGGCGGGCGATGCGCCGTGCGCGCTCGCCCGCCGGCCGCTGCTCCGCCCCACCACCGAGAGGAAGCGTCCATGCCCGACTCCGCTCTTCCCACCCCCTACGACGAACCGCAGCCGGCGACCCCGCTGACCGCACAGCTGAACGCCGGCGTCGCGCTCCCGCCGCCCGGCCAGGACGCCGAGGCGGACTTCGCGAAGCAGGGCCTGCTGGTGGCCCTGGACCCCAACGACCCCGTTCCCGGCCCCAGCCCCAGCGGTCAGCCCTATGCCTGGAACCTGGCCCCCTACGCGGCGTTCCTGTCGGAGCAGACCCCCGCGCCGGACACGGCCAATCCGAGCCTGTGGCGCAATGCCGTGCTGAACATGAACGCCGGCCTGTACGAGGTGGTGAAGGACGCCGTCTACCAGGTCCGCGGCATGGACATATCCAACATCACCTTCATGGAGGACCCGACCCAGCAGAGCAGCGACATCGTCGTCCTGGACCCCCTGATCAGCGAGGAGTGTGCGAAGGCCGCCCTCGACCTCTACCTCGGCGAGCGCGGTGCGCGCACCATCAAGGCCGTCATCTTCAGCCACTCCCACACCGACCACTACGGCGGCGTCCGGGGCCTGTTCGCGGGCGGCACCCCCGATGCCGACGTCAAGATCGTCGCGCCGGACGGCTTCCTGGAGCACGCCGTCAGCGAGAACGTGTACGCGGGCAACGCGATGAGCCGTCGCGCCACCTTCATGTACGGATCACTGCTCCACAAGGGCGCGGACCAGCAGATCGACGCGGGACTCGGCAAGACGATGTCGTCGGGGACCACCGGCCTGCTCGCCCCGACCCACACCGTCGTCGCCAGTGTCACCGACGAGGACACCCAGATCCCCGCGGGCGTCCCCTGCACCCTGGCCGGGATCCAGTTCGAGTTCCAGCTCACGCCCGGCACCGAGGCGCCGGCGGAGATGAACTTCTACCTCCCCGACGTCAAGTCGCTGTGCATGGCGGAGAACGCCACGCCCACCCTGCACAACCTCTACAGCCTGCGCGGCGCCCAGGTCCGCGACGCCAAGGAGTGGTCGAACTACCTCACCGAGTCCGCCACTCTCTACGGGGGCGACGCCACCTCCCTGTTCGCCAGCCACTTCTGGCCCCGCTGGAAGAGCGAGGGCGGCAACGAGATCGTCGACTTCCTCACCAGCCAGGCCGACCTCTACCGCTTCCTGCACGACCAGACCCTGCGCCTGGCCAACCACGGCCGGACCATGCACGAGATCGCCGAGGACCTCGACCAGCAGCTGCCCCAGAGCCTGGCCGGCCAGTGGTTCAACCGCGGCTACTACGGCACCACCAACCACGACATCAAGGCCGTCTACCAGCGCTACCTCGGCTGGTTCGACGGCAACGCGGCCCACCTGCACGGCCTGCCCCCCGAGGAGGTCGGCAAGCGCTACACGGACACGTTCGGCGCCGACACCATTGTGAAGGCGGCGCAGACCGCCTACGGGAACGCGACGACCGCCGACGACTACCGGTGGGTCGCCGAACTGCTCAGCCACGTGGTCTTCGCGGACCCGGCCAACACCGATGCCCGGAAGCTGGAGGCCGATGCGCTGGAGCAGCTCGGCTACCTCGCCGAAAGCGGCCCCTGGCGCAACTTCTACCTCGCCGGGGCCGCGGAACTGCGCAACCCCGGCGCCGGCACCGGCAGCACCGGCGCGCTGCCCGCACCCGAGATCATCACGGACGACGTGATCGCCGCCATGCCCCAGGACATGGTCTTCGACTACCTCGGCATCCGCCTCAACGGCCCCGACGCCGCGAACAACCCGCTCACCATCGCCCTCACCATCGCCGGCGGGAACGCCGGAGACCCCACGCAGTGCACCGTCCAGCTGCGAAACGGCGTCCTCGTCTACACCGCCGACACCGGCACCGGCGCCGATGCCTCGTACACCCTCACCCGTACCGGTCTCAACCAACTCGCCCTCGCCAAGGACGCGCAGAAGGAAGTGGCCGCGCTCGCGGACAGCAAGGACCTGACGGTCGACTCCGGCACCATCGACCCGCTGAACACTCTCGCGGGGCTGCTGGAGAGCTTCGACTTCTGGTTCGCCCTCACCACCCCCTGATCCCCTCACCTCCCATTCACCCCCATTCGGTACCGGCCGGCTGCCAGCAGTCGGCCGGTACCTGACGTTCCGGGGCGTCGACCTCCCCGCAACGGGACACCGTCCGGCGCGTGCTGCGGGACCACCTCGGCAAACTCGATCCGTCGGCATCCTCCCTTGCGGCGTTCGGCGCCCAACTTCGCAAGGCCCGCCAGGCGGCTGGTATGACCCAGGCCGAGCTCGGCAGGCTTATGTCGCTGAGTGACAGTCAGATTTCGAACCTCGAAAGAGGGGCACGCAGTCCCACACTCGACTGGGTGATTGAGGTCGATCGGGTTCTGAACACGGGAGGGACGCTGGAGCTGACCTATTGGAGCCTCAGCGGTGGGGGATCCCTGCTGGAAGGTTTCCCGGAGTATGCGGCGCACGAGGCAAGGGCGGTTGAGCTGCGGCAGTTCGAGTTGGGTGTTGTTCCTGGGTTGTTCCAGACCAGGGCCTACGCGGAGGCGTTGGTGGCGGCCGATGTGAGAGGGCGTTCTGCGAGTGTCGGTGGGTCTCGTCGTGCTTGAAGGCAGGTTGTCCGGTTTTAGGGCTTCCCGACCGGCCGGAAATGCGGTGCGCTGGTGGGCGTGGGTGGACGCGCTCCGTACCCGAGCGACCTGTCGGATGAGGCCTGGGAGCTGATCGGGCCGGTCATCGTCTCCTGGAAGGGCCGGCACACCTCGGTCAGCGGCCACCAGGGCGGCTACGACATGCGGGAGATCGTGAACGCGATCTTTTACCAGGCTCGCACCGGCTGCCAGTGGCGGTACTTGCCGCATGACCTGCCGCCGAAGAGCGCGGTGTACTACTACTTCGCACTGTGGCGCGACGACGGCACCGCCGAGACCGTCCACGACCTGATGCGATGGCAGGTCCGCGAAATGCGCAGACGTCACGAGGACCCCACCGCTGTCGTCCTGGACTCGCAGACCGTGCGGGCCTCGACGAACGGCACCCAAGGACACCACCGGACTGGACCCGGGCAAGAGAAGCCCAGGCCGCAAGCGGGGCATCGCCACCGACGTCCTGGGCCTGATCATCGCCGTCGTGGTGGTCGCCGCCAGCGTGCACGACAACGCCATCGGAATCACGCTGCTGGACAAGGTCGCCGCGAGCGCGCCCACCGTGACCAAGGCATGGGTCGACGCCGGATTCAAGAACGCCGTCGTCGCGCACGGCGCCCGCATGGGCATCGATGTCGAGGTCGTCCAGCGCGCGCCCGGCACACGAGGGTTCACGCCCGAGCCGAAGCGGTGGATGGTCGAGCAGACGTGGGGCCCTTGATGCTGCACCGCCGCCTGGCGCGGGACTACGAGGCACTGCCCGCCAGCTCGGTGGCGGTGGTCCACTGGTCGATGACCGACGTCATGCTCCACCGGCTGACCCGCACCGCCACTGCGAGCTGGCGCGACCCGCCCGCCGCGCGGGCCGACGACTGTGACGGGAGGACCCCAGGAGGGACATGCTGGAGAAGATCAGCACCCGGCAGCTGCTGGTGCGCGAGACCATCGCGCAACTGCGCGAACAGGCTCGCGGAACGTCTGCCGTGGGCAGCCGAGCACCGGGCAGACCAGACGTCGGACCCGCACCGAGACGACGACCCGCCGCCCATCCACCGGGACATCCGCGACCACCCGGCCGTGGAACCCGTGCACCCGCCCCGTCGGCCGCCCACACACCGGGCACGGCACCGGATCATCCCGCGTCCGCGCCGACACCCGGATGACCTCGCCCTCGTCCGCCACCCCCTCGATGACGAGGGCCGACAGCCCCGAAAACACCACGCTCACAAGCTCGTTGACATCACGCACATCATGCCGACGACCGACGTCACCCTTCGTCACCACCGATTACTGGACAGAGCCTTTGGCTGTACAGACCCCATTCTGGCGGGGTGGAGGTCGAGGCCGGTGGCGTCCCGAGCGGTGGCGTCCTGCGCCGGCGGGTCAGGGGTGCGGGGGAAGCCCTGGGAGGAGGCGGCCGAGCCCCTGTGAGGACGCGTCCTCCGGGGCTGCGGGGGCGCGGGAGGAGAGTGGCGCCCGTCGCTCCGGAGGCAGGTACGCGGTGGGCAGGGGGCCTTCCAGGACGTCGCCGTCGATGCGGACGCCCAGGTACGCCTGGACTCCCTCGGCCGCCTGCGTGGCCGTGGAGCGGTCCGGGAGCACCTGGACCGCGTCCCACAGCGGGTGGTCCGGGCCGCTGCGCAGCGTCGACGGGAAGCCCGCCTCGAAGGACTCGATCCGTACGCCGTCCCGGTAGCGTTCGAGGGTGGTCATGCCGTCGACGCTGTACAGCTGGACGGCCTCGGTGCCTGCCGACAGGCGTGAGAGCACGGCCTCCTTGAAGCCCTCGGGCTCGCCGCTCTCGTGGCAGAACGCCCACTCCCCGTCCCCGAGGACACCGGTGCGCAGGACGACGCCTCCCTCCGCGATCGGGAGGGTGGTGCGGGCCTGCTGCAGCGTCAGCTCCCGGACCGGTTCGGCGGCTGCCCCGTAGGCGTCGAGGACGTGTGCGGGGCCGCGGTGGCGGGCGAAGGTCAGGCACACGATGATGTCGTGCGCCCACCAGGGGTCCTGCGTGGTCATCGTCGCGATCCTCTTTCTGCTGGGCCGTTCGTTGTCGGGGCTCCGCGGCCGCGCCCGGGGGGCGGTGCCCCCCCCCCCGCCCCCCCGCTGGGTAGGGGGGGGCGCCCGGGGCGGGCGGGGGGGCGCGAGGGAGGGTGAGCAAC
>NZ_JBHXMU010000034.1:54533-94611 GCF_042720685.1 Kitasatospora sp. NPDC058492
GTTGTGTCCGGGCGCCCCCGGGGGTCCCTGGGGGGTACGGGCCGGTTAACCCTGTCGGGGGGGCGGTGTGTGGGGGGGGGCCCGCGCCCGCGGGGGGGGGCCGGCCCCCCGGGGCGCGGCCACGGTGTCGTTCGGGCCGGGACCCGTGGACGTCAGGTCGTCCAGGAGACGGTGAACGCCTCGGTGTCGATCAGGCGCTGCGTCTGGACGAAGCTGCCGTACTTCCCGCCGGCCGCCTTGTTGACCGGGAGCGGGACGTGGCCCCGCACGCACGACTCCTTG
The DNA here is from genome assembly GCF_042720685.1 of Kitasatospora sp. NPDC058492. Classification (NCBI taxonomy): domain Bacteria; kingdom Bacillati; phylum Actinomycetota; class Actinomycetes; order Kitasatosporales; family Streptomycetaceae; genus Kitasatospora; species Kitasatospora sp. NPDC058492. The sequence continues at coordinate 54,816 of NZ_JBHXMU010000034.1, forward strand.
TACGTGACCGGGTGTCCGGTCGTCTCACGGAACGTCCAGTTGCCGTTGGTGAATTGGGGGACGATCTCGGCGCACAGCCCGCCGTTCGTGCCGCCCTGGTACGTCCCGGCGAAGGGGAACTCGTCGCAGCTGTCCTCCGGGAACGCGACCGGGTCCAGCTGGGCGAACGGCACCGTGCTCTGCGCGCCGCAGGTGCGCTTGCGGTTCGGCTCGCTGTCGCCCTTCAGTCGCGTGAACTGCGTGGGCATGTTGGGCAGGTAGTTCAGTGCGAAGGCGTAGGTCGCGGCCGCCGCACCGTAGTCCGTCAGGGAGTAGGACAGGTCGGGCCGGACGTCGGCGTAGACGCATCCGGGCGAGCCCTTGCCCGGCTCGTGGACGGCGTTGTCGCAGCGGACCTTGCGCGGATTGGTCCAGTTGACGTTCGGCTGCAGGGGGATGGTGCTGTCCTGCGTGACGTACATGTGGTACTCGTTCGCCAGGGAGTCGACAGCCCCGACGGCGGGCGAGTCCGAGTACAGGACCGTACCCTGCGCCGACGTCCCGGGCGTCAGCGTACGGGCGCCCGCCCAGGGCTTGGCCGCGCCCATCTGGCAGGGCGCCGTACAGCTGGCGTCGAACGCGATGTTGAGGCTCGGCACGTTGCTGGTCGAGGACACCATGGTGACCGTCACCAGTTCGGTCCACATCGAGCTCGTGGCGCTCAGCGACATGCTCAGGTTGATCTTGAGCTGGGCCGAACCGATGGCGGTGCCCTTGTCGTCGCGCAGCGTGTAGGTCGTGGTCATGTCCTTCAGGCACGACCCGAACCGCTCGTACGACCAGTACCCCGCGCTGCCGATCGAGCACGCCCCGGCACCGTCCTGCGTGCTGCTGACGGCCTCGGAAACACTCCTACGACCCGCCGGGCCGTCGGTGACCTGCACGCACTCGGCCGCCGCACCCGCCTTCCCAGGCGCCGACCCCACGGCCACCTCCGTGCACTGAACCCCACCCGGCTCGGCCTTCACCGACAGGTCCTGCCGGTCCGCGGCGCTCACCGCCGTTCCCGGCCCCCGATCCCCGGCAGACCCGCTGCCCCGGTGCCCGACTGAGCCGCCGACATGCCACCCGAAGCGACGACGAGCGAGACCGCGGCCGCCATCGATGCGGCCAGGGCGACCAGGCGCCGACCATGACGTTTCATCAACTTCCCTCCCCAAGAAGGCGCGAGTGCCATCAGTGGCACCAGCTGTCACTTGGGGCACACGGGTCGCAGCGCCCAGTGGGTTCACCCGGGTGGCGCAAGGGGCGAGAACAATACAGAGATACAGAACCGGTGGACGCTGATGGTGTGAGTGGACGTTAAGTCCGTTTCCGGTAGCGGCCTCGTCCGGGTTGAGCGAGGAAGCCTTGGCGGGTGAGGCGTCCGAGGCGGCTGCGGGTGATGTTGACGGACGCACGGGCAGGCGGTTCCCCACATCCGGACGATCGGCCGGATGGCCTCCACGCTCGCCGCGGGACCGGACGCCGCCCGGCGTCGCGGGCTGCTCACCGCAGCCCCTCTCGGTCCGCGACCGCACGGGCCGCTGGAGCACAACAGGTGTCCGGCCCGAGCCGAGGGCCGAGTGAGCCGATGGTACGAACAGCCTCCCCCGGTAGTGACGCGCACGCGAACGTGTGTGGACGGTGACGGGCCGCCACGCCCCGGCTGCCCGATCCGCCATCACCACCCGCACCTGGTGTGCGCGCGATCAGCGATGTGACGCATCGTCAGAAATGGACCCGGAAGCCTGATGAGCCCTAGAAACCGCCTTGGGGTCGGGGGCTCGTTGCATGGCCGAGTGCGTCACCGCCTACGCGGACGTCAGGGTTCGTCCCTCGTCAGGCGCGGCAGTGGAAGATGCCCCAACGTAGTTCCTCGCGGCGGGCGGCAGCCACCCACAGGGGCAGATTGGCCAGCAGGCTGTCGACGTAGGCGGGGCTGATGATGCGGCGCAGTTCCTGTTCGCGCCGGCGCGTCTCCTCCGTGATGTGCTCGTAGTGGCTGAGCAGTTGGTCGCTGCGGTCGTCGAAGTCGGTGTGGGAGAGCCCCAGGCCGGCGAGTGCGCGGCGGTAGAAGTGCGGCGTGGCCAGGGCGTCCACGCCCAGTCGGGAGACGGCGGCGCGCAGGGCGGCGGCGGGGGTGTCTTCGGCGGCCATCACGTCGGTGAAGACCAGGGCCCCCTCCGGCTTGAGGACGCGGACGGCTTCGCTGAGCAGGCGGGGGCGGTCGCCGCTGTGGCAGAAGGCTTCCTGGGACCAGACGACGTCGAAGCTGCGGTCGGGGTAGGGGATGTCGTGGAAGGACCCGGTGACGACCTCGATGAGGTGGTCGAGGCCGCGCTCGGCGTTCGTGGCGCGGTGGCGCTGGTTCTGGGTGTCGCTGAGGTTGAGGGCGATGACTCGGCATCCGAAGCGTTCGGCGAGGTAGCGGGTCGGGCCGCCGTAGCCGGAACCGAGGTCCAGTACCGAGCTGCCCGCGCGGACCAGGTCGCCGACCTTGTCCGCGGCCTGTTCGACGGTGTGACGAGAGGCGTCCGCGACGGATGCGTCCGCCCGGGCGTAGATCCCGGTGTGGATGTTCTCGCCGCCCCACACCGCGTCGTAGAACGCGTCGACGTCTGCGGTGCCGTAGTAGCTGCGGGTCGCTTCCTCGGAGCTCGCTGCGCTGCCGTGAGGCATGGTTTCTCCTCGCCCTGTCGTCCCGGTCGTGGTCCACCTACCAGCACACCCGACCTCCCGCCGCCCTGCCAGGCGGGAAACCGGCCAACCGGGAGGTAGGTGAACTCCGACAGGGCGCTTTCCAGGGCTCGTTGCCTGCGGGTGGCATTGACAGCGGGCGGCGTCCGGCTGAATGCTAAGCAAGCGCTTAGTCAACGAGGCCACACCCCCGAGGACCCCGAGGAGCCGCCCGATGCCCGAGACCCCCGCCGAGCCGCCCGGGCTGGACCTGGCCCGCCTCCGCGCCCACCTGGACCGGGAGCTGCCCGGCCTCGTCCAGGGCCCGCTGCGGGCCGACCTCGTCGAGGGGGGCCGCTCCAACCTCACGTACGTCCTCACCGACGGCACCGGCGGCACCGACCGCTGGGTGCTGCGCCGCCCGCCGCTCGGGCACGTCCTGGCCACCGCGCACGACATGGGCCGCGAGTACCGCGTCATGACCGCCCTGCGCGACACCGACGTGCCCGTCCCGCGTACCCTGCTGCTCGATCCCGGCACGGACGTGCTCGGCGCCCCCTGGTACCTGATGGAGTTCGTCCCCGGCGTCGCGCACCGGGCCCTCGCCCCGATCGCCGCCCTCGGCGAGCAGCGCGTCCACGCGCTCGGGCGGCGGCTGGTCGACACCCTCGCCGCCCTGCACCGGATCGACCCGGCCGACGTCGGCCTCGCGGACTTCGGCCGCCCCGACGGCTACCTGGAGCGCCAACTGCGCCGCTGGTCCACCCAGTTGGCGAATTCCCGCAGCCGTGAACTGCCCGAGGTGGAGCGGCTGCACGCCCTGCTCGCCGAGCGGCGGCCGATCTCCCCGGCGCCCGCCCTGGTGCACGGCGACTACCGGCTGGACAACGTGCTGGTCGGCGACGGCGACGCGATCACCGCCGTGCTGGACTGGGAGATGTCCACCCTCGGCGACCCGCTCACCGATGTCGGCCTGCTGGTGATGTACACCGAGGTCGCCGGCGTCGGCGGCGGCATCATCCCCTCCGCCGCGACCGCCCCCGGCTTTCCGAAGCCGGACGAACTCGTCGCGTACTACGCCGAGTTGACCGGCCGGCAGGCCGCCGACCTGGACTGGTACGTCGCCTTCGCCTCCTTCAAACTCGCCGTCGTCGCCGAGGGCATCCACTACCGCTACCAGCAGGGCCGCACGCTCGGCGCGGGCTTCGAGCGGGCCGGCGAGATGGCCCCGATCCTCGCCCGGTACGGCCTGAGCACCCTCAAGGAGCACTGACCGATGGACTTCGCCTACGACGCCCGCACCAACGAACTCCGCGAGCAGCTGCTGGCCTTCATGGACCAGCACGTGCACCCGGCGGAGGCGGCCCTCGCGCGGCAGCTCGCCGACCCGGCCCGCGAGGCCTGGAGCATCCCGCCCGTGGTCGCCGAACTCCAGGCCGAGGCACGCAAACAGGGCCTGTGGAACCTCTTCCTCCCCGGGGAGCGCGGCGCCGGCCTGACCAACCTCCAGTACGCCCCGCTCGCCGAAATCACCGGCCGCAGCCCGCACTTGGCCCCGCCAGCGCTCAACTGCGCGGCCCCCGACACCGGCAACATGGAACTGCTCTCCCAGTTCGGCACCGCCGAGCAGCACGAGCGCTGGCTGCGCCCGCTGCTGGACGCCGAGATCCGCTCCGCCTTCGCGATGACCGAGCCCGAGGTCGCCTCCTCGGACGCCACCAACATCGCCACCCGGATCGAGCGCGACGGCGACGAGTACGTCGTCAACGGCCGCAAGTGGTACATCACCGGGGCGATGAACCCGCAGTGCCGGATCCTCATCGTGATGGGCAAGACCGACCCGGCCGCCGAACCGCACCGCCAGCAGAGCATGGTGCTCGTCCCGCGCGACACCCCCGGCGTCACCGTCAGGCGCGGCATGACGGTCTTCGGCTACGACGACGCGGACCACGGCGGCCACGCCGAGGTGCTGTTCGAGGACGTCCGCGTCCCGGTCGGGAACCTGATCGGGGAGGAGGGCGCGGGCTTCGCCATCGCGCAGGCCCGGCTCGGCCCCGGCCGGATCCACCACTGCATGCGCGCGATCGGCATCGCCGAGCGCGCCCTGGAGCTGATGTGCCGCCGGGTTAACGGGCGGGTCGCCTTCGGCCGGCCGCTCGCCGAGCAGGGCGTGGTGCAGGACTGGATCGCCGAATCCCGGGTCAGGATCGAGCAGTTGCGGCTGCTGGTGCTCAAGACCGCCTGGCTGATGGACACCGTCGGCAACCGGGGCGCGCACACCGAGATCCAGGCGATCAAGATCGCCACCCCGCGCACCGTCGAATGGATCCTCGACAAGGCCGTCCAGGCGCACGGCGCCGCGGGTGTCAGCCAGGACACCCCGCTCGCGCAGCTCTGGGCCGGCAACCGCACCCTGCGGCTGGCCGACGGACCGGACGAGGTGCACAAGCGCTCGCTGGCCCGGCGCGAGCTGCGGCGGCACCCGTAGGGGTGTCATACCGGAGTACTCAGGGGCAGGTTGGCTCCTGGGTATGACGGCTGCGGTCCGCCCCCGCCCGTACTGTCCTGATCAGCAGGCCAGCAGATCAGCAGATCAGCAGCCTGGCGGGCTGGCAGATCAACGGGGACGAGGAGAGACATCATGGGCGGGCGGGGACGGGCCGTGGCGGCGGTACTTCTGGCGGCGACGGCGGTGCTCGGAGTGGCCGGCGCCCCCGGGGCGGTGGCGGCAGCACCGGCGCCCGGGGCGGACGGCGGTGGCGAGCGCCAGGCCCGGGCCTGGCTGCCGGAGCCCACCGGGCCGTACCCGATCGGCACCACCACGCTGCACCTGACCGACACCGGGCGGGAGGACCCCTGGAAGCCCGGGCAGCGCCGCGAGCTGATGATCAGCCTCTGGTACCCGACCGCCCGCCCGGCCACCGGCGCCGACCGCGCCCGCTACATGGACCCCGCCGCCGGCGAACACTTCGGCACCGAGGGCAGCATCGGCCAGGCGAACCACGGCGCCACACCCGGCCGCACCGACTGGGCCGGCATCCGCACCCACGCCCGGCCGGACGCCCCCGCCCTGCCCGGCGGCCCGCGCCCGGTGGTGCTGTACTCGGCCGGCCTCGGCGACCCGCGCACCTGGGGCACGGGCCTGGTCGAGGACCTGGCCTCGCGCGGCTACGTCGTGGTGACGCTGGACCACACCTACGAGGCCTCCGAAGTCGCCTTCCCCGACGGGAACCTGGCCACCTCCGTGTTCCCCGCGCTGGTCGGACAGCCCGGCCTGGACATCGGCGCGGTGCTGCGCAAGTCGATGCAGACCAGGGTGGACGACACCCGCTTCGTACTGGACGAACTCGGCGGCCTGCGCCTGGACCCACGGCTGCCGGCCGGCCTCGCCGCCTCGCTGGACCTCGACCGGATCGGCATGGTCGGCCACTCGGCGGGCGGCTTCACCGCCCTCCAGGCCATGCACGACGACCCGCGCATCGCGGCCGGCGTCAACCTGGACGGCCAACTGCACTTCCCCGGGCCGGACGGCCACACCGGGGTGGACCTGCCCAGCGTCGCCCAGGACGGCCTGGACCGCCCGTTCCTGCTGATGGGCACCCGCAACGAGGACTCCGGGGACTACCACCGGCAGCCCGGCTGGGACGCCCTCTGGCAGCACAGCACCGGCTGGCACGCCGACGTCACGCTGAACGGCTCCCGGCACGGCTCCTACACCGACGCGCAGTCCCTGCTGCCCCAGCTCGCCCGGCAGGGCGCGATCACCCCGGAGCGGCTGAGCGCCGACGTCGGCGACATCCGCCCCGACCGGGCGGTGCTCGCCACCCGCTCCTACGTCGCGTCCTTCCTCGACCGCTGGCTGCGCGGACACGACGACCACCTGCTGGACGGGCCCTCGGCGCGCTTCCCGGAGATGGTGTACGAGCGTTAGGCGTACTGACCGCCGGGGAGCGAAGACGAACAGTCGGGAAACTCGCACCCTCCCTCAAGCTGCCGCAATAACCTGTCCGGCATCAGCCCGAGTTGGAGAGGAACGCCATGAACTCACTTGCCGTGTACGGACGTTGTGGAGCATCGCTGGCCGCCTGCGTGCTGCTCCTGGCCTCTGGCGGCGGGACCGCCGTCGCCGACGACAGGGCGCCGGCAGTGGCGGGGGCAGGGGCAGTGGTAGTGGCGGGGGTGGTCACCGTCCCGGTCGGGACCCTGGTCTCCGGGATGGCGGTCAGCCCGGCCGGGGACAAGATCTACGTCACGGCCGACGGCGCGCTCAAGACCGTCGACACCGGGACGGACACCGTCACCGCGCAGATCCCGCTGGCCAACGCCGAGAGCGACTACCACCAGACCGTGATCAGCCCTGACGGCAGGCGCGTGTACGTCGTGAGCGGTCTCGTCATGAACGTGGTCGACACCACGACCGGCACCCTCCTCGCCGCCGCACCGCTGCCGCCGCAGAACAAGCCCGCCGCCTGGTCCACCGGCCGTACGCACGACATCGCGCTCAGCGCCGACGGCGCGACGGTCTACGTCACCCAGGCCGGCGCGACGGGCTACAACGTGCCGCCGATCCCCCCGCCCGGGGTGCCCGCCGAGACTCCCGGACGAGTGCTGACCTTCTCGACCGCGCAGAACGCGTTCACCGGCGAGGTCGCGCTGCCCGGGTTTTACGCGCAGTCGATCGCCCTGCGGCCCGGCGGTCGTGACGCCTACGTCGCCGCCGGGTCCGGGCTGGTGCACCTCGACACCTCGGGCGCCCCCGGGGCCGCGCCGACCGTGGTCGGCTCGGTGTCGAACCTCCGGCAGGCGATCCGTCAGGCGGCGTTCACCCCCGACGGCACCCACCTGTTCGCCGTCGCCGACAGCGCCGCCAACCAGGTCTTCCCCGTCGACCCCGCCACCGACGCCGCGCAGGCACCCGTCACGCTCGCGCCGGTCGCCTCCGCCGGACTCACCGGTGTCTCCGTCAGCCCGGACGGGACCCGTCTGCGCACCGTTCGGTATGACCGCGATCCGCGGGCGGTCGCGCTGGTGGCCTTCGACACCGCCACCTACGCTCCGGTGCCGACCGAGACGGTCCCCTTCACCCTGGACAGCGTCAGCGACACGGCGGTGAGCGCCGACCGCAGCACCGTCTACGCGTTCGGCTGGCGCAACGCCACCCGCGACACCGCCCTCCAGATCGTCACCCGCTGACCGGAGTCCCCCGCTGTCCGCCGGGGGAGCGCCGCCCTCCTGTCGAGTACGGACGGAGGGCGGCACGGCGAGGGACCTACGGCGCCCTGCGCGTTCCGCGCAGGGCCGGGGGCCCTGCCGGCCTTGGCTCCGCCCGGCCCAGGAACACGAGCCCGCCCGCCGCAGCACCTGAACCGCCGCCGGTCGTCAGTCCCCCAGGACGGCGATCCGGCCGGTGCTGCGCCCGGCGGCGACGAGCCGGACGGCGTCGGCGGCCCCGGCGAGCGGCACCCGGGCGCTCACCAGCGGGCGGACCGCGCCCCGGTCGGCGAGCCGGGTCAGCTCGCCGTGGGCGGCGCGGACGGCCTGCGGATCGTGGGTGTTGTAGAGGCCCCAGTGCAGGCCGAGGATGGCGTAGTTCTTCACCAGCGCGTGGTTGAGCGCCGGCGCAGGGATCCGGCCGGCGGCGAAGCCGACCACCACGATCCGGCCCTCGAAGGCGACGCACTTGGTGGAGCCGGTGTAGGCGTCCCCGCCGACCGGGTCGAAGACCACGTCCGCGCCGCGCCCGCCGGTGAACTCCTTGACGGCGGCGACGAAGTCCCCGGCCGTCCGGTCCACCACCAGGTCGGCGCCGAGCACCCGGGCCGCCTGCGCCTTGGCGGGGCCGCCGACCACGGCGACCACCCGGGCCCCGGCGGCCCGGCCCAACTGGACCGCCGCGCTGCCCACGCCGCCCGCCGCCGCGTGCACCAGCAGCGTCTCGCCGGCCGCCAGCCGGGCCCGGCGGTGCAGGGCGAACCACGCGGTCTGGTAGCCGATGTGCAGCGCGGCCGCCTCGGCGTCGTCCAGCGCCCCGGGCGCGGGGAAGGCGGCCGTCGCGTCCAGCAGGGCGTACTCGGCGAAGGCGCCGTGCGGCAGCACCGGGTTGCCGATCAGCCGCTCGCCCCGCCGCGCGCCGTCCGCCACCTCGCCGCACAGCTCCACGCCGGGCGTGAACGGCAGCGGCGGGCGGACCTGGTACTGGCCGCGCACCATCAGCGCGTCCGGGAAGTTGACCGCCGCGGCCCGCACCCGGACCAGCAGCTGCCCCGGCCCGGCCACCGGCCGCGCCACGTCGTCGGCCAGCCGCATCACCTCGCCCGGCTCGCCGAACTGTTCCACCTGCCAGGCCCTCACAGCGCCTCGCTCCTCTCCAGCCCCTGCTGGAGCCGGTTCATCCCGTTGATCCAGCGGTCCGGTTCGGTGGCCCGGACCCGGTAGTACTCGGCGACCTCGGGGTGCGGCAGGATCAGGAAGCGGCCCTCGCGCAGCCCGGCCAGCGCCGCCTCGGCGACGTCCTCCGGGTCCAGCGCGGTGGGTGCGAGCAGCGCCTCGCCGACCGCGCCGGTCGAGGCGAGCATGTCGGTGCGCACGCCCTGCGGGCAGAGCGCGTGCACCCGGACGCCGCGGTGGCGGTACGTCGCGGAGAGCCACTCGGCGAAGGCGAGCGCGCCGTGCTTGGTGACCGCGTACGGGGCCGATCCCAACATGGTGAGCAGCCCGGCGGCGGAGACCGTGGCGAGGAAGCGGCCCCCGCCGCGCTCCAGCCAGCGGGGGAGCAGCAGTTCGGCGGCCCGGACGTGGGCGAGGACGTTGACCTCCCAGGCACTCGCCCAGGCCGCGGCGGGCGCGTCGGCCCCGCCGACCGGGGCGACGCCCGCGTTGGCGCACCACACGTCGATCTCGCCGAGCGCGGCCCGGGCCTGCCCGACCAGGGCGGCCAGCCCCTCGGGGGAGGCGGCGTCCCCGGGGGCGGCGGTGCCGCCGCAGTCCCTGGCGACGGCGCGGGCGGCCTCGGCGTCCAGGTCGTTGACCACCACCCGGGCGCCGGCCGCGGCGAAGGCCCGGGCCAGGGCGGCGCCGATACCGCGCCCGCCGCCGGTCACCACCACGCCCTGGCCGGCGAAGTCCGTCGCCGGTGCCTCCTGGTCCGCTGTGTCCGTCGCCCGTGCGTCCTGGTCCGCTGCGTCGGTCGCCGGTGCGTCCTGGTCCGCTGCGTCGGTCGCCGGTGCGTCCTGGTCCGCTGCGTCCGTTGCCGGTGCGTCGTGGTCCGCCGTGCCGCTCACAGGCCGCCGCCGAGGGTGACGCCGCCGTCCACGACCAGGGTCTGGCCGGTGATCCAGGCGGCGTCCGCGGAGAGCAGGAAGGCGACCGCGCCCGCGACGTCCTCGGGCACGCCGAGCCGGCCGAGCGGGTAGGCGGCGGCGACCTGCTCCTCCCGGCCCTCGTACAGGGCCTCGGCGAACCTGGTCTTGACCACGGCGGGGGCGACGGCGTTGACCCGGATGCCCTGGCCGCCCAGTTCGGCGGCGAGTTCGGTGGTGAGCCGGATCAGCGCGGCCTTGCTGACCCCGTACATGCCGATCCCGAGCGAGGAGCGGATGCCCGCGACGGAGGCCACGTTGACCACCGAGCCGCCGTGCTCGCCCATCCAGGCGGCGTGCGCGCGGCGGGTCCAGGCCAGCGGGGCCAGCACGTTGACGGCGAGGATCTTGGCGGCGGCGGCCTCGTCGGCGTCGAGGACCGGGCCGTAGAGGGGGTTGATGCCGGTGTTGTTGACCAGGTGGTCGAGCCGGCCGAAGGCCTCCAGGGTGCTGGTGACGGCCTCCTCCTGGTGGACCGGGTCGTCGGTCCTGCCGGCGACGGCGATGGCGTTCTCCGGCCCGCCCAGGTCGTGGACGGCCTCGGCGAGCGGCTCGGGGTTGCGGGCGGTCAGGCAGACCTTGGCGCCGCGGGCGACCAGCTCGCGTGCGATGCCGAGGCCGATGCCCCGGCTCGATCCGGTGACGACGGCCACCCGGCCCTTGAAGGAGTACGCCACGGAGGGTCCTGCCTTTCGCGCGGAACGTTCGACGGGGGTGCCGGGTGGTCGGAGACGCCGGTTCGGCGGGGATGCCCGGTCGGCGGGTGTGCCGGTCCACCGGCTGACTAAGCGCTTGCTCAGCACGGTGTCGGTGCGGGAGCCTGTCAACAGTCCGTCGACCGGGCGGCGGGAATGTGTGTACGAGTTCTCTGGGAGGATGGCGCCATGACCAGCACGCCCATCGCCGACCTCTGGCGCACCCTGCCCGGCGGCGCCGACTCCCGCCCCGAGGCGGCGTACCGGCTGCTCCAGGCGGCCGTCGAATCCTTCGCGGAGCGCGGTTTCCACGCCACCACCACCCGGGACATCGCCACCGCCGCGGGGATGAGCCCGGCGGCGCTGTACATCCACTACCAGTCCAAGGCCGCGCTGCTGGCCGAGATCAGCCAGGCCGGGCACGCGGCCACGCTGGAACTGGTCCGGGCGGCGGCGGCCGGTGAGGGCGGCCCGGTGGACCGGATGCGCCGGCTGGTCGAGGAGTTCACCACCTGGCACGCCCGGGCCCGCACGGTCGGCCGGGTGGTCAACTACGAGCTGCACGCGCTGCCCGAGGACGCCTACGCGGTGGTCGCGGCGCTGCGGCTGGACATCGAGCGCGAGGTCAGCGCGCTGATCGAGGCGGGCGTGGCGGCCGGCGCCTTCCAGGTGTCCGAAGTCCGGACGGCGGCCCGTGCGGTCACCTCGCTGGGCATCGACGTCTCCCGCTGGTTCACCGACCGATCCACCGAGACGCCGGATGAACTCGGCCGACGCTACGGCGAGTTGGTGCTGCGGATGCTCGGCGCCCGGGTCTGATCCGCCGGTCCGCCCGGCGACCGGTAAGGTGACAACTCAGTTGCCATGTGCTCCGAGGAGGACCGATGACACGTCAGATCGGTGATGTACCCGCCCTGTTGGCCGAAGCCTGGGTCTCCTGGGCGGAACGCGGCGCGGCCCTGGACGACGCGTCGTGGGGGCTCGCCACCCGGCTGCCCGGCTGGACCGTCCGGGATCTGTACGCGCACGTGGCGCCGGTGCCGGAGATGTTCGCCGGGCTGCGCGGGGCCCTGGTGGACGGCCCGGCCGAGGTGACCACCGGGGTCGGCATCCTGCGGGCCTACAACCGGCCGGGCGGGATCGCGCACACCGCCGCCGAGCAGGTCGCCGAGGCGGCGAAGCAGACCGCCGCGGCAGCCGAACCGGCCGAGCTGGTCGCCCGCTTCGGGGCCGAGGGCCCGGCGGCCCTGGCCGGCATCGCCGACCTGCCGCCCACCGCCGCGGTGGCCCACCCGCTGCTCGGCTCGGTGACGGTCGGCGCGCTCGGCGAGGTGGCGCTGATGGAGGCGACCGTCCACCTGCTCGACCTGATCGCGACGATCGGCGGCCCGCCGCCGTCGGACGGCGCCCTGCACTTCACCCGCACCCTGCTCGCCGAGGTCGCCGACCCGGTGGCCTTCATCGAGGCGGCAGCCGGTCGCGACACCACGGCGGTCCTGCCCGTCATCCGCTGACACCGGGGCGCGGCGCGTAGGCCGCGACGGCGGAGCCGGGCTCGGGGTGGACGGCGGCCGGGCCCGCGCTCCCGCCGGGCGGGCCCGCGGGGGCCGTCGCCGCAGGTCCTGCGGCTCGGGGCCGGTTTGCGGGCTGTGGCACGATGCCCGCAGGCCGGTCACCAGGGACGGCCCGCGCCACGCCGCAGGCACGAGCGGCGGGCGGTTCCACCGCACGCAGAATGAGGACCCGCCATGTCCGAGACCATCCCCAGCCACGCCCGGCCCACCGGGCAGCCCGCCTTCCGCCCCGCGACGCTCGCCGACGTACCGGCGCTGGTCGAGCTGGTCGAGTCCGCCTACCGCGGCGACGCCAGCCGGGCCGGCTGGACCACCGAGGCGGACCTGCTGGAGGGCCAGCGCACCGACGCCGAGGGCGTCGCCGCGGTCATCGGTCGCTCCGACGGGGTGCTGCTGGTCGCCGAGCGGGACGGCCGGCTGGTCGCCTGCTGCCAGCTGGAGCACCGCGGGGACCGCGCGTACTTCGGCATGTTCTCGGTGCGTCCCGGGCTCCAGGGCGGCGGCCTCGGCCGGGCCGTGCTCGCCGAGGCCGAGCGGCTGGCCGGCCAGGAGTGGGGCGTGGGCGAGCTGGAGATGACCGTGATCGAGCAGCGCGCCGACCTGATCGCCTGGTACGAGCGGCGGGGCTTCCGCCGGACCGGGGTCTTCACGCCGTTCCCGTACGGCGACGAGCGTTTCGGCGTCCCGCTGCGCCCCGATCTGCGGTTCGAGAAGCTGACGAAGGCGCTGAAGGAGTCGCTGGGGGAGGCCTGACCGCAGGGGTGCGGGCCGGCGGTGCTCGGGGTCGAATCCATGATCGCTTGACGGTTCGTCGGTACGTGATGACATGTCAAGTCACTGACCAGGGGCGATGCGGAGATGTCATACCTCGTTCATGATTGGTCTAGGCCAATGTGAGAGGCTGAGGGCGAACGGCCACGTTCCGTCCCATGCCCAGGGGGGCCACTTCCGCATGCCCGTACTCCATGGCACCGCCATGCCCGCGCCCGTCCCCGGCCCGCGCCGGATCCCCGCGGACCCCGACCTCCGCCTGCCCAGCCCGCCCGACGACGAGGAGCTCTACTGGTACTTCGGCCCGCAGCGCCGCTGGGTGCTGCTCTGCGCCACCCTCTCCTACGCGGGAGCCACCGCCACCCTCGGCCTGTTCGCCCTCAGCCGGCCGCTGCTCTGGCCCTTCCTGGTGCTCACCGTGCTCAACGCGGCCACCTGGCTGCTCTCGCTCACCGACGGCCAGCGCGCCCGCCGCTACACCCGCGACTCGCACGATCTGCTGATGCGCGCCTGGCAGCCCGCCCGCCACCCGAGCGTCGACCTGCTGCTGCCGACCGCCGGCGAGCCGCTGGCCGTCCTGGAGAACGCCTACCGCCACACCGTCGCCGTCCAGTGGGCCGGCGCGCTGACCGTCATCGTCCTCGACGACGCCGCCCGCCCCGAGGTGCGCGAACTCGCCGAGTCCTACGGCTTCCAGTACCGGGCCCGCCCCGACCGCGGCCGGTTCAAGAAGGCCGGCAACCTCAACCACGGCCTGGCCGAGGGCAACGGCGAGATCGTCGCCGTCCTGGACGCCGACTTCTGCCCCCGCCCCGACTTCCTGCACCACCTGGTGCCCTACCTCGACAACCCCGAGGTCGGCATCGTGCAGAGCCCGCAGTGCTTCGACACGGACGCCGACATGTCCTGGCTCGAACGCGCCGCGGGAGCCACCCAGGAGATCTTCTACCGCTGGATCCAGCCCTCCCGGGACGCGCAGGACGGCACCGTCTGCTGCGGCACCAACGCCCTCTACCGCCGCGCCGCACTCATGCGCGTCGGAGGCTTCGCCGAGATCGACCACAGCGAGGACCTCTACACCGGCCTCTCGCTCGCCCGCGCCGGGTGGACCACCCGGTACGTGCCCGCCCTGGTCGCCAAGGGCATGTCGCCCACCGGCCTGCCCGCCTTCATCAGCCAGCAGTACCGCTGGTGCCTCGGCTCCCTGGCGCTCGTCCGCGACCCGGACTTCCGCCGCGGACCGCTCCCTCGCTCCGCCCGGCTCTGCTTCTGGAACGGCATCCTCGGCTACGTCACCAGCGCGGTGAACGTCTTCGCCGTCCCGCTGCCCGCCCTGATCATGCTGTTCTTCGCCCCCGGTGAGATCCAGCCGTGGCAGGTGCTGCCGTTCCTGCCGCCGATCTGGGTCTCGCTCGTCCTGCTGCCCGCGATGTCCCGCACCCGCTGGCGCTTCGAGGTCACCCGGGTCCAACTCCTCGGCGGGCTCTGCCACGTGGTCGCCATCGCGCACGCGCTGCGCCGCCGCAGTGCCGACTGGGTGCCCACCGGCGCCGTGTCGGGCGGCAGTTCACTGGCCAAGGCGGTCGCCCGGATCGGCGTCGGCTGGCTGGGGTTCGTCGTCCTCGCGGGCATCGCCGGACTCGTGCGCGCGGCCATGCTGTACGGCTGGCAGCCCTTCTGGGCGCTCACCGCGCTGCTCGCGCTCACCGCGTACACCATGATCCCGCTGATCCGGTCCCTGTGGCCGCTCCTGCGCGGTGGCAACGGGGCCGCCGTCGGAGAGGTCGCCGCGCCCGTGCGGCGCCGGTCCGACCTGGGCTTCGGCCACGCGGAGGCCGTCGCCGTCACCGCCGTGCTGCTGCTCTGCGGACTGCTGGCCTCCGGCTGGGCCGATCCGCTGATCTTCTGACGCTCCGTCAACTCCGCTCCGTCAACTTCATGAGCTCCATCAATTCCTGACGTCAAAGTCGATGTCTGACGACCCATCAACTTCGTTCGGATCCACCGCGTTTCCCAGCGCGTCGCCCCACCGGCGCGGATGCGCCGCCCGGCCGCCCCATCGGCCCGGCGGTCCCGACCACCCGCTGCCTGCCCCTGCGAGGAGCACCGCCGTGTCAACGGCCGTACCACCACCGTCGTCGTCCCCTTCCTCCCCTGCCGCCACCGCCTCGGCCGAACTGCTGCCCGGCGTCGTCCGAATGGACCGGCAGGCCGCGCCCGAGCGGCGCCCCTCCGCAGAAGCCGTCGCACCGCCGCAGGCCCAGCGGCGTACCGGCTTCCGCCCCGACATCGAGGGCCTGCGCGGAGTCGCCGTCCTCTCCGTCCTCGCCTACCACGCCGCCGTTCCCGGCTTCGCCGGCGGCTACGTCGGCGTCGACGTCTTCTTCGTCATATCCGGCTTCCTCATCACCGGACTGCTGCTCGGCCGCCCGATCGGCCTGTGGGACTTCGCCGCCCGCCGCGCCCGCCGCATCCTGCCCGCCGCCGCCACCGTCCTGGTCGCCACCGCCGTCGCCGGCGGCGCGCTGCTCGACCCGCTGCGCGGCACCGACCTCGCCCGCGACCTGATCGCCTCCGCCGGACAGGTCGTCAACTGGCGCTTCGTCGGCCAGCAGACCGACTACCTGGCCGCCGAACACGCCCCGAGCCCGCTCCAGCACTTCTGGTCGCTCGGCGTGGAGAACCAGTTCTACCTGCTGTGGGGCGTTCTGCTGCTCGGCCTCGCCCGCTTCCTGCACGGCCGCCGCCGCACCGTCGCGATCACCCTGGCCACCACGGCCATCGGCGCGGTCTCGCTGCTGCTGTGCGTCCGGTGGACGGCGACCTCGGCGCCGCTCGCCTACTTCTCCACCGGCAGCCGGCTCTGGGAGTTCGCGGCCGGCGCGTGCGCTGCGCTGCTCGGCGGCGCCCTGGCCGGCCGTGTGCAGCGGCGCGGGACGGCCTGGTCGCTGCGACTGCTCGGCTGGGCCGGCGCCGCCGCCGTCCTCGCATCGATCCTGCTCTACGACCGGAACACCCCCTTCCCCGGCACCGCCGCGCTGGTGCCCGTCCTCGGCGCCGCCGCCGTCCTGCTCGCCGGCCCCGCCCACCGCGCGCTCGGCGCCACCGACGCCGGACGCCTCCTCGACAACCGGCCGCTGCGCGCCGCCGGTCGCCTGTCGTACGCCTGGTACCTCTGGCACTGGCCGGTGCTGACCATCGCCCAGGCCCGCTACGGCGCCCTGCCCTGGACCACCCTGGCCGCCCTCGCCGCAGCCAGCGCGCTGCCCGCCTGGCTCACCATGCGGCTCGTCGAGCAGCCGCTGCGGTACGGCAGCAGCCCGGCGCCGCGCCGGGGCCTCGCGGTCGGCGCCAGCGCCCTCGTCATCCCGCTGATCGCCGCCCTCACCCTCGGCGGCGGCACGGTCCGCGCCCTCGGCGGCACCGCCGACACCCCCGCCGCCGCCCCGGCCGGGGCCCCGACCGGCCCCACCCTGCTCGCCCCCGGTGCGCGGGTGCTCGGCCTGACCCCCTCGCTGGCCCGCGCCCGGGAGGACTTCCCGCCCGGCAAGGGCTGCGAGATCCCGCTGAACGCCGACAGCAGCCCGCGCTGCCTGTTCGGCGCCGAGGACAGCCCCGACCGGATCGTGCTGCTCGGCGACTCGCACGCCGGCCAGTGGATATCGTCCGCACTCGCGATGGCCGAGCAGCGGCACTGGGCCCTGGAGGTCCTGGTCAAGCCCGGCTGCCCGCTCGCCACCCTCACCGTGCGCAACAACGTCCTCGGCCGCACCTTCGAGGAGTGCGACCGCTGGCGCGAGAACACCCTCACCCGGCTCACCTCCGGGCCCAGGCCGCGCCTCGTCCTGATGGCCGGCCTCAACAGGTACGGCAGCCAGGAGGAACGCACCCAGGGCTGGACCCGCACCCTGGACCGCCTCGCCGCCGTCGGCGCCCCGCTCGCCTACCTCGGCGACACCCCGATGCCCGGCAAGGACATCCCGACCTGCCTCGCCGCCTCCGACGGCCGCTCGGACGCCTGCTTCTTCCCGCGCGACACCGCCTTCGAGCCGGACCCGATGCTCGACGGCGGGCTCGCCGCCCGCTACGGCGTCCGCACCCTCGACCTGGGCCCGCTGCTGTGCCCCGGCAGCGGACCGGACTGCCCGGCGGTGCTGGAGGGCGTGGTGCTGTACCGCGACACCGGCCACATCACCGACACCCTGGCCCGCGTCCTGGCGCCGCGCCTGGACAAGGGAATCCTGGAGGCGGCCGGGTAGCGTGGCTCCGCCACCTGGGGCGCCCCGCCGGATCGATCCGGCGGGGCGCCCTCGTCGTGCGGGTGCGGGTGTGGCCGCGCAGGCGTTTTCTCAGCCGTAGATGCTGTGGCAGAGGCGGGCCTGCTCCGAGCCCGCGGGCCAGCGGCCGACGCGTTCGGCCTGGTCGCAGATGCCGCCCGGGCCGAGGGTGGGTAGCGCCACGCCGGTAGCCGGAGCCGCCGGGGTGGCGGCGGCCGGGGCGGGGGCGCCGTGGGTCGACGGCGAGGGGCGCGCGGTGCGGCCGGGCTTCGGGTGCGCGGTCGTCGCGTGCTGGGCGTCGGCCGGCTCGTCCTCGTTCGGCGCGGCCGCCGCCGTGGCCGGGACCAGGGCCGGGGCCGGTCCGGCGCGCTCCGGCGTGGGCGGCGGGAGCGGGGACGGCGCGGGTGTGGTGGGGAGCGGCGAGAACGCGGGCGGGTCCGGCGCCGCCGGGTCGGACGCGGAGGGGGAGGTGTGCGGCAGGGCCACCACGTCCAGGTCGTCTCCCGTCCCCGGCCCGCACATCGCCAGGACGGCGGCGAGGACGGCGACCGTCCCGACGGTCGCGGCGGCCCACACCTTCCGCGACCGCCGCGACGTCGGTGCGGGCGGCCGAACGGGGGCCGGCGCGAACGCGGTGGGTGCCGGGGGTGGCTGCCAAGCGTCCTGCGGCCACTGCCACTGTCCTCCGGTGGACTGCCCAGTCATCTTGTCGTCCTTCCAGCGCCGAACCCCCCGTCGAATCCCCCGCCATGCCTTCCCCGTGCTCAACGAGCGCGCCGACGCCGGGACATGACCCGGAAGAGGGGTCTGGAGGGGCGCCGATTGCCGCCGCGCCACATGCTGGGGGGCATGGAGACCAACAGCACGTCCAAGCACCTGGTCGAGGTGGCCGACTTCCGGACCGACAGCCGCTACCGCCTGGTCCACTTCGAGGGCCACGGCTGGGAGCCGCTCGCCCCCGAGGAGTTCGAACCCCGGATCCACCAGCTCTTTCCGGACCTCGACCCGCGAGATCCGGTCCGCGTCCACTGGGCGGATCGCCCCTGGGAGTGGCCCCTCTGGCACCCCGGCGAGGCGTGAGCCGCGCTTTCGTTACGCTGTCCGGGTGAGCGTGGATCATTTCTGGCGCCGCCTGCCCGGCCAGGAGGTCGACACCTGCTCGCCGACGGAACTCGGCGAGCTCGTCCCCGACCGGCAGGACGCCCGCTACGGCCAGCTGGCCTCCGCCGGACTCCTCCTCGGCGTGCGGAGCACCGCCCGGCTGATGGAACTGGCCCTCACCGAGAACGGCCTGCACCCCGACCCGGCCGCCCGCCTGCCCGTGTACGGCGGCGAGCGCCGCGAACCCGACGCCGCGCAGACCGATCCGCTGGTGCTGAGCCCCGCGCAGGTCGCGGCCGCCTTCACCTTCCTGCGCGACTCGGCGCTCGGCGAACTCGTGCGCCAGCAGGACACCGTGCTGGCCCGGACGGTCGCGCGCCTCGGGTACCCGACGCCGTGGTCCGAGACGTGGGCGACCCGGGTGGTCGCCGACCTGCGGGAGCTGCGGGACTTCTTCGCCGACGCGGCGGCGGCCGGTGATGCGGTGGTCGTCCGGGACCGGAAGGCATGATCGGGGTGACCGGGGCGGCGGACACGAACGGGGTGGACGAGTTGGACGGGGTGGAGGACGTGAACGGGGTGGACGAGTTGGACGAGTTGAACGGGGTGGACGAGGCGGAAGGCCTGAACGGGCTTTCGAGCACTGCCGGTTACGCCGAGGCGGCGGAGGAGCTCGCCGTCCAGTACGAGAGCGTGACCTTCGCCGAGGTCCACGCGGACCTGCTGCACAGCTACCCGCCCCCGCCCGCCGCCGTCCTCGACGTGGGCGCCGGCACCGGGCGGGACGCGGCCGCCCTCGCCGCCCTCGGCCATCCGGTGGTGGCCGTCGAGCCGACCGCCGAACTCCGTTCCGTCGCCGAGCGGTTGCACGCGGGCTCCGGTGTGCGCTGGGTCGCCGACGAGCTGCCCGAGCTGCCGCAGCTGAGCGCCGGCACCGAACGCTTCGACCTCGTCCTGCTGACCGCCGTCTGGATGCATCTCGCCCCCGCCGAGCGGGCGTTGGCGATGGCCGCCCTCGGCCGGCTGCTCGCCCCGGGCGGGCGCCTCGCCCTGACCCTGCGCCACGGCCCCGTCCCGCCGGGCCGTCGGATGTTCGACGTCCCGCCCGAGGAGACCGTCGCGCTCGCTGCCGCCCAGGGCCTGCGGCTGCTCCACCGCGCCGAACGCGGCGACCTGCACGGCCGGTCCGGCGTCCGCTGGACGAGCCTGGTCTTCGGGTAGGTCGCCCTCCTCGCGTCCGGGCCGCGCTCGCGCGGTGCGGGGGTCAGTTCACGTCGACGTTGTCGAAGAGTTCGAGCATCTGCGTGAGGACGTGCACGCAGGCGGTCAGGTCGGCGTCGGTCAGCTCGCCGCCGACCTGGCGGAGCAGGGCGTGCTCGCGGGCGCTCGCCGCGGAGACGGCGGCCCTGCCGTGGCCGGTCAGCCGGATCAGCGAGGACCGCTGGTGGGCGGGGTTCGGGGTGATCTCGACCAGGTCCAGGGCTGCCGCGTCGTTGACCATGCGTTGCACGAACTGCCTGCTCAGTGCCTGTGCGCGGCCCATCTGAGGGACGGTCATGGGCCCGTGTTCCGCGAGCAGGAGCAGTACGGCGCGCACGCCGACGGACAGCCCCTCGATGGGAGCCGCGAGTTCCACAGTGCGGAGCACCCGTCGGTACAGCGGGCCGACCAGGTCGAACACGTCCATGAGCCGGTGGGCGAGGACGTCGGGCGGGAGCGGGGCATCGGTATCGGTCACCCCGCCATCATGACACCCGGGTTGCCAATCCCTGCCGTGGAGGAACCGCGTGGAGGGAACCGTTCGCCGCCGCCGGCTGAACCGCCCCGGCGTCCTGTGCCGGGCTCACCGGGGGGGGCACCGGGGCGGGGCGCCGAAGTCCTCGGCGACCAGCCGGTCGACCCAGTGCCGGAGGGCCGGGGCGAGGGGCGGGTGGACCAGGCCGGCGGCGGTGGCGAGGTGGTCGGCGGAGGTGGTGTCGTAGCGGTCCTCGGAGAGGAAGCCGAGGGTCTCCGGGTCGGCGCCGGTGAGGGCGCGGGGGAGGCGGCGGACGATGGCGACGGGCGCCAGGCCGCGGGGCGGGCGGACGCCGAGGTGGGCGGCGAGCAGGGCGATCAGGTCCGGGAGGACGGGGGTGGCGGGGTCGAGGACGGTGTGGGCCACCACGGCGGAGCCGTCGGGGGTGGGAGTGGCGTCGGGGGTGGCGGAGCCGTCGGGCGTGGGGGTGGCGGCGCTGTCGTGGGCGGGGACGGCGGCGAGGAAGCGGGCCAGGTGGTCGACGGTGACCACGGGCAGGAAGGTGCGGCGGGCGCCGGGCAGCAGCGGCAGGCGGCTGCGGTGGAGCTGACGGACGAGCTGGGCCAGGCCCAGGTACTGGCCGGCCTCGCCGGTCCGCGAGTGGCCGATGACGCTGCTGGGGTTGACGGTGGTGAGCGGGACGCCGAGTCGGGGCGCGGTGACCCGGACGGCGGCGTCGCCGAGCAGCTTGGAGGCCTCGTACGCGCCGAGGCGTGTGTAGGCGGCGGTGGTGGCGCGGGGGCTGGGCGGGTACTGCGGCTGCGGGTCGCGGCCGACGCGGTAGCCGGAGAGGTGGACCAGGCGGCGCAGCCGGGGCCGGGTGGCGGACCAGTGGAGGGCGTGCAGGGCGCCGTGGACGTTGGCGGGTTCGGCCTGGGCGCGGGTGAGGCCGAACTGGTAGCGGGCGGCGAGGTTGTGGACGTCGCGGACCTCGGTGAGCCGGGCGTCGTCCTCGGGGGAGAGGCCGAGGCCGGGGCGGGTGAGGTCGGCGGCGACGGTGGTCAGCGCGGTGTCGTCGGCGCCGTGGGTGCGCAGCCAGTGGCGCAGCTCGGTGTCACGGCCGGCGCCGCGCACGGCGGCGGCCACGGGCTCGCCGCGGGTGAGGAGTTCGAGGACGAGCCAGCGGCCGAGGAAGCCGGTGGCGCCGAGGACGAGGGTGCGGGGCGGTGGCGGGAGGGGCGGCATGTGGCAACTCCTGGAGCTGGAATCTGTAGACCGGTCTGCATATTTTTCGGACACGAGAAAACCCGGACACGAGAAAACTCGGGCACAGGAGAATTCGGGCACAAGGAATCGGAAGGAGGGGCGGAGCCGCGCACCGGTCGGCGGCGGCTCCGCTTCCGCGAAGCCCTACGGGGTGCGGGCGGCCGGCTTGGCGCCGAGCAGGTGGCGGACGGCGTGCAGCGCGTGGTCCAGCGGCTCGCGGCTGCGCCGGACCGACGCCAGCAGGACCGCGCCCTCCATCAGCGCGAGTGCCTGCCCGGCCGCCGTCGCGGCCTCGGCCGGCTGGAAGCCCTCGGCCTCCAGCCGGCCGGCCAGCACGCGCTGCCAGCTCTCGTACACCTCCGCGCAGACGGCGCGCAGCGGCTCGTTGGTGCCGGCGACCTCCAGGGCGACGATCGCGATCGGGCAGCCCTTGGTGTAGTCGGAGCGTGCCAGTCGCTCGGCGAAGACCTCGGTGAGCCGCTCGGTGAGCGCTCCGCTGTCGGCGCCCTCGGCGGCCAGCGCGGCGAGCAGGTCCTCGACCTCCTGCCCGGCCTGGGCGAGGGAGGCGGCGACCAGTTGGTCCTTGCCCTCGGGGAAGTGGAAGTAGAGCGAGCCGCGCGGTGCGCCCGTCGCGGCCACGATCTGGTTGAGGCCGGTCCCGAAGTAGCCCTGTGCCTCGATCAGCGTCCGGGTACCGGCGATCAGCCGGGCCCGGGTCTCCTCACCTTTGACTCCCATGCGGAAAACAATAGACCGGTCTGCATATTCCTGTCGACGGGCCTCAGCGCTGGGCCGCGGGCGGGAAGCAGGTCGTTGTGGAGCAGCGCTCCGGGACTCCCTCGTTCGTGTCGGCGTGCGTGCTCTCGTGCTCGCCGGTGATCCTGAGCTCGTCCCGGAGCGGTGCCGTCGCGGCCCTGCCCGGTTCCGGGTCAGCCCGTGTGCGCCTCCTGAAGCAGCGCCAACTCTTCCGGGGAGAGGCGCAGGGCCCCGGCGGCGATGTTGTCCTCCAGGTGCGCCAGGTCGCCGGTGCCGGGGATGGCCAGGACGTGCGGGCCCTGGTGGAGCGTCCAGGCGAGGCGGACCTGGGCCGGGCCGACCCCGCGCGCCTGCGCCACCGCCCGGACCTGGGCCGGTTCGGCGCCGCCCGTGCCGGACTCCCGCCCGGCTCCGGCGATCGCGTAGAACGGGACGAAGGCGATGCCCTGCTCGCCGCAGAGCCGCAGCACGGCGTCCTGTTCGGGCGAGGCGCCGATGCCGTACGGGTTCTGCACGCACACGACGGGCGCGACGGCCTGCGCCTCGGCGAGCTGGTGCGGGTGGATGTTGGAGAGGCCGAGGTGGCGGATCAGCCCGGCCTGGCGCAACTCGGCGAGGGCGCCGAAGCGTTCGGCGATCGAGTCGGTGCCGACGATCCGCAGGTTCACCAGGTCGAGGTGGTCGCGGCCGAGTTGGCGCAGGTTCTGCTCGACCTGGCCGCGCAGCCGCTCCGGGGTGCGGGCGTGCTCCACCCACTCGCCGTCGAGTCCGCGGCCCGGGCCGACCTTGGTGGCGATCACCAGGTCGTCGGCGTACGGCGCGAGCGCCCGGTTGATCAGCTCGTTGGCGGAGCGCAGCGGGGAGAAGTAGAAGGCGGCGGTGTCGAGGTGGTTGACGCCCAGTTCGACGGCGCGCCGCAGCACCCGGACGGCCTGCTCGCGGTCGCGCGGTACGGCGTCGGGGACGAGCGCCCGGCCGGTCTGCGGCAGGCGCATGGTGCCGAAGCCGATCCGGTGGACGGTGCGGTCGCCGAGCGTCCAACTGCCGGAGGCGGCGGCGGTGACGGCGGCGGGGGCGGGGGTGGTGCCAGAAGTCATGCCGTCATGATCGCCACTGCCCTGCCCTGACCGCCAGCGATTCGGGAATGTACGAATCCCCGCGGAATCCACGGGGGCGTAGGTGACGGCGGGCTGCTGTCCACGGGGGAGGGCGCCGTGACGGCGGACCTGTCGGGACTGTGACAACCGTCATGCCGTTTCCATGATCACCCGCCCTGGTCCGGGGCCCCGCCCGGCCGGGATGATGGGGCTCGTCGACGGGCGGGAGCGCCCGGGGTCGGGTGAACGGGGGGTCGGCGATGTCGCCGCACGAGATCGGGTTGTACGCGAGCGCTGCCGTGGTGGTCAGCGTGGGACTTCAGGCGCTGGCGCTGGCCGGCTCCGCCGCCGGCCCGGGAGCCGGCGCTCCGGCGGGCGCTCCGGCGGGCGCCGGGCCGGGCGAGGTGCTCGCCGTGGTCCGGGCCGCCCTGGCGCGGCGGCCCCGGGTCACCCTCACACTGTTCGCGCTGATGGCGGTGATGGCCGTGCTCCAGTACGCCGTGCCCACCCTGGTCGACGATCTGATGCGGCAGCCGGGTGCGCTGTCCGACGGGCAGTGGTGGCGGGCCGGGACGGCCCTGCTGGTGCAGTCCTCCGGGATCGCGCAGATCGCGATGAACCTGCCGGCCCTGCTCGTGGTCGGCGCCGTCGCCGAGTCGGTCCTCGGATGGTGGCGGACCCTGGCCGTCTTCCTCGCCAGCGGCGTCCTCGCCCACGTGGTGAGCCTGGCCGGCTGGTCACCGCGCGGCGGCGGCGACTCCGTGGCCGTCTGCGGCCTGCTCGGCGCCCTGGCCGTCACCTGCCTGCTTCGCGGGAGCGCCCTGGGCCTCACGTTCAAGGGCACCTGGTACCTGCTGCTCATCCCCGCGGCCGGCCTGTTCCTGTGCGCGCTGCGGAACAACCACGGCGCCGGCCTGGTGGCGGGCTGCCTGCTCGGTCTGGTGCTCGCCACCGGGACGAGGACCAGGCCGACCGGGCAGCCCGCCGCGGCGTGACCGGGGGCCGGTCCACCCCCGGGGGCCGATCCCGCAGACCCGCAGACCCGCAGCTCGGACCGAGGCCTGGCACGCCGGGCGCCGACCGGCGTCTGGGAGAGTGCGGGCATGACACTTCGGACCCTTCGCTGCGCCGTCCTCGACGACTTCCAAGGCGTCGCCACCAGCATCGTCGACTGGTCCCCGGTCTCCGACCGGGTGGCGGTGACCGCCTTCTCCGAGCACTTCGGATCGGAGGACGAACTCGCCGCCGCCCTGGCCGACTTCGACTTCGTCGTGACCCTGCGCGAGCGGGTGCCGTTCCCGGCCTCGCTGTTCGCCCGGCTGCCGAGGCTCAGGCTGCTGGTCGCCTCGGGCATGCGGAACTCGGTGATCGACTACGCGGCCGCCGAGGCGCACGGCGTGACGGTCTGCGGGACGGCCAGCTCCTCCACCCCGCCGGTCGAGCTGACCTGGGCGCTGCTGCTCGGCCTGGCCCGCGGCATCGTGCCGGAGAGCACGGCGCTGCGCGAGGGCGGTCCCTGGCAGAGCACCGTCGGCGCCGACCTGCACGGGCGGGTGCTCGGGCTGCTGGGCCTGGGGAAGATCGGCGGCCTGGTCGCCCGGGTCGGACTGGCCTTCGGCATGGACGTGCTGGCCTGGAGCCAGAACCTCACGGACGAGCGGGCCGCCGAGGTCGGCGTGCGCCGGGCCGCCGGCAAGGAGGAACTGTTGAGCGGCGCCGACTTCGTCTCGATCCACCTCGCCCTGGGCGAGCGCACCCGGGGACTGCTGGGCGAGGCCGAACTCGCCCTGATGAAGCCCGAGGCGTACCTGGTGAACACCTCCCGGGCGGCGATCGTCGACCAGGACGCGCTGCTGGCCGCGCTCACCGGGGGCCGGATCGCGGGCGCCGCCGTGGACGTCTTCGACGTCGAGCCGCTGCCCGCCGATCACCCGCTGCGCACCGCGCCCCGGCTGCTGGCCACCCCGCACCTGGGGTACGTGTCGCGCGACAACTACCGCCGCTACTACGGCGAGGCGGTCGAGGACATCGCGGCCTACCTGGCCGGCGAGCCGATCCGCCGCCTGGGCTGACCCATGGCCTGGGCTGACCCACGGGCCGGGCTGACCCATGGGCCGGGCCCGGGCCGGCCCTCGTGGCGGCGTCCGCCCGCCGGGCGCCGCCCGGCCGCATACTGGCCGCGTGACGAGCGGAGACGGTGCCCGGGGTGCGGGCCGGCGCGGTGTGCTGAGGGCGGGTGCGGCCGCGCTGCTGCTGGGCGCGACGGGGTGCGGGAGCGGGGCCGGGCGGCCCGCGGTGACGACGGGTCCGGCCGGTACACCGACGGAGACGTCGACGTGGACGGTGGCCCCGACGCCGACGGGGACACCGACGGTCTCCGCCCTGCCGAACCCCGCGCTCTGGCAGCCCGGCCCGTCCGAGGTGCAGCCCGACGTCAAGCGCCGCGCCGTCGAGCTGGTCGCCGCGCTCGGCGCCTGGCCGCCGGGCGGGCAGGGCGTGGAGGCGGCCCGGGCCCGGGTGGCGGCGCTCGGCCTGCCGCCCGAACTGGCGGACCGGGCCGGGCCGCTGGCCCCGACGGCCGCCGAGGCGAGCCTGGAGGTGGTCGACGCCCAGTACGGCGGGATCCTCGCGGACTCGGCGAGCGTGCTGGTGGTCTGCCGGCAGTGGACCCGCCGGGCCGACGGCTCGGTCGCCGAGGGCGGCACCACGGTGGACGTCCGGCTGAGCCGGGCCGCGCCGCGCTGGACCGTCACCGGCCTGAACCCGGGGGAGCCGGGCCCGGCCGCCGCCTCGCCCGCCCCGGCGGTGGCGCAGGTGCTGGCCGGGTCGAGGATCGAGCTGCCGCCCGAGGCGGCCGCCGACCTGCGCAGCGGCACCGTGCACGACAGCGTGCTGGCGGCGATGCTCCGGCTGGCCGGCCCGTACACGCTGTCGGTGAGCGTGGTGCGGACCGGCCACCCGTTGGACGTCTTCGGTACGACCCGGCCCAGCGATCATCCGCTGGGCCGGGCCTTCGACGTCTGGCGGATCGACGGTCAGGCGGTGGTGGACCCGTCGACGCCCCGGCAGCTGATCGAGTCCTTCATGCGGGACGCGGCCGCCGCCGGCTCGTACAACGTGGGCGGTCCGGTGGCGATCCCGGGCGTGGGCAACCAGTTCTTCACCGACGACACCCACCACGACCACGTCCACGTGGGGTTCTCCGCCTGACCGCCTGACCGCCTGACGGCCTGACCTCCACCGCCCGGGGACGGTACGTCAGTTGACGTTGACGCCGCTCCAGGCCGCCGCGACGGCCTTGTACTCGGTGCTGTTGAGGCCGTACAGGTCCTTGGCCGCGCTCAGGGAGGCGGTGCGGGCACCCTTGTAGGTGGTGGTGGAGGTCATGTAGACGGTCAGCGCGCGGTACCAGATCTTGGCGATCTTCTGGTTGCCGATGCCGGCCACCGTGGAGTTGTTGCAGGTGGGGCTGTTGTAGGTGTAGCCGTTGATGGTCTTGCTGCCGCTGCCCTCGCTGGCCAGGTAGAACCAGTGGTTGCCGACGCCCGAGGAGTTGTGCACGTCGAGCTTGCCGACCGAGCTGCTCCAGCAGTCCGCCGACCGGCCGTCGAGCGAGGGCTTGTCGAAGCGGCGCAGCCACGGCGGGGTGGACTGGTCGCTGAACAGGTAGTCGGGGGTGTCGACCTTGTTGTTGGCGTACCACTCCACCATGGTGCCGAAGATGTCGCTGGTGGACTCGTTGAGGCCGCCGGACTCGCCGCTGTAGCGCAGGTTGGCGGTGGCGCTGGTGACGCCGTGGGTCATCTCGTGGCCCATGGTGTCGAGGTCGACCTGCTCGGGGTCGGTGCTGCCGTCGCCGTCGCCGGTCATCATGCAGAAGCAGCTGTCGGACCACTGGGCGTTGTCCCAGTTGGTGCCGACGTGGACGAAGACGGTGGCGCCCTTGCCGTCGTTCTTGATGCCGTTCCGGCCGAAGGTGTTCTTGTAGTAGTCGTACGTCCAGGCGGTGTTGGCGTGGGCGTCGACGGCGGCGGTGGAGCGGTCGGTGGAGAACTTCTTCCCGTCGCCCCAGACGTTGGTGGTGCTGGTGAACGCGGTGCCGGAGCCGGCCTTGAGCGCGCTCGCCGCGACGTTGTTGGCGTCCTTGGTGACGTGGCCGCGGACCGCGTCCTTGAGGGTGTAGCCGCCGCCGCTCTGGGCGGTGGTGTCGATCGTGATGTCGCCGGTGTACTCGGAGTGGCCGGTGCCGGAGGCCTGGTGCTCGGCGTCGTAGGTCTCGATCTGCTCGCCGGTGGTGGCGTCGGTGACGACCACCTTGCCGGCCGGCTGGCCGTGCTCGCCGGTGCCCTCGACGGTGGTGCGCCAGGCGAGCCGGGGCGTGCCGTCGGCGGCCCAGACGACCAGTTCGGGCGTGCTGGTGGCGTCCTGGACGCCGGGTGCGGCCGCGAGCGCGTTGGCGGCGCCGGCCTGCGCGGGCACCTTCGGGACGGTGGACCTGACGGCGGCGTCGTGGGCGGCCGCGCGGGAGGAGTCCTTGAGCCGGCCGCGGGCGTCCTGGTGGACGACCAGGTCACCGCCGACCACCGGCAGGCCCTGGTAGGTGCGGTCGAAGCGGACGTGCTGGGTGCCGTCGGCGTCGAGGACGACGTCCTTGACGACGAGGTCCTGGCCGGCGCCGAAGCCGAACACCCCCGCGTTGTGGGTGACGTTGGCGCGGGCCTGGGATATCGCGGCGTCCCTCGTGCCGGTGGCGGCGGAGGCCGTGCCGGTGGGGACGGCGACGGCGACGAGGGCGGCGACGACCGCGATGGCTCCGGCCGCGAGGGGGCGGCGGGAGGAGGAGGTGGGGCTCACTCTGACTCCAGTCGGGGTAGCTGCAGGGAAAAGAGCTGCGACCGACATTGACGGCGATCAGTCAGGTAGAGCTAGAGGAATGGTCATATCTTTGCCAAGTTGTGTCCTGTTCAAATCAAAAGTGAGCAGAAATCAACACCCGTGCCGCATATGGCCGATCGCGTTCCGACGCATGACGCACGACCTGACGAGGCCCTAGGCTCGCCCCCATGGACGGATGGGTGGGGGCCTGGACCGGCGGTCGGGCGGCGGTCCACGTCGGCAACGTCGCGGACTTCAACGAGCAGTTCTTCGCCCCGGGCATGGGCGCCGCCCAGCGCGCCCGGCGGCTGCGGCAGGCGCACCACTACGCCTGCCTGGCCACCTGCTACAGCCCCGAACCCGCGCTGCTGGTGCTGCCCGCCGAGGTCGGCCCGGAGTGGACCGACTGGCTGGCCCGGGAGCTGGAGTGGGGCCCGGTCGAGGTGCACGGCGGCGTCGCGCCCGAGCGGACGGTCGCCCGGGCGCTCGCCGAACGGCCGGCCCTGGCCGCGCGGATCGCCGCCCTCGGCCGGCCGGTGGTCGCCTGGGGCCGCACCGCCGCCCAGGGCGAGGGCCCCGAACTGGCCGCGGTGCACCGCTACGAGTCCAAGGCGGCGGCCCACGACCTGTTCGCCGAACTCGCCCCCGACCACCCGGGCGTCGTCGTCCCCCGGCAGGAACGCCCGGCCGGCCGGGGCCGGGCGGCCCGCCGGCTGACCGCCCGCGCCGCCCGGGGGCTGACCACCGTGCTGAAGAGCCCGCACGGCGTCGGCGGCTACGGCACCGTCGTGGTGGAGCCGGCCGACCTCTTCGCCGCCGGCGGCGGCCGGGCCCTGCTGCGGCGCCTGGTCCGCTCCGAACTCCTGCCCGCCCAGGGCGGCCTGCTGCTGGAGGAGCACGTCGACCCGGGCCCGGCCGCCCGGCTGCGCGACCTCACCTACGACGCGCTGGTCGGCCCCGACGGAGCCGTCCACCCGGTGGGCGCCGGTGACATGCACGTCGCCGGCACCCGCTACCAGGGCGTCACCGTCGGCCCCGACGCGGTGCCCCGGAGCGCCGCCGGGACGGCCCGCCGGTTCGCCCTCGCGGTGGGGGAGCGGCTGGCCGCCGAGGGCTACCGCGGCTGGTACGACGTGGACTTCGTCACCGACCGGCAGCGCCGGCTCGCCCCCACCGAGATCAACCTGCGGCTCACCGGCCCGGCCGTGGCCTTCATGCTGCGGGCCCGCCTCGACCAGGTGCGGGGCCCGGGCCACCTCGTCCGCACCCTGGACGCGATGCCGCTCGGCGCCCGGCTCGCCCCGGGCGCGCTGTACGACCACCTCGACCGGCTGCGGCCGCGCTGCGCCCGGCTCGACGTCACCCTCCTGCCGTTGATCCCGACGGCGGGCCACGACCCGGAGCCCGCCGTCGGCCTCGCCCTCGCCGGGCCGAGCGCCGAGGCGCTGGACGCCGCGCAGGCGCTGCTCACGGCCGCGCACCACGGGCTGGCCGGGATGTTCGAGGCGCTGCGCTGACCGATCATCAGCGCAGGCCGTCAGCGCAGGCCGTCATGACCGGGCAGCCGTCACCGCCGGGCGGCCGGTCGCCGGATCAGGAAGATCAGCACCACCAGCGCGGCCGCCATCAGCGGCACGTTGAAGGTGAACACCATCGCCGTCTCGCGCGGCCAGTCGGTGGCGTCGGTGAGCCGGTACAGGTTGTCCTGTGGCCACCAGGAGGCCAGCAGCCACACCACCGACAGGTAGGTGAGCAGGGACAGCCTGTACGACCGCCCCTGCCGCAGCACCGCCGGGAAGCCGAAGAAGAGGAAGGCCACCCCGGCGCCGAAGGCGAGGTTCTCGCACAGGTAGAGCAGCTCGAACCAGAAGTGGTACGCGTCGGGCACCGCCCCGAGCTGCGTCGCGCCGGGGAAGAAGACGTTGGTGCTGACCCAGGCCATGAGCGAGAAGAACACCACGCAGCCGAGCACCACGCAGCCCGGCAGGTCCGACGTGCCGCTGCGCCCGCCCCCGGCCTTGCCGCCGCCGCCCTTCCCCGCGCGCGACCCCGCCTTCGCCGATCCGGCGGCGGTGTGCTTCGGCGGGGCCGGCAGCGGCAGTGCGGCGCGGTCCAGCTTGCCGGCCCGGGTGCGCGGCAGCTCCGGCACCGGGACGACGGCCTCGGGCGCGTCGCCGACGGGCAGTTGGGCCGCCAGGTACTGGGAGAGCGACCAGCCGTCCGCCCCGTCCGCCCCGTCCACGTCCGGCGCGGTCACCGCGTACCCGACCAGGCTGCGCCGGCCCGGCCGCAGCTCCAGCTCCACCACGGCCGCCTCCCGGACCGCCGGGTGGGCGCGCAGCCGGCCCTCGGCCCGGGCCGCCGCCGCGACCCGGGAGACCACCGCGGCCTTGCGGGCGAAGGGGACCGGCCCGACCACGTGCGCGGCCCGGCCGAGGAACTCCAGGACGCCGTCGTCCCGGAGCCGGCCGATGTCCCCGGTCAGCAGTAGCCGGCCGTCCGGGTCGAAGTCCGCCCGGACGAACCGGTGGCGGGTGTCGTCGGCCCGGTTGAGGTAGCCCCGGCCGAGGCCGCCGCCCGCGATCGCGATCTCGCCGGCCTGCCCCGGCGGTACCGGGGTACCGTCCGGGCCGACCACGTACACCCGGGTTCCGGGGAACGGCCGGCCGATCAGGGAGACCCGCTCGCCGTCCTCGGTGGCCGCCGTGCCCTGCGCGTCGAAGTAGGTGCTGTCCACGCCGGCCTCGGCGAGGCCGTACACGTTGAGCACTCTGGTCCCGTCGCCGAGCAGCCGTTGGAGGCCCAACTGCTCGTCCAGGTACCACTTCTCGGCGCCGACGGTGAGCAGCCGCACGCCGGGCAGCGGCGTACCGGTCAGGGGTTCGCCTGTCTGTGACGCGTCGCTCCGGGCGAGGTGGGCGGCCAGCCGGCGCGCGAGGCGGGCGTTCAGCTCCAGGACGGTGATCCCTTCGGCGGCCACCAGGGCGGGCAGGCCGGCGAGGTCGGCGGTGCGGTCCAGGGTGAGGTTGCGCGGGGCGACCACCAGGGTGGCTCCGGTGCCCAGCGCGCGGACCCAGTCGGCGGTGAAGACGTCGAACTCCAGGCTCGACGTCTGCAGGATCCGGTCCGCCGGGGACAGGCCGTACACCTCGCGCCAACCCCGGTACGCGGACAGCAGGTTGCGGTGCTCGACCAGGGCCCCGGTGGGCAGGCCGGTGGAGCCCGAGGTGTAGAGGACGCAGGCGAGGTCCGTCGGGCCGGTGGGCGCCCCCGGTGGGTCGGACGGCTCTTCGGTGAGGTCGGCCGTGTCCAGGCAGACGATCTGCGCCGGGCCCGCGTCGGCGAGCCGCACCCGGTGGCTCTCCTCGGTCACCACCAGGTCCGGGGCGGCGTCGGCCAGGACGTGCCGCAGCAGCGCGTCCGGCGCGCTCGGCTCCAGCGGCACGTACGCGGCGCCCGCCTTCAGCACCGCGAGCAGCGCGACGTACACCTGCGTGCCGCGGCCCAGCGCCACCGCCGCCCGGCCGCCCGGGGCCAGGCCGCGCGCCGCCAGGTGGCGGGCGAGGGCGTCGGCCCGCTTGTCCAGTTCCCCGTACGTCAGCTCGGCATCGCCGCAGCGGACGGCCACCGCCTGCGGTGCCTGCCCGGCCCGCAGTTCGACCAGTCCGTGCAGCGTGTCGGCCGCCCGGTCCTCGGCCGCTTCCCCGTCGGTCGGCATCGGCGCTCCCCTCATCCCCTCCGAATCCCCCGATCATCCTCCCAACTCCCGCTGCGCGACAGGGTTCTGGAGCGTCCACTCCTCGGACGGCCCGGCTCCGCACGCGGCGACGGTTGTACTCTGCACGCAGACGGTCGGCGCCGGCCCGTCCGGTACGGCGCCCCGCCCGCTCCCTGTCCGGCGCCGCACCTCGGAGGTCCGCCCCCATGAGCTCGTCCGTCCCGTCCTTCGACGGCCCGCTGCTGCGCACCCAGGACGTGGACGTCGTACGCGACGGCCGCCACCTGCTGCGCGGGATCACCCTCGCCATCGAGCCGGGCGAGCACTGGGCGCTGCTCGGCCCCAACGGCGCCGGAAAGTCGACCCTGCTCGCCCTGCTCGGCGCGGTCTCCCACCCCACCCGGGGCGAGGTGGACGTGCTCGGCCGCCGGCTCGGCCGGGTGGACATCCGCGAGCTGCGCGCCCACCTCGGGCACGTCAACCCCCGGCACCCGCTGCGCTCGCCGCTGAGCGTCCGCGAGGTGGTGCTCACCGGGCACACCAACACCATCGAGCCGGAGTGGCACCGCAAGCCCGGCCCCGAGGTGCTGGAGCGGGCCGAGCAGCTGATCGAGACGCTCGGCATGGGCGCGATCGCCGAGTCGGCGTGGACCACCCTGTCCCAGGGCGAGCGCGGCCGGGCCCTGATCGCCCGCGCTCTGATGCCGAGCCCCCGCCTGCTGCTGCTCGACGAGCCCGCCACCGGGCTGGACCTGACCGCCCGCGAGCTGCTGCTGGACAGCCTGGACCTGCTGCGCCACCAGCACCCGGAGCTGGCCAGCGTGCTGGTCACCCACCACCTGGAGGAGCTGCCGGAGAGCACCACCCACGCCCTGCTGCTGCGGGACGGGGAGTGCGTGGCGGCCGGGCCGGTGGACGAGGTGATGACCACCGAGCTGATCAGCGTGACCTTCGGCCACCCGATCCGGATCAGCCGGCACGAGGGCCGGTGGACGGCCCGGGCGGCCGCGCGCCGTACGCCGGGGCGCTGACGGGTCCGGGGCGGGCGGGGTCCGGTCGGGGCGGGCTGGGCGGTCGGCCCGCTTCCGACGGGGGGCGGGTATGGACGTAAAAAAGTTTTTACGTAAGGTATGCCTTAGCTAAGGCGGGGTTGTCGCTGGTTCGGTGCCCCCACCGGTGCTCAACCCTGCCCCGCCCTGGCACACCCATGCCCTTTTCCGTTGGAGCCCGCATGTCCGCCCGTCGCCGTTCCACCGCAGCCGCGCTGCTCACCCTCGCCGTGGCGACCGCCACCCTGGCGGGCTGTGCGACGAAGAAGGACGACAAGGCGGGCGGCGCGGACGCGGTCAAGATCAACGCGACCGACACCGCCTGCGAGGTCTCCAAGACCAGCTTCCCGGCCGGCCACGTCGTCCTGGACATCAGCAACAAGGGCGGCAAGACCACCGAGGTCTACGTCTACGGCGCCGGCGACAAGATCGTCACCGAGCGCGAGAACATCGGCCCCGGTACCAAGGCCACCATCAACGCCGAGATCAAGGCCGGCTCCTACGAGATCGCCTGCAAGCCCGGCATGGTCGGCGACGGCATCCGCCAGAAGATCACCGTGACCGGCGAGGGCGCCACCGCCGCCGCCGTCGACCCGCGCCTGACCGCCGCCGTCGACGCGTACCGCACGTACGCCCAGCAGCAGGCCGACGCCACCATCCCGGCCGTCGAGGCCTTCGCCGCCGCGATCAAGGCCGGCGACGTGGAGAAGGCCAAGTCGCTGTACGCGCCGTCGCGCACCGGCTGGGAGCGCACCGAGCCGGTCGCCGAGAGCTTCGGCGACGTCGACCCCAAGACCGACACCCGCGAGGACAAGCTGGAGGCCGGCCAGGAGTGGACCGGCTGGCACAAGCTGGAGAAGTCGCTCTGGGCCGACGCCAAGATCGGCGACGACGAGAAGAAGCTCGCCGACCAGCTGGTCAACGACCTCAAGGACTGGCAGAAGAAGATCCCCGAGGCCGAGATCACCGCGACCAGCATGGCCAACGGCGCCAAGGAGCTGCTGGACGAGGTCGCCACCAACAAGATCACCGGAGAGGAGGACCGCTACAGCCACACCGACCTGGCCGACTTCCAGGCCAACGTCGAGGGCGCGCAGAAGGCCTACGAGCTGCTGAAGCCGGTCGCCGCCGAGAAGGACCCGGAGCTGTCCAAGACCCTGGACTCCGAGTTCACCGCGATCCAGGCCCTGCTCGCCAAGTACAAGCAGGCCGACGGCACCTTCACCTCCTACGACAAGGTCACCGAGGCCGAGCGCAAGACCTTCTCCGACGCGGTCAACTCGCTGGGCGAGCCGCTGTCGAAGCTGGCCGCCGCCGTGGTCGTCAAGTAACGACCGCGGTCCCACCCGAGCACCGTCCCCACCCCACCGACGCCGTGGCGGCCCGAAGCGGCCGCCACGGCATCGGCGAGTCAGCACAGAGAAGGATCCGCCCGCCGATGGACGCCGAGAACGCCAAGGGCACCAAGAACCCCGAGAACCCCGAGGGCACCGCGAACGCCCCGGCCGCTGCCGCCGGTGGCGCCGTCAGCCGACGGGCCGTGATCGGCTGGGCCGGCGCGGGCGTCGCGCTCGGCGCCGCCGCGGTCGGCTCGGTCGCCGCCGCCACCCGGCAGGACGACCAGGCCCCGGCCCCGGCCGCCCAGACCGGCGCCGAGGTGCCCTTCTACGGCGAGAACCAGTCCGGCATCGCCACCCCGGTCCAGGACCGCCTGCACTTCGCCGCCTTCGACGTCTCCGAGAAGGCGACCCGCGAGTCGCTGGTCAAGATGCTCAAGGAGTGGACCAAGGCCGCCGCCGCGATGACCGGCGGCCGCGAGGTCGGCACCGGCGCCGCCGGCGGCCTGCCCGAGGCACCGCCGGACGACACCGGCGAGGCCCTCGGCCTGCCCGCCTCCCGGCTCACCCTCACCATCGGCTTCGGCCCCACCCTGTTCGACCAGGACGGCGTCGACCGCTTCGGCCTCCGCGCCAAGCGCCCCGAGGCCCTGATCGACCTGCCGAACTTCAAGGGCGACAAGCTCGACCCGCTGCGCAGCGGCGGCGACCTCTGCGTCCAGGCCTGCGCCGACGACCCGCAGGTCGCCGTGCACGCGATCCGCAACCTGGCCCGGATCGGCATGGGCACCGTCAACATCCGCTGGTCCCAGCTCGGCTTCGGCAAGACCTCCTCCACCACCCCGGACGCCCAGACCCCGCGCAACCTGCTCGGCTTCAAGGACGGCACCCACAACATCGCGGGCACCGACGGCGCCGGGCTGGCCGAGCACGTCTGGGCCGCCCCCGGCGACGGCCCCGAGTGGATGACCGGCGGCTCCTACCTGGTCGCCCGGCGGATCCGGATGCACATCGAGACCTGGGACCGCGCCTCGCTCAAGGACCAGGAGGACACCTTCGGCCGCACCAAGGGCGAGGGCGCCCCCTACGGCAAGGTCAAGGAGCACGACGCGCCGGACCTCAAGGCGATGCCCGCCGGCTCGCACGTCGCGCTGGCCCACCCGGACGCCAACAACGGCCTGATGATCCTGCGCCGTGGCTTCTCCTTCACCGACGGCACCGACGGCCTCGGCCGCCTGGACGCCGGCCTGTTCTTCCTCGCCTACCAGCGCGACACCCGCAAGGCCTTCGTGCCGCTCCAGCAGCGGCTCGCGGCCGGCGACAAGCTCAACGAGTACATCCAGCACGTCGGCTCCGCCCACTTCGCCTGCCCGGCGGGCGTCCGAAAGCCCGGGGAGTGGTGGGGCCAAGCGCTCTTCGGCTGATCCCCCGCCCCGTTCAACCCCCCGAGGAGAGTGCCGTGTTCGGCAACTACCTGATCGGCCTGCGCGAAGGCCTCGAAGCCAGCCTGGTCGTCTGCATCCTGATCGCCTACCTGGTCAAGACCGGCCGCAGGGACAAGCTGCCGCCGGTGTGGATCGGCGTCGCCTCCGCCGTGGTGCTCAGCATGGTCTTCGGCGCCGTGCTGCAGTTCGGCTCGTCGCAGCTCACCTTCGAGGCCCAGGAGGCGCTGGGCGGCTCGCTGTCGATCATCTCGGTCGGGCTGGTCACCTGGATGGTGTTCTGGATGCGCCGCACCGCCCGGCACCTGAAGACCGAACTGCACGGCAAGCTGGACGCGGCCATCGCCATGGGCACCACGGCCCTGGTGGTCACCTGCTTCCTGGCGGTCGGCCGCGAGGGCCTGGAGACCGCGCTGTTCATCTGGTCGGCGGTGCAGGCCACCAACGACGGCTACAACCCGCTGATCGGCGCCGCGCTCGGCTTGCTCACCTCGGTGGTGCTCGGCTGGCTGTTCTACCGCGGCGCGCTGAAGATCAACCTGGCCAAGTTCTTCACCTGGACCGGCGCGATGCTGGTGGTCGTCGCAGCCGGCGTGCTCGCCTACGGCGTGCACGACCTCCAGGAGGCCGGCTGGCTGCCCGGCCTGCACAGCGTGGCCTTCGACATCAGCAGCACCATCCCCAAGGACAGCTGGTACGGCACCCTGCTCAAGGGCGTGTTCAACTTCCAGCCGGACCCGACGGTGCTGCAGCTCGTGGTCTGGCTGCTCTACCTGGTGCCGACCCTCGCCGTGTTCTTCGGCCTGTTCAGCGGCAAGGCGAAGCCCGTCGCCGCCAAGCCGGCCGCCTGACCCCTTCGTTCGGCGAACCGCCCCGCCCCGTCCGGCACCCCGCCGGGCGGGGCGGTGTCGTGTGCGGCGCTATATCCCGTACACGCAGAGGAAGACGATGAAGGCGACCAGCCCGACGGCCGCGGCGATCCACGGGCCCGGCGCGAACTCCTGCCGGACGTACCCGGCGTCGTGCGTCTGCGACAGGTGCTGGGAGGCCTTCGCCTGCGTGCCGAACGTCGCCGACCTGCGGTAGCCGCAGCTCTCGCAGACCACGCGCCGGGTGTTGTTCCGCCCCGAGACGACCTTCACCGCGTGCTGGTGCCCGTGCGGGTCCTCGCCCGTGAACCGGCTGGTCTCCATAACCTTTGGCCCCCTTCGCCTCGCCCCTGTGCGCGCGAGCATCCTTGCACGCACCACCGACAGCCGTGCCCCGGTGGGACCGGGATACGCCGGAGCCCCGGACGGTCGAGGACCGTCCGGGGCTCCGGCGCGCTTGCGGGGGGCGCCTACTCGCTCTTGATCGCGCCCAGGATGTCCATCCGGGCGGCCCGGTGGGCCGGCCAGAGGGCGGCCAGCAGGCCGATCACCGCGGCCGCGACCAGGAAGCCGAGGATCTGCAGCGGCGGCACCACGGTGGTGATGTTCTTGAGCGAGTCCGCCATCGTGCGGGTGCCCGCCCAGGCCACCAGGATCCCGAGCCCGATCCCGACCGCGCCGCCGAACAGCGCGATCAGCAGCGACTCCAGCCGGACCATCCGGCGGATGCCGATCCGGTCCAGGCCGATCGCCCGCAGCATGCCGATCTCCCGGCGCCGCTCGAACACCGACATCGCCATGGTGTTGACCACGCCGAGCACCGCGATCACCACGGCCATCCCGAGCAGCCCGTACATCATGTTCAGCATGCCGGTGATCAGCTGACGGTTCTCCGCCTTGATGTCCTTCTCGCCCTTGACGGCGATCAGCGGGTTGCCGCCGGTCGCGTCGCGCAGCGCCTGCTTCAGCTTCTCGTCCGCGCCGTTGGCGCCCTTCACCAGGACCTTCGCCGGGCCGGAGCCGGGCAGCGCGTGCGGGCCCACCACGTTGTCCGGGGCGACGATGTTGGCCAGCGCGCTGTTGGCCTCCAGCACGGCGCCGACGGTGAGCGAGCCCTTGGCCCCGCCCGGGTAGGTGACGGCCATGGTGTCGCCGACCTTGAAGCCGAGGCGCTGGGCGGTGCCCGAGCTCATCATCAGCTTGCCCTGCTTGAGGGCGTCCGCCGAACCGTCCTTGACCTTGACGGTGGCCAGCTGGTCGATGGTCGCGGCGTCGACGCCCGTCAGGAACTCGTAGTCGGAGTCGCCCTTGTCGGTCGTCACCCGGACTTCGCGCATCACGCTCATGGCGCTGACGCCGGGCGCCTTGGCGATCTGGCCGGCGACCTCGGGGGAGAGCTTCGAGCCGTTCTGCATGGCGACGGTGTAGTCGGCCTTGAGGTCGTCCGCGGTCGCCGCGTCGACGGCCTTGTTCACCGAGGCGCCGACCACGGTCAGCGCGGTGATCAGGGTGACGCCGATGGTCAGCGCCGAGGCGGTGGCCGCCGTCCGGCGCGGGTTGCGGATCGCGTTCTCCTGGGCCAGCTTGCCCGGCGTGCCGTAGACCTTGCGCAGCAGCGGGGCGAACAGCGCGATCAGCGGCCGGGCCAGCAGCGGGGTCAGCACGAACACGCCGATCAGCAGGGTGCCCGCGCCGAGCCCGACCAGCTTGTACTCCTTGCCGCCCGCGCCCGCGGCCAGGGAGCCCGCGCCGGCCAGAGTGAACAGCAGGCCGATCGTGTTGCGCACCAGCAGGCTCTTCTGGGTGGCCGGCTGCTCGACCGAGCTCATCGCGGCCACCGGGGCGATCCGGGAGGCGCGCAGGGCCGGCAGCAGGGCGGACAGCACCGTCACCAGGACGCCGACCAGCAGGGTCACCGCGATGGTGAGCGGCTTGATCACCAGCGAGCCCTGCGGCATGGTGTCGTCCATCGCGCTGACCAGAGACTGCATGCCGGCGCCGATCCCGATGCCGGCGAGCAGCCCGGCCGCCGAGGCGAGCAGGCCGACCAGCAGTGCCTCGACCAGCACGGAGCGGGTGATCTGCTTGCGGCTGGCGCCGATCGCCCGCAGCAGCGCGAGTTCCTTGGTGCGCTGGGCGACCAGCATGGTGAAGGTGTTGGCGATGATGAAGATGCCGACGAACAGCGAGATGAAGGCGAAGACCATCAGGAAGGTGCTCAGGACCTTGGTGCCCTGCTGGATCATCCGGTCCTGCTCGGCGGCGAGCTCGCGCCCGGTCTTCGCCTCGATCGAGTCGCCCTGTGGGGCGGTCTGCTTGACGGCGGCGAGCAGCGCGGTGTCGTCCGCGCCCGGCTTGCCCTTGACGTCCAGCTCGGCGTAGCGGCCCGGGCTCAGGTAGAGCTGCTGGGCGGTGGCGGTGTCGAAGGCGGCCAGCGAGCCGCCGGCCAGCACGCGCGGGTCGTTGGTGGTCAGGGTGCCGGTGAGCTTGAGCTTCATCACCGGGCCGTTGACGGCGACCCGGACGGTGTCGCCGACCTGGTAGCCGCCCTTCTCGGCGGTCTTGGTGTCCAGTGCGATCTCGCCCGAGCCGTGCGGGCCGCGGCCGTCGACCAGCGGGTAGCGCGGGTCGGTGCCGTCGGCGCCCGGCACGTAGTTGGTGCCGGTGGTGGAGAAGCCGTTGCCGATCAGCGCGCCCTTCTTGTCGGCGATGCCGGCGAAGCCGCTGACCACGCCACGCGCCTCGGCGGCGCCGGGCAGTGCCGCGACCGCCTTGCGGATCTCCTCGGTGAGGGCCGGGCCCTCGGAGTCCTCACCGGTGTGGTCGTAGGCCTGGCGGGCGGCGTCGCGGTCGCTGACCGTGACGGCGATGTCGGTGTAGCTCTTGGAGTTCTGGGTCCTGAGCGCGTTGCCGAAGGTGTCGGAGAAGACCATGGTGCCGGCGACGAAGGCGGTGCCGAGCATGACGGCCAGCGCCGTCATGAGCAGTCGGCCCTTGTGGGCCAGCACGTTGCGCAAAGCGGTGCGGTACATGAGGGGGTGTCAGTCCTGGGGGTTCTCGAAGGTCGGGGGCGCGGGGCTGGCGGGATGCTCTAGCTGGTGCGGCCCTTGGCGTCGAAGCGGCGCATGCGGTCCAGGACGGTGTCGGCGGTGGGGTGGTGGAGTTCGTCGACGATGCGG
>NZ_JBHXMU010000035.1:0-36485 GCF_042720685.1 Kitasatospora sp. NPDC058492
CACTTGTACTTTGGTGGGCAGCGTCTTTTTTTTATAAGACACAGTATCTGATCCACGATCTGTTGGCCGACGGGCCGCCCGCGTGGGGGCGGGTCGGCCATCTGCGGGCTACTCGCACCTCCTCGCCGTAGTGCCCCAGGACGTCCAACGACTCGGCGGCGGCGACGAGTTGACGGGCGTGGTTGCACCCGCGGCGCCAGGCTGCGAAGGCCTCGTCCGGGTCGGCGGTGTCGGCGTCGACATTCGGCCGAGCCGAGCCGAGCCGAGCCGAGCCGAGCCGACCCGACCCGGCCGGCCGTCCTAGCGCAGGTGCTGCAACCACCGCACCGCGCCCGGTACGTCCGGGGCCGCCGGTACGCCGTCGGGCAGCGGCGGGCGTTCCACGACGACCACCGGGAGGCCG
Organism: Kitasatospora sp. NPDC058492; assembly: GCF_042720685.1. Lineage (NCBI taxonomy): Bacteria > Bacillati > Actinomycetota > Actinomycetes > Kitasatosporales > Streptomycetaceae > Kitasatospora > Kitasatospora sp. NPDC058492. The sequence goes on from NZ_JBHXMU010000035.1 coordinate 404, forward strand.
AGTTCGCGCGCGGCGGTGAGTTTGGGCGCGGTCGCGGCGCCGCCGCTGTCCTTGGTGACCACGACGTCGATCCGGTGCTCGCGCAGCAGCGCCCGTTCGCCGTCGAGCGTGAACGGCCCCCGGTCCAGCCGGACTTCGAGCGTGGACGGCAGCGGCGGCTCGGGCGGGTCGACCGAGCGGGCGAGGAAGTGCAGGTGGTCGAGGTGGGCGAAGGTGGCGATGCCCTGTCGCCCGGTGGTGAGGAAGACCCGCCGCCCGAGGCCGGGCAGGAGTTCGGCGGCCGCGGCGAGCGAGGGTGCGTGGTGCCAGCGGTCCCCGGGGACGGGCGCCCAGCCGGGCCGCCGCAGCGCCAGCAGCGGCACGTCGGCGGCGGCCGCCGCGAGGGCGGCGTTGCGGGACATCCCGGCGGCGAACGGGTGGGTGGCGTCGACGACCGCGTCCACCCGCTCGCCGCGCAGCCAGTCGGCCAGCCCCTCCGGGCCGCCGAAGCCGCCGATCCTCACCTCTCCGGCGGGCAGCCGGGGTCGGGCGACCCGGCCGGCCAGCGAACTGGTGACCCGCAGGGACGGCAGCTCGACGAGTGCGGCGGCCAGCGCTCGCCCCTCCGTCGTCCCGCCGAGGATCAGGACGTGCCGGGTCATGGGGTTCACGCCCCGCAGGGCTCGTGCGGGCGTTCGCGCTCCGCCGAGTAGAGGTGGCTGTCGCGGAACTGTTCGGCGGCCAGCGTCCGTCCGACCAGGATGACGGCGGTGCGGACCACGCCCGAGGCCTTGACCTGTTCGGCGATGTCGGCGAGGGTGCCGCGCAGCACCAGCTCGTCCGGGCGGCTGGCCATCGCGACGACGGCGGCCGGGCAGTCGGCGCCGTAGTGCGGGAGCAGCTGCTCGACGACGTCGTCCACGTAGCCGGCGGCCAGGTGCAGCACCAGCAGGGCGCCGCTGCGGCCGAGGGTGGCCAGGTCCTCGCCCTCGGGCATCGGGGTGGCGCGCTTGGCGATCCGGGTGAGGATGACGGTCTGGCCGACGGTCGGGACGGTCAACTCCCGCTTGAGCGCGGCCGCTGCGGCGGCGAAGGCGGGTACGCCGGGGACGATCTCGTACGGCACGCCGGCCGCGTCGAGGCGGCGCATCTGCTCGGCGACGGCGGAGAAGACGGACGGGTCGCCGGAGTGCAGCCGGGCCACGTCCTGTCCGGCCTGGTGCGCGCGGACGAGCTCGGCGATGATCTGGTCCAGGTTGAGCTGCGCGGTGTCGACGAGGCGGGCGCCGGGCGGGCATTCGTCGAGGAGCTCGCGCGGTACCAGGCTGCCGGCGTAGAGGCAGACCTCGGCGCGGGCCAGGAGGCGCTGGCCGCGCAGGGTGATCAGGTCGGCGGCGCCGGGGCCGGCTCCGATGAAGTGGACGGTCACGACGCGTTCTCCTGAGGGGTGTTGGGCTTGACGGCGGACCACTGGGTGACCGGCATGGCCTGCCGCCACCCGGTGAAGCCGCCCACCGGGACGGCGTGCGCGACGGCGAGCTTGACGAGCTCCCCGCCGTGGCGCCGGTACCACTCGGTGAGCAGCGCCTCGGATTCCAGCGTCACGGTGTTGACGACGATCCGGCCGCCCGGCCGCAGGGCGGCCCAGCAACTGTCCAGCAGGCCGGTCGCGGTGAGGCCGCCGCCGATGAACACCGCGTCGGGGGCGGGGAGTTCGGCGAGCGCGGCGGGGGCCGGACCGGTCACCACGCGCAGTCGTGGCACGCCCAGGGTGGCGGCGTTGCGGGCGATCCGTTCGGCCCGCACCGGGTCGCGTTCGATGCTGACGGCCTGGCAGTCGCGGTGCGCGCGCAGCCACTCGACGGCGATCGAGCCGGAGCCGCCGCCGACGTCCCAGAGCAGTTCGCCGGGGGAGGGGGCGAGGGCGGCGAGGGTGGCGGCGCGCACGTGCCGCTTGGTGAGCTGGCCGTCGCTCTCGTAGGCGGCGTCGGGCAGGCCGGGGACGAGCGGGTTGCGGGGGCCGTCGCCGAGGTCGACCGCGATGACGTTCAGCGGGTCGCCGGGCGGGTGCGGCCAGCAGTCGGCGGTGCCGTCGAGCTGCCGTTCGGCCGGGCCACCGAGCTGTTCGAGCACCCGCAGGCGGGCGGCGCCGTAGCCGCGTGTGGTGAGCAGTGCGGCGACGGCGGCCGGGGTCGCGGCGTCGGCGCTCAGCACGAGCAGGCGGCGGCCGGGGTTCAGGGCCAGGGCGAGGGTGTCCAGCGGGCGGCCGACCAGGCTGACCACCTCGGTGGACTCCAGCGGCCAGCCGAGTCGGGCGCAGGCGTGGGAGACGGAGGAGGGGTGCGGCAGGACGCGCAGCCGCCCGGCGCCGACCGTCTCGGCGAGGGTGCGGCCGATGCCGTAGAACATCGGGTCGCCGCTGGCCAGGACGGCGACCCGGCGGTCCGCGTGCGCGGCGAACAGCCCGGGAACGGCCGGGCGCAGCGGGGACGGCCACGGGACGCGCTCGGCGGCGACCTCGTCGCGGGGGAGGAGGTCCAGCTGCCGGGGGCCGCCGACGACCACCTCGGCTGCCCGCAGGGCGGCCCGGCCGGCGGTGGAGAGGCCGGGCCAGCCGTCGGCCCCGATCCCGACGACGGTGATCGGGGGTGGCAGCTCGGGCACCGGGTGGCTCCTGTCGTTCGGCGGGCGCCGTGAGTAGAAAAAATAACTATCGGGGCAGCCTACCTGGCGGTATCCGACCGCCCGTCTCCCGCCCGTCCCCCGCTACCGGTCCGCCCAGTCCCCCGAGTCGATCACCGCGGGCTGCTCCCGCAGTCGGCTTTCGACGACGGGCCCGGCGAAGTACACCCAGGCCTCCCGCAGCTCGCCCGCCGCCGTCCGCACCGGCAGCCGCCGCCGTACGTACAGGCCCGTCCCGTCCGCCCGGCAGTCCTCCAGCCGGTCCAGCGCCGCGAGCGCTCCGGCGTACGCGCCGGGCCGTACGGTGATCAGCTCGCCCACGATCCGGCGCCCGGGCGTCGCGTCCGGCACCGCGTACGGGTACCCGGGGCCGTCGTGCAGTGTGGCGCCGTCCAGCACGGCCGGGCGGATGTCGGCGCAGCGTCCGGCCAGGTGGGCGGCGTGGTTGCGGCCGCCGCTGCGCAGGGTGCCGTAGACGAAGAACGGCAGGGCCTCCTCGGACACGGGTTCGACCTCTCGGCTGGGGGAGCGCCCACGGTACGTCCTCGCGCCCGCGCCGCGATAGCGCCTCTTGCCTCGCGCGCCTCTTGCCTCGCGCGCCTCTTGCCTCGCGCGCCTCTTGCCTCGCGCGCCTCTTGCCTCGCGCGTCCCGTGCCCCGCGCGTCCGCCGGACGGTGGGCGTCAGGCGGCGTCCGGGGCGGTCCGTGCGTAGGTGAGGACGACGTTGCCGCGCTCGAAGACGCGGCTGTCGGTGAGCGTGAAGGCGCGGGGCCCGAACTCCGCGCGGAACAGCGGGATGCCCGATCCGACCATCACCGGGTACTGCTTGATGATCAACTCGTCGATCTCGGGCAGCAGCTGGCCGGCCAGGTCGGCGCCGCCGCAGAGCCAGATGCCGAGCCCGTCCTGCTGCTTCAGCCGGCGGACGAGGGCCACCGGGTCCTCCGCGGTGACCTCCACCGCCGGGTCCGGGCTGGTGCCGAGGGTGCGGGAGACCACGATCTGCCGCAGGTGGGCGTAGGGGCTGGTGAGGCCCACGGCCAGCCCCGGTGCGTAGGTGCCGCGGCCCATGACGACGGTGTCGAAGCGCTTGTTGGGTGCCTCCGCGATGCCGAACGCCGCGCGGCCGGGGGTGGGGATGGTCTCCGGGTACTCGGCGAAGAGCGTCGAGGTGTAGTCCTCGGTGAGGAACGGCGCGAAGAAGTCGAAGCTGTCGTCCGGGCCGGCGATGAAGCCGTCGATGGTGGTGCCGATGAAGTAGGTGAGCTTGCGCATGCAGGTCCTTTGGGGTCGGGAAGCGGCGCGGGCCGTGCGGCCCGCCGCCTAACCACTCCGACTATAGTACTCCAGTCGTAGTGGTTGCCAAGGTGTTTTCAGGCCCGGGCGCCCCGGCCCCCGAAAACCCCGCGAGAGAGAATCGACCCATGGTCCAGAACCCCGCCCGCCGCACCGCCCTCGCCGACGCCGCCATCGAGGTCCTCGCCCGCGAGGGCGCCCGCGGCCTCACCTTCCGCGCGGTCGACGTGCAGGCCGGCGTCCCCAACGGCACGGCCTCCAACTACTTCGCCAACCGCGACCACCTGCTCCACCAGACCGCCCGGCACATCCACCACCGGCTCACCCCGGACCCGGCCGTCATCGCCGACCTGCTGCGGGCCCCGCGTGACCGCGCTCTGGTCGCCGCCCTGATGCGCGACCTGATCCGCCGCATCTCCGCCGACCGGGCCGGCTACCTCGCGATGCTCGAACTGCGCCTGGAAGCCACCCGCCGCCCCGGCCTGCGGGCCCAGCTCACCGGCACCATCCGCGAGCAGCTGGAGGCCAACGTCGCCTACCACCTCGACGGAGGACTGCCCGGCGACCGCGAGACCGTCCTCGTCCTCTACCTCGCGATGACCGGCCTGATCGTCGAACACCTCACCCTGCCCGAGGTGTTGGGCACCGACACCCTGCCCGCCCTGCTCGACACCATCGTCGAGCGAATCGTCCCCGCGACCTGACCCTGCCGGCCTCGCGTTTCGGCGGGCGAGGGGGCGGCTGTGCCGGAGGGGGTGTCAGAGGGTGTGCGGGGGCCTGCCCGTCCACCAGTTGCCGGGGGCGTCGGGGTCGCGGCTGGTCCAGAACTCGATGATCGCGCTGGTGAACTCGGCTGCGGAGAGGGTGCCGTCGCCGTCGCGGTCGAGGTGGCGGAAGGCCTCGTCGGCGTCGTCGCGGGAGAGGCCGGCGAAGTGGCCGCGCTGGAAGACGAAGAACTCGCCGGCGTCGACCGTTCCGCTGCGGTCGGTGTCGGCGACGGCGAGGAAGGCGTCGGCGAGTGCGCCGAAGCTGGTCCGCGCGGCCTCGGGGTCGTCGGAGAGGGCGCCGGTCGAGCGGACGAACTGTTCGCGGGTGATCGCCTCGGTGCCGGCGGGCAGGTGGGCCAGGTGCAGGTCGTGCCAGACCGTCAGGTAGGCGCGGACGATGACGGCCTCGGCCTCCGAGCCCTCCTGGTGGCCGAGCGAGCGGGCGACGGCGATGCCCATGAGGACGTGGTCCCGTTCGGTGAGGAGTCCGTCGCCGTCGGCGTCGAGGTGGTCGAACCCGTGGTTGATCTTTGCTGTGAGCAGGTCGTCCGACAATGTGCCCCCTCGGTTGGCGATCACTACGACACGTCGCCAGCACGCTAGTGCCTGGAGTCGCGCTCGCGCAGCCGAACGACGGGCGAACGGCCACACGGGCGTGACTCGAAGGCGGGGTCGCTAGCCGTCCTGGTGCTCGGCCCAGACGTACGCCTCGGGGAGCAGGTCGAGGACGGGCAGGGCGAGCAGTTCCGTTCCCCGCTTGACGATGATCTCGACCGTCGGGAAGTAGTCGAGCAGCACCTGCCGGCAGCGGCCGCACGGCGGCACGACGCCCCGGCCCTGGTCGCCGACCGCGACGACCGTGGTGAGGTCGTACGCGCCCTGGCCGGCGGCCGCGCCGATGAGGACGAGCTCCGCGCACGGGCCGCCGGTGAAGTGGTAGGCGTTCAAGGCCGTGACGATCCGCCCGTCGGCGTTGCGTCCGGCGGCCGCGACGGTGTGGTTGTCGCCCCGGGAGAAGCGCTGGGCCACCGCCCGGGCGGCCTCGACGAGCTCCTGGTCGACGGCTGCGCGGTCTCCTACGGAGTCGGATTGATCGCTGGCGGACATATTCGCTGGGACTCCTTGATCGCACATGACAGGCTTCGAGCATGGACCGACCGCCCCTGATCGTGCCAACGCTTTGCGCGGGCCCCTTCACCCTTCGCCCCTGGCGCCTCACCGACCTCGCCGTGGTCCGGGAGGCGGGCACCGACCCGTACATCCCGCTGGTCACCACCGTCCCGGCCGCCTCCGCCGGGTACGACGACGAGCCCGATCGGGCGTTCGTCGAACGGCAGTGGGCGAGGGCGGCGGACGGCACCGGTTACTCCTTCACCGTGGCGTCGCGGCCGGACGACCGGGCCGTCGGCTTCGTCGGGCTGTTCCCGCAGGCCGACGGCAGGGCCTCCATCGGTTACTGGACGGCCCCCTCGGCGCGCGGGCGCGCGGTGGCCGGGCACGCGCTGCGGACGGTCGCGGCCTGGGCGCTGGACGACCTCGGCCTCGCCCGGTTGGAGCTGTACATCGAACCCTGGAACGCCGCGTCCCTCCGGACCGCCGAGCGGACCGGCTTCCGGCACGAGGGCCTGCTGCGCAGCCACCGCACCGTCGGCGACGAGCGCCGCGACATGCACCTCTACGCACTCCTCCCCACCGACCCCCGCGAGGCCACGCCCGGCCCCTGTGAGGCCACCGACCCCCGTGAGGCCACGCCCGACCGCACGGCCACGGCCAGTCCCCGCGAGGACCGGTCCCAGGATTAGTGCACCGCCGCCAGCAGTTCCCGGGTGTACTCGGTGTGCGGCGCGCTGAACAGGCGGTCGCGGTCGGTGGACTCGACCAGTCGGCCCCGGTGCATCACGGCCACCCGGTCGCAGAAGTGCCGCACCACGGCGAGGTCGTGCGAGACGAACAGGAAGGCGACGCCGAGGCGTTCGCGCAGCTCCATCAGCAGGTTGAGCACCTGCGCCTGGACCGAGACGTCTAGGGCCGACACCGGTTCGTCCGCGATGATCAGGCGCGGCTGCGGGGCGAGGGCCCGAGCGATGCCGATCCGCTGGCGCTGTCCGCCGGAGAACTCGTGCGGGTAGCGGTCCAGGTGGGCGGCGGGCAGCCCGACCTGGTCCAGCAGTTCGGCCGAGCGCTCCCGCCGCTGGGCCGCGTCGAGTGAGGTGTGCAGGCGCAGCGAGGTGTCGAGGGTCTGGGCGACGGTGCGGCGCGGGTTGAGGGAGGCGTACGGGTCCTGGAAGACCAGCTGGATCTCCCGGCTGAGCCGGCGCCGCAGCTCCCGGCTCGGGCGGGTGACGTCCTGGCCGTCGTACAGGACCGTTCCCGAGGTGGGCTGTTGGAGGCCGGCCAGGACGCGGGCGGTGGTGGACTTGCCGGAGCCGGACTCGCCGACCAGTCCGAGCGTCTCGCCGGGGGCGATCCGCAGTCCTACGCCCTCCACCGCCCGGACGGGCTCGGCGCGCAGGTTGGGAAGGCGGCGCCGCCCGGGGAAGTGGACGGCGAGGTCAGCCACCTCGACGAGCCAGCGCTCCGGGTGCCCGACCGTCCGGGGCGCGAATTCGGCGGTGGGTGACGGATCGTCAACTGTCGGCAACGGCGAGCCGGGTACGGAGTCGAGGGTGAGCGCCGCCCCGACCAGTGCGCGGGTGTACGGCTCGCGCGGCGCGGCCAGCAGCTCGACGGTCGGCGCGGACTCGACCTCGACGCCGCCGCGCAGCACGAGCGTGCGGTCCGTCGTCCCGGCGACCACGCCGAGGTCGTGGCTGACCAGCAGCACCGCCGTGCCGTGCTCGCGCTGCAACTCGCCGAGCAGGTCGAGGACTTGCCGCTGCACCCGGGAGTCCAGGGCGGTGGTGGGCTCGTCGGCGATCAGCACCTGCGGGTCGTTCATCAGTGCCATGGCGATCATCACCCGCTGGCGCATCCCGCCGGAGAACTGGTGCGGGAAGTCGTGCACCCGGGCGGCCGGGATGCCGACCCGGTCGAGCATCGCGGCGGCCCGTCGGCGGGCCTCGGCGCGGCCGGCGCCGGGGTGGTGCAGCCGGTACATCTCGGCGAGTTGGGCGCCGACGCCGTGGAAGGGGCTGAGCGAGGTGAGCGCGTCCTGGAAGACCAGCGCGGCCCGGCCGCCCCGGACCGGGCGCAGCGTGGACTCCGTCGCACCCACCAACTCCTGCCCGCCCAGCCGGATCGAGCCGGTGACGGTGGTGGTGCGCGGGTCGTGCAGGCCGAGGACGGCGAGGCCGGTGGCCGACTTGCCGGAGCCCGACTCGCCGACCAGGCCGAGGACTTCACCGGCGGCGAGGTCGAAGGAGAGCCCCCGGACGGCGGTCACGGGCGTCCCGCCGCGCGGGTCGGCGAAGGTGACGGTCAGATCGCGAACGCTCAGCACGGGCTCTGCGGAGGGCGCGGCACCAGGCCCAGGAGCGGCCTCCGACACGGCTCCGGGCGCGGCTCCGGACACGCCCCCGGACACGGATTCAACAGTGGACGTCATCGAACGGCTCCAGTCAGCTCAGGCGGATTCGCGGGTCGAGCCAGGCCACCACCAGGTCGGCCAGCGCGACGAACAGCACCACGAAGCAGGCGGCCAGCAGCACCGCGCCGACCACCGCGGGCAGGTCCTGCCCGGACACCGCCTGGGCGGCGAACCGCCCGACCCCGTTCAGCCCGAACACCGTCTCGGTGATGACCGCCCCGCCGAGCAGCACCCCGGCCTCCAGGCCGAGCAGTTGCACCAGCGGTCCGGCGGCGCCGCGCGAGGTGTACTTGAGGTGGGCGCGCAGCCGGCCGAGGCCCTTGCCGCGCGCCGTGCGGACGTACTCCTCGTTCATCGTCTCCAGCAGCTGGGAGCGTGAAAGCCGGGCGAACACGGCGGAGTTGACGAAGCCGAGGACGAGCCAGGGGAGCAGCAGCCCGCCCGCCCAGGCCGCGAGGTCCTCGGTCGGCGGGGTGTAGGAGGGCAGTGGCAGCAGGCCGGTGGAGTAGACCAGTGCCCACTGGGCGACGTATCCGAGGAAGTAGATCTGCACGCTGGCGCCGACGAGGGTGAAGCCGGAGAGCAGCCGGTCGGTGCGGCCGCCGTGCCGCAGCGCGGAGACGAACCCGGTGCCGAGGCCGAGCACCAGCAGGACGGCGAGGGCGCCGGCGGTGAGCGAGAAGGTGACCGGCAGGTGGTCGGCCAGGGCCTCGGTGACGGGCTGGTGCAGCCGGTAGGAGTAGCCGAGGCAGGGCGCGTCGCAGTGGATGACCGAGCCGTCCACGTCGCTGATGTCGCGCCCGGCGACGACCCCGGTGAGGTAGTCGGTGTACTGGGTGAGCAGCGGCTGGTCCAGGCCCATGCTCTGGCGCACCGCCGCGACTTGGCCGCTGTCGCAGCGCGGGCCGCAGGCGGCGCGGGCCGGGTCGGCGGGCGCGGCGTAGAAGAGGGCGAAGGCGGCGGCGGAGACCGCGACCAGGACGGCGAGGGCCTGGAGGGTCCGCCGCAGGGCGAAGGAGAGCATGGCCGGTCCGGGGTCGACGGGACGGGGAGACGTACGCGAGGGCTACGTGGAGCACACGGGGAGTGCAGGACTTCAGGGGCCCGCCCCCGCACCGACCGGCGCGGGGGCGGGTACGGCGGTCAGGACTTCAGGTACAGCCACGCCAGGCTGACCGTGCCGTAGATGGGGTGGATGAACGCCCCGCCGACGTTGGAGCCGCGTACCTGGTTGACGTTCGCGTAGACGAACGGCAGCACCGGGACGTCCTGCATCACGGTCTTCTCCAGCGCGTACAGCTCCTTGGCCTTGGCGCGCGGCTCGCCGATCTGGTTGATCCGGTCGATCTCCTTGTCCACCGCCGGGTTGCGGTAGCGCGCGGAGTTGAGGTCGCTGCCGGCGCGGCCGTCGAAGGAGAACGGGATCAGCGTGGACGGGGTCGGCCAGTCGACGGAGGAGGTCTCCTCGAACAGGTCGTACGGGGAGTCGGCGCGGTGCACCTCGTCCAGGAACGCCTTGGGGTCGATCGGCTTGGGCACGATGGTGATGCCCGACTTGGCGAAGCCGTCCACCAGCACCTGCGCGGTGCGCTGTCCGTCCGGGGTGTTCTTGTACCCGTAGGTCAGGCTGGTCGGCGCCTGCTTGGCCTTGGCGAGCGCGGCCTTGGCGGCCTCCGGGTCGCCTTCGGGCTTGACCGGGTAGAGGTCGTACTTCTCCCAGTCGATCAGCGCCGGCGAGCTGAGCGTGCTGGCGAGTTCGCCGATCCGGGAGCCGCCCTGGACCTGGCGGGCCTGCTGGCGGGGGTATCCGAGGTGCAGGGCCTTGCGGACCTCGACGTCCGGCACCCGCTCGTTGTTGATCACCAGCTGGGTGACGAAGGCGCCCTGGCGCCCGGAGACGACCAGGTCCTTGGCCTTCGGGTCGGTGTCGGCGGTCTGGTACAGCTCGGGGGAGAGCACGTCGGAGGCGGTGGTGGCGCTGGCGCCGCCGTCGCGCCCGGACAGGATCTCCTGGTTGATGTTGAGCGCCTCCTTGCCGAACGTGAAGACGAACTTGTCCGGGTACTGGCTGCGGATCGGGTCGGTCTCGGCCTTCCAGGCGGGGTTGCGCTCCAGCACCATGCGGGTGTTCTGGACGTGCTCGACGATCCGGTAGGGGCCGGTGGCGAACGGCTGCCGGTCGTAGTCCGTCCCGGTGTCCTTGTCCCGGCGCACCGGCGAGGACGAGGACTGCGCGGCCATGTACGGGACGTCGGCCTGCGGCTGCGGGAAGTGGAAGACGAGGGTGCGCTCGTCGGGCGTCTCGATCGCGGCCAGGTCGCCGTCCTGCGGGCCGGCGTACTTGGCGCGCGCCGCCTCGTAGCTGGCCTCGCCGGTGAGCCACTGCGGCCAGTACGGCGGGCCGACCTCGTAGCCCTTGCCGAAGCTGCGCTCGATGCCGTACTTGACGTCCTGGGAGGTGATCGGCTTGCCGTCCTCCCAGGCCACGCCGTCCTTGAGCCGGTACGTCCAGGTGCGCCCGCCGTCGCCGGAGGTGCCGGTGTCGGTCGCCAGGTCGCCGACCAACTTGGCCTTGCCGTCGACGACCTGATACTGCGTCAGCTGACGGCCCCAGAGCAGCGAGGCGTTGTACGTCGCGCCCGCGTAGACCTTCTGCGGGTCGAGGTGGCGGAACTCGACGCTGTTGTACACGTTCACGGTGCCGCCCACGCGGGCGCCGGCGACGGCGGGGGCCGGGCCGGCGCTCTCCTTCTCGCCGCCGAGCGCGGCGGTCAGCGGGGACGTCTCCTTGGCGGCCGCCCCGGCGGGCGCCGGGCCGGTGCCCGCGCCGGCCGAGCAGGCGGTCGCCAGCAGGGCGGTGGCGACGACGGCGAGGGACGGTCTGGTCCAGCGCATGGCGAATCTCTCCTTGCCCCGGGAGTCGGGGCGGGTCGGGGCGGGCTTGGGGTGATGGACGGAGGAGGACGGGGGCTCAGCGGGCGGCGCGCGGGTCCAGCGCGTCCCGGACGGCATCGCCGAGCAGGTTGAAGGCGAGCACGAAGAGCAGCAGGGCGACACCGGGGAAGACCATGTAGGTCGGATCGGCCTGGAAGACCTCGGAGCCGCGGGAGATCATCCGCCCCCAGTCCGGGATCGGCTCCGTGATGCCGACGCCGAGGAAGGACAGCACCGCTTCGGAGGCGACGAAGGTCGGTACCGCCATGGTGGCGTGCACCAGCAGCTGCGAGCGGACGTTCGGCAGCAGTTCGTGGACGACGACATGGAATCGGCCGGCGCCCTGGGCCCGGGCGGACTGCACGAAATCCCTTTCCCGGAGCGACCGCACGGTGGCCCGCAGGGAAAGCGCGAGCGGAATCCAGCCGAACGCGGAGAAGACCAGGATCAGCACCAGGAACTGCATCCACTCCGGTTCCGCGGCGCCCGGATCGACCAGCCGGGACTGGATGACGGGGCTCAGCGCGAGGAGCAGGAGCAGGGTCGGAAAGGCCAGCAGCACGTTGGCCAGGAAGCCGAACAGCCGGTCGGCGATCCCGCCGAGGTAGCCGACCGCGACCCCGGCCAGCACGCCGAGCGTGGTGGTCACGGCGGCGGAGGCGAAGGCGATCAGCAGCGAGGTGCGGATGCCGTAGAGCAGCTGGGTCAGGACGTCCCGGCCGAGCCCCGGCTCCAGGCCGAACCAGAAGTCGCCCGAGATGCCGCCGTTCGGCAGGACGGGCAGGCCGCTGTCGCTGAGCAGGCCGGGGGAGTTCTGGCCGTAGTGCTCGACCGGGTTCTTCCCGTACAGGGCGGCGATCAGCGGGGCGGCGAGGGCGAGCAGCAGGAAGAGCAGGACGACGGCGAGGGCGGCGGCGCCGACCCGGTCGCGCAGGAGTCGGCCGAGCAGCCTCGGCGCGGCGGGTGCGGGGACGGAGCCCGCTGCTGTTTCGACCACGGCCATGAGAGGCGTACTCCCCGAATTCTCCGCCGCCCTGTGGGTGAGGGTGCGCTGGTGTGCATTTCCGAACCGGCCCCCGGGGGTTTCCCGTCGGCCGTTCGAGCGCCATCAGACCGGATGCGCGGGGAGGTCCGCAAATCACCTCCGGCGGTTTTCCCCGGCATTGTTTCGGCGCGTATTGCGGCTTCATTCGGCGTCATTGCGCCGCAATACCGGCGTTGCAGAAGAACGGACATCGAGGGGCGAAACGGGCGTGCCGTCCCGAATCCTGAGATCTCCGCCACATCCCCCCGGGCATTGGTACGATCCCGGGGAGCCGCGACTGGCGCGCACGGATGGAACCGACCATCGGGAAGCGGCTCCGTGCACCCGCACGACAGTTGCCGAGCGCCTGGGCCGTCCGTACTCGTCCGTGCACCACGAGGAGACCGCCTTGGCCACCCCGCACACCCCTCATGCCGTTGAGGCCGCCCAGGCCCCGCACACCGCCGCCGGCGCGGCCGCCGACACCGCCTTCCGCAGCGCCCTCGACGTGGTCGCCGGCGTGGAGCCGCGGATCGCCGCCGCCATCGGCCAGGAGCTGGAGGACCAGCGCGCCTCGCTCAAGCTGATCGCCAGCGAGAACTACGCCTCCCCGGCCGTCCTGCTCGCCATGGGCAACTGGCTCAGCGACAAGTACGCCGAGGGCACCGCGGGCCGGCGCTTCTACGCGGGCTGCCGCAACGTCGACACCGTCGAGACCATCGCCGCCGAGCACGCCCGCGCCCTGTTCGGCGCCGACCACGCCTACGTCCAGCCGCACTCCGGCATCGACGCCAACCTCACCGCCTTCTGGGCCGTCCTCTCCCAGCGGGTGGAAAGCCCGGCGCTGGAGCGGGCCAAGGTCCGGGGCGTCAACGACCTCACCGAGCAGGACTGGGCGCAGCTGCGCCAGTCGCTCGGCAACCAGCGGATGCTCGGCATGTCCCTGGACGCCGGGGGCCACCTCACCCACGGGTTCCGACCCAACATCTCGGGCAAGATGTTCGACCAGCGCAGCTACGGCACCGACCCGGCCACCGGCCTGATCGACTACGACGCGCTGCGCGAGACCGCCCGGGAGTTCCGCCCGCTGATCCTGGTCGCCGGCTACTCCGCCTACCCGCGACTGGTCGACTTCCGGCGGATGCGCGAGATCGCGGACGAGGTCGGCGCGACCCTCATGGTCGACATGGCGCACTTCGCCGGCCTCGTCGCGGGCAAGGTGCTGACCGGCGACCACGACCCCGTCCAGCACGCCCAGATCGTCACCACGACCACCCACAAGTCGCTGCGCGGCCCGCGCGGCGGCATGGTGCTGTGCGACACCGAACTGGCCGAACACGTCGACCGCGGCTGCCCGTTGGTGCTCGGCGGACCGCTCTCGCACGTCATGGCCGCCAAGGCGGTCGCCTTCGCCGAGGCCCGCCGACCCGAGTTCCAGACCTACGCCCACGCCGTCGTGGACAACGCCCGGGCGCTCGCCGAGGGCCTGCTGCGCCGCGGCGGCCGGCTGGTCACCGGCGGCACCGACAACCACCTCGTCCTCGCCGACGTCTCCGGCTACGGCCTGACGGGCCGTCAGGCGGAGGCGGCGCTGCTGGACTCGGGCGTCGTCACCAACCGCAACTCCGTCCCGCAGGACCCGAACGGCGCCTGGTACACCTCGGGCGTGCGCCTCGGTACCCCGGCCCTCACCACCCGCGGCCTCGGCACCGCCGAGATGGACGAGATCGCCGCCCTGATCGACACCGTCCTGCGCGCCACCACCCCGACCACCACCGCGGGCGGCGCCCCCTCCAAGGCCCAGTACCGCCTCGACGACGCCGTGCGCGACGGCGTCGCCAAGCGCGCCACCGACCTCCTCGCCCCCTTCCCTCTCTACCCGGGCGTCGACCTCACCTGACCGGCCTCACCTGACCGGCCGCACCTGACCGGCCGCACCTGGCCGGCCCCGCCTGGCCGGCCCCGTCCAACCGCCCTCGATGCCCGAACCCCCGGGCCCGCCGCCCCACTTGCGGCGGGCCCGGAGCCGGCGCCGAGGCCGGCACCCCGCTCGGTACCGAGGTCAGTACTGCAGCGACTTGTACTGGAGGAACTCCTCCAGCCCGTGGCGGCCCAGTTCGCGGCCGAGGCCGGAGCTCTTGTAGCCGCCGAACGGGGCGAGCGGGTTGAAGCGGCCGCCGTTGAGGTCGACCTGGCCGGTGTCGAGGCGGCGGGCGAAGGCGGCGGCGGTGTCGGTGTCCGCGGCCCAGACGCCGCCGGCCAGACCGTACTCGGTGTCGTTGGCGAGTTCGGCGGCGTGGTCCTCGTCCCGGTAGGGGAGGACCACCAGGACGGGGCCGAACACCTCCTCCCGGGCGATCGCCATGTCCCCCGTGACGTCGGCGAGCACGGTCGGTTGGACGTAGAAGCCGGTGGGCAGGCCCGGGACGGGCTCCGCGCCGCCGACGACCAGCCGGGCGCCCGCGGCGAGCGCGCCCTCGACGTAACCGCGCACCCGGGCCAGCTGCTCGGCGTTGACCAGCGGGCCGATCCGGGTCTGCGGGTCGGTCGGATCGCCCGGGGCGTACTTGGTGGCGGCCTTCGCGGCCGTCGCGACGGCCTCCTCGTACTGGTCCTGGTGCACCAGCAGGCGGGTCCACGCGCTGCACGTCTGGCCCGAGTTGGCGAACACGTTGGCGATGTTGACGTTGACCGCCCGGGTCAGGTCCGCGCCCGGCAGCACCACGTTGGCGGACTTGCCGCCGAGTTCCAGGGCGACCCGCTTCAGACCCCGGCCGGCCGTCTCGGCGACCTGCCGGCCGACGGCGGTGGATCCGGTGAACGAGACCACGTCCACGTCCGGGTGGGCGGCGAGCGCCGCACCCGCCACCACGCCCGTGCCGGTCACCAGGTTGAACGTGCCCGCGGGGAAGCCCGCCTCGTGCACCAGCCGGGCGAACAGCCGGGCCACCAGCGGGGTGTCCTCGGCGGGCTTGAGGACCACCGGGCAGCCGGCCGCCAGGGCCGGGACGACCTTGGCGACGATCTGGTGCAGCGGGTAGTTCCACGGCGTGATCGCCGCGACCACCCCGGCGGGCTCGGCGAGCACCACCGAGTTGCCGATCCGTTCCTCGAAGGGGTGCTCGGCGAGCAGTGTCAGGTAGGAGGTCGCCACGGTCAGTGGCGCTCCGGCGTGCACGGCGGCGGCGAAGCCGACCGGGGCGCCGAGTTCGGCGACCACGGTGGCGGTGATCTCCTCCTGCGCGGCGGCGATTCTGTCCCGCAGCCGGGTCAGCAGGGCGAGCCGGTCCGCGCGGGCTGTCGTCGCCCAGCCGCGGGCCGCCCGGCGGGCCGCGGCGACCGCGGCGTCGACGTCGGCCGGCCCGCCGGCCGGCACGGTGGCGAGCACCTGCTCGGTCGCCGGATTCAGCACCTCGATCGACCCGGCGTCGTCCAGGGAGGGCCGCCAGGCGCCGTCGATGTACTGGTCGCCGTACTCCGCGTGCTGCTGCACCGAGTGTCCTCTCATCCGGTCGGCCGATTGACCAACAGTGCTAGTCAAAGGGCCAGTCAAGGCGGCCCGGTCGGCCGCGCGCAAGAGCCAATCCGGTCCGGTGGGCCGGCGGGTTACCCCGGGGCGAACCGCGCGGTGTACTCGTCGAACGGCTCGGTCCCCGCGCCCGCGCCCCGTTCGTCCGACCGCTCAAGGGCCTCGCACGGCCGCGGCACCGGGCGGCCGCCCGCCCACCGTCCTCGTCACCGCCTCCGCCACCGCCGTCAGCTCCACCGCCCGCCGCCGGGCGTCCAGTTGACGATCGGCGCGCGGCGCGACCAGCCGCGCCGTGGTCCGCCGTCGCGGGACACCGGACGAACCGTCCCGAAGGCTCCGCGTTCACCCTCCGGCAGCGAAACGACGGTCCGCGAAAATCATTGCGCGAAAAGCTCCTCACGCCTGCGGGCACCGCTGTAGATTGCAGCGAACTCAGCGGTGAGGCACTACTGTTGCCAGTGGTTCGTAGTGGTGCACATGGTCCGGGACCAGCGCGTCCCACGGTCGGGCGGGGGTTTCCACCGGGCTGAGGTCTGGCTCAAATCCGCAGGTCATCCGTACCGCATAAGGAGCATCCCGTGACCGATGCCGCGTTGAAGGACGAGTCGCAGCGGCCTGCCGAACCAGCCGTGCTGGAGGACGTTCCGGGCTGGTTCTGGGACCATGACCGGCACTCGTTCGACTGGTTCATGGGACGGCAGGAGAAGACCGGGGTCACCGGCGACCTGCTGGAGATGGGCGCGTACCTGGGCCGCAGCGCGATCGTGATCGGCGAGCACCTCCAGCCCGGCGAGTCCTTCACCGTCTGTGACCTCTTCGACTCGGACGCGCCGGACGACGAGAACGCGGCCGAGATGGACACCTCCTACCGGAAGTCGCTGACCCGCTCGGCCTTCGAGGTCAACTACCTCGCCTTCCACGAGGAACTGCCGGAGATAATCCAGGCCCCGACCTCCGCCCTGGCCGGCGGGCGGATCGCGGCGGGCACGTTCCGCTTCATCCACATCGACGCCTCGCACCTGTACGAGCACGTCGTGGGCGACCTCCAGGTGGCCCGGGTCGCGCTCCAGGACCAGGGTGTCGTCGTCCTGGACGACTACCGCTCGCAGCACACCCCGGGCGTGGCCGCCGCGACCTGGGGCGCGGTCTTCAACCACGGGCTCAAGCCGATCATGTTGACCGAGTGCAAGTTCTACGGCACCTGGGGGGATCCGGAGCCGTTCCAGCGCGACCTGCTCGACCGGGTGGACCTCGCCTCCGGCTGTTACCTCAGCTCCGAGACCTTGAACGGGCAGCAGGTGCTCCGGATGACCGGCGACTCGGACGGGATCGGCGCGTTCCGCCCCTCCCGCCACCACCGGCGGCTGGCCGCCGAGGCGGCCCGGGACGAGGCCTCGCAGTCCCGCCGGGCGGTCCAGGAGGAGGCCGCCCGCGACCTCGCCGCCCGCCGGGCCCGCGCCGCCGAACTGCGCCGCCCGGCCAATGTCGCCAAGCGCGCCGCCCGCGACCTGCTGCCCCCGGTCGTCACCTCCGTCATCCGCCGCGCCCGCCGCGGCTGACGGCCGCCCGCCGACGGCCGACGGGTCCGACTGTCACCCGATACTCGGCCCCGCCCCGCCCTGTCCCGCCCCGCCAACGCCGAAGGGCCGGTCGACGAACTCGACCGGCCCCTCGGTGTTGCGCGCTCCCTCAGGCCCGCGAGGCCTCCCGCGGCTCCTGGCCGGAGCCCGCGGAGCCCGCGGAGCCCGCAGAGCCGTCGGAGCCCTCGGCGGCCGCGGCCTCCTCGGCCAGCTCGCGCCGGACGGCGGCCAGCGACGGGTTGGCCCAGGCGCTGGCGACGCCCCAGTGGTAGAAGGCCAGTGCGATGGCCGCGACGACCAGCAGGTCCCAGCCCTCGGGCAGGTAGCCCTGGCCGCCGAAGTCGGTGCTGCCGGCCCAGGAGACGCCGGCCATCACGAACAGGTACGCGACCATCCAGGCGCCCGCCTTCAGGTGCGGCTTCAGCTCGGCCCACGGCTTGCGCAGTTCGTACCAGGCCCAGATCGGCAGACCGGCGGCCATCAGCAGGATGACCTTGCCGGTGAGCGGCCAGCGGGCCCAGTACAGGACCAGCGAGCCGAACACCATCGCCACGGGCGCGATGACCGGCATGGCCCGCAGCCGGACCGGCCGGGGCAGGTCCGGCGCGAGGCGGCGCAGCGCCATCACGGCGACCGGGCCGGTGACGTACGAGATCACGGTGGCGACCGAGACGATCTCGGCCAGCGAGCCCCAGCCGCGGAAGACCGCGAGGAACAGGAAGGCGACCACCAGGTTGAGCACCAGGGCCGGGCGCGGGATGCCGGTCTTGGCGTCGACCTTGCCGAAGATCTTCGGCAGGTGGCCGTTCTCCTGCACGCCGTGGATCATGCGCGAGGTGGTGGCGGCGTAGATCATGCCGGTGCCGCTGGGGGAGACGAAGGCGTCCGCGTACAGCAGCAGGGCGAGCCAGTTGAGGCCCCAGACCATCGCGAGGTCGGCGAGCGGCGAGGTGTAGGCGAGGCTGCTCCAGCCGTGCGACAGGTCGGCGGCCGGGATGGCACCGATGAAGGCGATCTGCAGCGCGACGTAGATCACCAGGGCGATCAGGATCGAGCCGATGACGGCCTTGGGCAGCGACTTGCCGGGGTTGCGGGCCTCGCCGGCCAGGTTGAGCGGGGACTGGAAGCCGTTGAAGGCCCAGACGATGCCGGACACCGCGACGGCGGTGAACACGGCGCTCCAGCCGTTCGGCGCGAAGCCGCCGTGGTCGGTGAAGTGGGCGGTGTCGAAGTGGGCGAACAGCAGCGCGCCGGCGGTCAGGGTCGGGACGATGACCTTGAAGACGGTGATCGCCGTGTTGGTCTTGGCGAACATCGTGATGGCGAACCAGTTGAGGATGAAGTAGCCGACCAGCAGCACGCTGGCCAGTGCCACCCCGCTCAGGGTGAGTTCCTTGCCGTTGTACAGCCCCTGTGCCCAGCCGAAGTGCCAGGAGCTCATGTACTGGACGGAGGCGGTGGCCTCGCCGGGGATGACCGAGACGATGGCGATCCAGTTGGCCCAGGCGGCGAGGTAGCCGGCCAGCGAGCCGTGCGAGTACTGGCCGTACCGGACCATGCCGCCGGCCTTGGGGAACATCGACCCGAGCTCGCTGTAGGTGAGCGCGATGGTCAGTGCCACGGCGGCCCCGATCACCCAGGCCAGGATCGACGCGGGGCCGGCCAGCCGGGCGGCGCGCTCGGCGCCGAACAGCCACCCGGATCCGATGATCGATCCGAGCCCCACGGCGGTGAGGCTGATGGTGCCGAGCGATCGCCGGTAGTTCTGATGTGATGCCGTCGGAGACTCTGGCTCACTCAACGTATCGGTCCTCTCGCTCGGGGTTTCATCGGGTGGTGTCGTGGTTTTTACGCTGGTTTCCGGACAAACGGAGACAGCCTATGGGGCCAAAACGGGCGAATACCTCAAGGGAAGCTCAAACTGTCCGATCGTTGCCATCTCGTGTCCGCTTTCCGGGTCACGACAGCCGCAGAAGTCGCCTGGGTCACAGCGGTTGCGGGGGTCGCGAGCGCCGCAGTGGCCACCCGGTCCGCACGGAGAACCCGAGAGAACCCGAGAGGACCCGGAAGAACCCGTGGATGGCGACGGCACGCCGGGAAAAAGAAATTCCCCGCGGGTTCCTTTCGGATCCCACGGGGAATTCGGTTGTGTCCGAGGGGGGACTTGAACCCCCACGCCCGATAAAGGGCACTAGCACCTCAAGCTAGCGCGTCTGCCATTCCGCCACCCGGACAGGGTGTGTGCTTCGGGGTTTTTCTCGCCCCCTCGGCGACAGAGAGAACATTACCAGGGTTCTGGAGTGCTTCTCACCTGCGTTTCCCCGGGTGGGGGGATGTCCGGGTCGGTCGGGGTGGTCGGGCTGGCTGGGATGGGTCGCCACGGTGCGCGAACCCCGGCCGAAGCGGTGGCGAGCGCGAAGGAAACGGTCGACCCCGGCGGCGGGCGCGGTCCGTTCCGGCCGGAAGCGGTCCGACACGGGCAAGTTGTCGACGGTGCCACGGTCCCGGCGGTGCCTCTCCTAGCCTCTGTGGATCGAGGGCGCCATGAGCGGAACGCCTGATTCCCGGGTCGCGGACACTCCCGGGTCGCGGACGAAGGGCGGCTGGACGTGGAGCAGATCAGCGGGGCGGCGAAGGCCGAGCCGAGACGTGCCGGACCGGAGCGCGTACCCGCCGAGCCGAGACGCACCGGGCCGGAACGCACCGGGCCGGAACGCGTACCCGCCGGACCGGTCGAGGGCGTGTGGCGCTTCCCGGTGCCGGCCGAGGAGGCCTCGGTGCCGCTGACCCGGCACGCGGTCCGTGACCGCCTGCTGGCCCAGGGGATGGCCGGGGTGCGCTACCAGGAGCTGGTGGACGACCTGCTGCTGATCGTCTCGGAGCTGGTGAGCAACGCGGTGACGCACGCGGCGAAGCTGTCGCCGGAGGTGACGACCGAGCTGGCGGTCCGCCGGGGCTGGGTCCGGGTGTCGGTCGAGGACGGTGACCCGTACCGGCCGAAGGCGCTGGAGAGCGACACCGGGCGGACCGGTGGCCGCGGCCTGCTGCTGGTGAAGAGCGTGACGTTGCAGGCCGGCGGGGTGTGCGACGTGGAGCGGACGGGGGAGGGCGGCAAGGTCATCTGGGCCTCGCTGCCCGTCCCTCCGGAGACCGACGACTGAGCGCCGCGGGCCCGCCGACCGGTCCCGCCCGCCTACCAGTCCCGCCCGGCGATCTCCCGGATCCCCGGCAGCGCCGCCTCGAAGACCGTCTCGAACCACACCGAGAACGGCCGTTCGGCGCGCAGTTCCCGCAGTTCCTGCGCGGTCACGAAGGCGTAGTCGTCGACCTCGTCGGGGTTGGGCTCGACGGGCGCGGTCACCAGCCCGACGAACAGGTGGTTCCACTCCCGCTCGATCAGCCCGGTGGCCTCGTCCGGCAGGTCGTAACGGACCGTACCCGCCTCGCAGAGCAGCGCCGGCGCGATGCCGAGCTCCTCGGCGGTGCGGCGGGCGGCGGCGACGAACGGCGGCTCGTCCGGGTACGGGTGGCCGCAGCAGGTGTTCGACCAGACGCCGGGGGAGTGGTACTTGCCGAGTGCCCGCCGCTGGAGCAGCAGCCGCCCCTGGCGGTCGAAGAGGAAGACCGAGAACGCGCGGTGCAGCCGGCCGGGCTGCTGGTGTGCCCAGTGCTTCTCGGCGGTGCCGGTGGTGACGCCCTCGTCGTCGACCAGTTCCAGCAGGATCTCGGGACCGGCGCCGGCGGTCCCGGTCGAGGCCCCCGGGGCGACCGTCACGTCCGTCTCGACGTCGAGACCGGTGTCGATCTCGGAGTCGAAGTGTGTCGGGTTGGTCGGCAGGCTCTGGGGCATGGGGCCTCTTTCGGGAGGGGGGAGCAACGGAAGCATCGGGGTACGTCCGGTACACCGGGTGCAGCGGACGCAGCGGGGGCACCGGCGCCGGCGTCGGGCTCCAGTCTGCCGTATGGGTGGCGGTGGGGACGGGTCCCACGCACAACCGGGCGGATCATGACCGTCCGCAGGTCGATTCCGGGCACAGATGGGTCCAAGTCGCTCCCGGAAGGGTCATCGGAATAGCAGAATTGTTCGGCATTCGTTCGAGTCGCGTTCGATCACCGCTTCGCCCCCTCGTTCGATCATCGCCTCGCCCCCGCGTTCGATCACCGCTTCGCCACCCTCCCGTCACCTCGCGGCCCCCGGCCGCGTTCGGGTCGGCCGCCCGGGTCGCCTACCATCGCTTACGGCACGGTGCCCGCACTCGCGGCGGCACCGGCGCGCCGATTCGCGGCCCGGCCGGACGGAAAGCCGGTGCCCCGGCACCCCGCGCGCACCGCCCCGCGCACCGCACGACGGATCAGGAGACCCCGCATGATCGGCCTCGTTCTGGCAGCCGGCGCCGGCCGCCGGCTGCGCCCGTACACCGACACCCTGCCCAAGGCGCTGGTGCCGGTCGACGGGGAGCGGACCGTGCTGGACCTCACCCTCGGCAACTTCGCCGAGGTCGGCATCCGCGAGGCCGCGATCGTCGTCGGCTACCGCAAGGAGGCGGTGTACGACCGCAAGGACGCCCTGGAGAGCAAGTACGGCGTCAAGCTCCACCTGGTCGAGAACGACAAGGCCGAGGAGTGGAACAACGCGTACTCGCTCTGGTGCGCCCGCGAGCTCTTCGCCGAGGGCCTGCTGCTGGCCAACGGCGACACCGTGCACCCGGCGTCCGTGCAGCGCACCATGCTGGAGGGCAACCAGCGCCTCGTGGAGGCCGGCACCGCCCCCGGCATCCTGCTGGCCCTCGACACGGTGAAGAAGCTCGCCGACGAGGAGATGAAGGTCGTCGTCGACCCGGCCGCCGGCATGCGCCGCATCACCAAGCTGATGGACCCGACCGAGGCCACCGGCGAGTACATCGGCGTCACCGTGATCAACCCCGCCGCCGCCGCCGACCTGACCGACGCGCTGCGCGCCACCTACGAGCGCGACCCGCAGCTGTACTACGAGGACGGCTACCAGGAGATGGTCGACCGCGGCCTGCGGATCGACGTGCAGCCGATCGGCGAGGTCTCCTGGGTCGAGGTCGACAACCACGACGACCTGGCGAAGGCGCGGGAGATCGCGTGCCAGTACTGACCCGGCTGGTTCCGTCGCCGCTGTTCGTCGAGGTCCGCCCGGGCGCGCTGGACGCGCTCGGCGGCATCCTCGCCGACCAGCGGCTGTCCGCCTCGGGCCGGATCGCGGTGGCGATCAGCAACGGCTCGGGCGCGGCGATGCGCCGGCGCCTGGAGCCGGCCCTGCCCGGCGCCGACTGGTACAACGTCGACGACGGCAGCCTGGACAGCGCGGTGCGCCTGGCCGAGTCGGTGCGCGGCGGACACTACGACGCGATGGTCGGCCTCGGCGGTGGCAAGATCATCGACGCCGCCAAGTACGCCGCCGCCCGGGTCGGCCTGCCGTTGGTCGCGGTCGCCACCAACCTGGCCCACGACGGCATCTGTTCGCCGGTCTCCACGCTCGACAACGACGCCGGCCGCGGCTCCTACGGGGTGCCCAGCCCGATCGGCATCATCGTCGACCTGGACGTGATCCGGCAGGCCCCGCCGCGCTTCGTGGCAGCCGGCATCGGCGACGTGGTCTCCAACATCTCCGCCTGCGCGGACTGGGAGTTGTCGCACGCGGTCACCGGCGAGCCGGTGGACGGACTGGCCGTGGCGATGGCCCGCTCGGCCGGCGAGAACCTGCTGCGGCACCCAGGTAACACTCAGGATCAGGACCTCCTCACGGCCCTCGCGGAAGCCCTGGTACTGTCCGGCATCGCGATGAACATCGCGGGCAGCACCCGGCCTTCCTCGGGTGCCTGCCACGAGATCTCGCATGCTCTGGACGTGCTGTACCCCAAGCGTTCCGCCCAGCACGGCGAACAGGTCGGCCTCGGCGCCGCGTTCGCCAGCTTCCTGCGGGGCGAGCGCGAGCTGACCGGTCTGATCGTGGAGCGCCTGGCGAGCCATGGACTGCCGGTGACCGCAGCTCAGATCGGTTTCACCGAGGCGGAGTTCACCGACGCGGTGCACTACGCTCCGAACACCCGCCCGGGGCGCTTCACCATCCTTGAGCACCTCGACCTCTCCCCCTCAGCAATCAGGGACGCGTACGCCGACTATGTCCAAGCCGTCAACAGCTGACCCCTCCACCACGGGCGCCGAGCGGCCCCCGGTGGACCTGACCCGCCGGCCCTCGATCGAGGAACTGCGCGCGGTGATCCACCCGGAGGGCATGCTCCAGCGCCGCAGCGCCGAGCACTGGGCCGGGCGCCTGTACATGCGGCGGATCTCGCTGCGGATCACCCGCGTGCTCTCCACCGTGACGGCGATCACGCCGAACGGCCTGACGTACCTGATGATGTTCACCGGCGTCCTGGCCGGCGTCGCGCTGGTCGTACCGGGCATCGCGGGCGCGGTCCTGGGGGCCCTGCTGATCCAGGTCTACCTGCTGCTGGACTGCGTGGACGGCGAGGTGGCCCGCTGGCGCCGGCAGACCTCGCTCACCGGCGTCTACCTGGACCGGGTCGGCCACTACATGTCCGAGGCGGCCCTGCTCACCGGGCTGGGCCTGCGCGCCACCGACCTGCTGCACCGCGAGGGCGGCGGCTCGCACTGGGAGTGGGCGTTCCTGGGCACGCTGGCCGCGCTCGGCGCGATCCTGATCAAGTCCGAGACGGACCTGGTGGACGTGGCCCGGGCCCGCAGCGGCCTGACGGCGGTCGAGGACAGCGCCGCGGTGCCGCGCTCGTCCTCGGTGGCCAAGGCCCGCCGGGCGGCCTCCTTCCTGAAGTTCCACCGCCTGGTCGGCGCGGTCGAGGCCTCGCTGCTGATCCTCGCGGCCGGGATCGCCGACGCCGTCCACGGCGGGCTGTTCTTCACCCGGATCGCGGTGGTCGCGCTGGCGGCGATCGCCATGCTGCAGACCGTGCTGCACCTGCTGAGCATCGTCCTCTCCAGCAGGCTGCGATGAGCGCCCCGACCAGCGCGGAGAGCTTCCGCCTCGGAGCCGTCATCATCACCATGGGCAACCGCCCCGAGGAACTGGCCGCCCTGATCGACTCGGTGCGCGCCCAGGAGGGCGCGGCGGTCGAGCTGGCCGTGGTGGGCCAGGGCGCCGAGCTGCCGCCGCTGCCGGAGGGCGTGCGCAGCGTCGAGCTGCCGGAGAACCTCGGCATCCCGGGCGGGCGCAACGTCGGCATCGAGCTGTTCGGCCGCGACGGCCGGGACGTGGACGCCGTCCTCTTCCTGGACGACGACGGGCACCTGCCGCGCACCGACTCGGCCCGCCTGCTGCGCGAGGCCTTCACCGCCGACCCGGAGCTGGGCATCGTGGCCTTCCGGATCGCCGACCCCGACACCGGCGTGACCCAGCGCCGGCACGTCCCCCGGCTGCGCGCCAGCGACCCGCTGCGCTCGTCCCGGGTGACCACCTTCCTGGGCGGCGCGACTGCCGTGCGCTGCGCGGTGTTCGAGCAGGCCGGGCAGCTGCCCGCGGAGTTCTTCTACGCCCACGAGGAGACCGACCTCGCGTGGCGCGCGGCGGACGCCGGCTGGGCCATCGACTACCGCGCGGACGTGGTGCTGCACCACCCGACGACCTCGCCCGCGCGGCACGCCACCTACTTCCACAACATTGCCCGTAACAGGGTTTGGCTCGCCAGACGGAACCTTCCGGCCCTGTTGGTGCCTCTCTATCTGGGAACCTGGTTCCTGCTGACCCTGGCCCGCCGCCCCTCCTCGGAGGCGCTGAAGGCTTGGTGGGGCGGGTTCCGGGCGGGCTGGCGCGAACCCTGCGGTCCGCGGCGGCCCATGCGATGGCGTACCGTTTGGCGATTGACCAGGCTGGGCCGGCCACCGGTCATCTGATCGAATGATCGATCGCTGCGGCCGGTGACCACACACCGGCCGGACTCTCCCCGTGATCCAGTGGATCCCCATCGGCGCAAGGCCGGCGGACCCCCGTCGACCGGCCGCCCCGACCGATCCCGCGTGAAGGACGAATGTGTCGACAGTGAGTGAACCCGTCAGCCTCTCATCCCCCAGGGGGGTGGACGCGGGCCTGACCCCCAAGCAGCTTGCGGACAAGTACGGCCTGGCCGTGAGCGGCAGGCGGCCCGGCCTGATTGCCTACACCAAGCAGCTCTGGGCCCGGCGCCACTTCATCTGGGCCTTCGCCACCGCCCGCCTGGTGGCCCAGTACACCGACGCCAAGCTCGGCCAGCTGTGGCAGGTCGTGACGCCGCTGCTGAACTGCGCGGTGTTCTACCTGGTCTTCGGTGTGATCCTGAAGAGCAAGGACAACTTCCCGCCGGACACCTACATCGCCTGGCTCTGCATCGGTGTCTTCGTCTTCCAGTTCACCCAGAACGCGGTGCAGTCCGGCACCCGGGCGATCGCCGACAACCTCGGGCTGATCCGCGCGCTGCACTTCCCCCGGGCCTCGCTGCCGATCGCGTTCACCGTGATCCAGCTCCAGCAGCTGCTGATCTCGATGGTGGTGCTGGTCGGCACCGTGCTGGTCAGCGGCATCAAGCCGGGCCGGACCTGGCTGCTGATCATCCCGGCCCTGGTGCTGCAGATGATGTTCAACACGGGCATCGCCCTGGTCATGGCGCGGCTCGGCTCCAAGACCAGCGACATCTCCCAGCTGATCCCCTTCGTGATGCGGGCCTGGATGTTCCTGTCCGGCGTGATGTTCAGCATCCAGGACAAGATCCAGGAGTGGCCCAAGTACATCCAGACGCTGATGGCCCTCAACCCGGCCTCGGTCTACATGGACCTGCTGCGGCACGCCTTCGCGCCGATCATCTACAACAAGCACCAGCCCTCGTACCAGGAACTCCCGCTCCACCAGTGGACCTACGCCATCGGGTGGGCGGTCGTGATGTTCGTGATCGGATACGTCTTCTTCTGGAAGGCCGAGGAGGAGTACGGCCGTGGCTGACGTCGAACTGAGCAAGCTGGACACCGTCAGGGACGCGGATGTCGCCCGCGAGCCCACCGTCGTCGTCGACGACGTGCACATCGTCTACCGGGTGCACGGCGCAGGCTCCGGCAAGGGCAGCGCCACCTCGGCGATGAGCCGCATCATCAGCCGCAAGCGCTCCGCGGGCGTGCGCGAGGTGCACGCCGTGCGCGGCGTCAGCTTCACCGCCTACAAGGGCGAGGCGATCGGCCTGATCGGCTCCAACGGCTCCGGCAAGTCGACCATGCTGGCCGCCATCGCGGGCCTGCTGCCGACCGAGAAGGGCGGCATCTACACCAACGGCCAGCCCTCGCTGCTGGGCGTGAACGCGGCGCTGATGAACGAGCTCACCGGTGAGCGCAACGTCATCCTCGGCTGCCTGGCGATGGGCATGGCGCCGGCCGACGTGCGCAGCCGCTACGAGGACATCGTCGAGTTCTCCGGCATCAACGAGAAGGGCGACTTCATCTCGCTGCCGATGCGCACGTACTCCTCCGGCATGGGCGCCCGCCTGCGCTTCGCCATCGCCGCCGCGAAGACCCATGACGTGCTGCTGATCGACGAGGCGCTGGCCACCGGCGACCAGGCGTTCCAGCAGCGCAGCAAGAAGCGGATCGACGAACTGCGCAAGTCCGCCGGTACGGTCTTCCTGGTCAGCCACGACAACAGCTCGATCCGCGAGGTTTGCGAGCGGACGATCTGGATCGAGGCCGGCGAGCTGATCATGGACGGTCCGACCGAAGAGGTCGTCGGCCGCTACGAGCGCGGCGAGCGCCCGTAATAACAGGCCGTCCAGGGGGCCGGTTCCGGGGATTTCCGGGGCCGGCCCCCTGTTCGTGCGCCCCCGCCGGTGCCCCGGGTGGCCCGCCGCCGCGGGGGTGAGCGCCCCCGTGCGCCGGGCGGGGCGCTCTTCTCCGGCGCGCCCCGTGGTGTCAGGCTGTATGCGCGGGGGCGGTGTGCCGGAGGTGGCGCCCCCGCTCGGACGCGTGTCCGAGTCGGGCCGGTGATGCCCAGCGGTGTAGAACGGGGGAGTGACAGCAGTGTCGGCTTCGGCCCAGCCCAGAGATACGTCGGTGAACCGCTCCGCGGGGGAGACCCTGGACAAGGCGGGCGCGGAGAACTTCCCGGTCGCCCCGTTCTTCCTGCCCGCGGCCTGGCGCGACGACCTGATGGCCGTCTACGGCTACGCCCGGCTGGTCGACGACGCCGGCGACGGCGACCTGGCCGATCCGGCCGCCACCGCCGCCCTGCTCGGGGTCGAGGCCACGCCCCCCGCCACCCCTTCGGCCCAGTCCGGCCCGCCGACTCCGCAGGAGGTCGCCTTCCGCCTCGCACTGCTGGACGGACTGGAGCGCGATCTCGACCGGGTCTTCGAGGCGGCGCTCCACCCGGGAGCCTCCGAGGGCCCCCGCCACCCGCTGCTGCGCAGCCTCGTCCCGCTGGTCGACCGGCACGGGCTCACCCCGGAGCCGTTCCGCCGCCTGATCGTGGCCAACCGGGTGGACCAGACCACCACCCGCTACGCCGGCTACGACGACCTGATCGGCTACTGCACCCTCTCCGCCGACCCGGTCGGCCGCCTGGTGCTGGCCATCGCCGGCGTCGCCACCCCCGAGCGGATCGAGCTGTCCGACGCGATCTGCAGCGCCCTCCAGGTGGTCGAACACCTTCAGGACGTCGCCGAGGACCTCGCCCACGGGCGGATCTACCTCCCCGCCGAGGACCTCGCCCGGTTCGGCGTCACCGAGGCGGACCTCGCCGCCCCCACCGCCAGCGGCCCGGTGCGCGAGCTGATCGCCTTCGAGGTGCAGCGGGCCCGCACCCTGCTCGACCGCGGCGCGCCATTGGTAGGTACGGTTCGGGGGAGGCTTCGACTGCTCCTGGCGGGATTCACCGCCGGCGGGTACGCGGCCCTGGCGGCCATCGAGGACGCCGGGTACGACGTGCTCGCGCAGCAGGCGA
The DNA here is from genome assembly GCF_042720685.1 of Kitasatospora sp. NPDC058492. Classification (NCBI taxonomy): domain Bacteria; kingdom Bacillati; phylum Actinomycetota; class Actinomycetes; order Kitasatosporales; family Streptomycetaceae; genus Kitasatospora; species Kitasatospora sp. NPDC058492. The sequence continues at coordinate 28,678 of NZ_JBHXMU010000035.1, forward strand.
AGCCGGACAAGCGCCGCCTCGCAGCGAAGGCGGCGGCAATCTTCGCGAAGGGAAGGTGAACGCCCGAGTGGCGGCATCACCACTGGCGTCGGCCCAGGTCATGGCGGCGTACCGGTACTGCGAGGCAGTCACCGGACTTCAGGCACGCAACTTCAGCTACGGCATCCGGTTGCTGCCCGAACCCAAGCGGCTGGCCATGTCGGCCCTCTACGCCCTGGCCCGCCGGGTCGACGACATCGGCGACGGGGACCTTCCGTCCGACCGCAAGGCCGAGGCGCTGGTGCGCACCCGGGAACTGGTGGACGAGGTCCGCGCCGGGGTGGTCGCCGAGGACGACACCGACCCGATCAAGGTCGCCCTGGCCGACGCGGCCCGGCGCTTCCCGATCCCGCTCGGCGGCTTCGACGAACTGATCGACGGCGTCGAGATGGACCTCAAGGGCGCCGAGTACCAGACCTACGAGGAACTGAAGGTCTACTGCCGCTGCGTGGCCGGCTCGGTCGGCCGGCTCTCGCTCGGCGTGTACGGCTGCGACGACCCCGAGCGCGGCGCCGGCTACGCGGACACCCTGGGCCTGGCCCTGCAGCTCACCAACATCCTGCGCGACCTGCGCGAGGACGCCCTGAACGGCCGCACCTACCTGCCCGCCGAGGACCTGGCCCGGTTCGGCTGCGAGCAGGGCTTCGCGCTGCCCAGGCCGCCGGTCGGCGCCGACTTCACCGGCCTGGTGGCCTTCGAGGCCGCCCGCGCCCAGGCCGCCTTCGAGGAGGGCCTGCGGCTGCTGCCGATGCTCGACCGCCGCAGCCGGGCCTGCACCGCCGCGATGGCGGGGATCTACCACCGGCTGCTCGGCCGGATCGCCGCCGACCCCGAGTCCGTCCTGCGCGGCCGGGTCTCGCTGCCGGGCTGGGAGAAGGCGTACGTCGCGCTTTCCGGGCTCGCCGGGGGGCGTTCTTGATTCTCACCGCAGTTCTGTCACGCTGTGTCAGCGGGGAATCACAAGCGGGCAGAGCAGTGTTGACCAGGACCGGGCCGGTCACGAGCGTGCCGGCCGGAGCGACCGCCGCAGGGCGGTCCAGCAATCGCGAGGGGGAGGGCCGATGACCGGGCGAGCCGATGCCGCGCGCCCGGCCGCCGTGGTGGTCGGCGGCGGCCTGGCCGGGATCACCGCCGCGCTGCGGCTGGCCGAGGCCGACCACCGGGTCACGCTGGTCGAGGGGCGGCCCAGGCTCGGCGGGCTGGCGTTCTCCTTCCAGCGCGGCGAGCTGACCGTCGACAACGGCCAGCACGTCTACCTGCGCTGCTGCACCGCCTACCGCGGCCTGCTGGAGCGGCTCGGCGCCGCCCGGCTGGTCCACGTACAGGACCGGCTGGACGTCCCGGTGCTCTCCGTCGCCGGGCCGGACGCGGCCCCGGTGCGCACCCTCGGGCGGCTGCGCCGGGCCGGCCTGCCCGTCCCGCTGCACCTGGCCGGCAGCCTCGCCCGCTACCCGCACCTCGGGCCGGCCGACCGCGCCCGGGTGGTCCGTGGCGCGCTGGCGCTCCAGGGCCTGGACCTCGCCGACCCGGCACTGGACGAGATCTCCTTCGGCGAGTGGCTGCGCCGCAACGGGCAGAACGCGAACACCCTCGCCGCCCTCTGGGACCTGGTCGGCGTCGCCACCCTGAACGCCCGGGCCGACCAGGTGTCGCTGGCGTTGGCGGCGATGGTCTTCAAGACCGGCCTGCTCTCCGACCCGGGCGCCTCCGACATCGGCATGGCCGCCGTCCCGCTCGGCGTGATCCACCACGACCGGGCGCTCGCCGAGCTGGAACGCGCCGGCGTGAAGGTGCTGCTGCGCGCCCGCGTGACGGAGCTCAAGCCGGCGGTGCCCCAGCACGCCGTCCATCTGGAAGGCGGCGCGGAGCCGCTCTCCGCCGAGACCGTCGTGCTGGCCGGCGCCCAGGACAGCGCGGCCGCCCTGCTGCCCCCGAACGCCCTCCCCGGCCAGGACCGGCTGGCCGACTTCGGCACCGCGCCGATCCTCAACGTGCACGTGGTCTACGACCGCAAGGTGCTGCGCCGGCCGTTCTTCGCCGCCCTCGGCTCCCCGGTGCAGTGGGTCTTCGACCGCACCGCGCACTCCGGCCTGGCCGGCACCGGGCTCGGCCGGGCCCACCCCGGCGCCCAGTACCTGGCGCTCTCGCAGTCCGCCGTCCAGGACGAGATCGACCTGCCGGTCGCCGAGCTGCGCCGCCGGTACCTGCCGGAGCTGGCCCGGCTGCTCCCGGCCGCCGCCGGGGCCGAGGTGCTGGACTTCTTCGTCACCCGCGAGCGCACCGCCACCTTCGACCCGGCGCCCGGCAGCGCGCTGCTGCGCCCGTCGGCCCGCACGGACGTCCCCGGCCTGCTGCTGGCCGGCGCGTGGACGGCCACCGGCTGGCCCGCGACCATGGAGGGGGCCGTGCGCAGCGGCCACGCCGCGGCCGACGCGGCGCTCGCCGCGGCCGGCAGCCGGCTCCCGGTGGACCGGGGCGACGGGAGGTGGCCCCGGTGACGGCGGGCGCCGCCGGGGACCCCGCCAGAGCCGGCGGGCCTCCCGTCGACCGCACCGGCGGGAACGACACCGGCCGCACCGGCGGCACTGACAGCGGTGGCACCGGCACCAGCCGCACCGACCCGAGCCGCATCGACACCAGCCGCACCGACACCGGCCACATCGACATCAGCCGCACCGACAGCGCAAGCACCCGGCCGCCCCGGGCGGTCCGGCACCACGAGGGAGAGGGAACGCACGTGGAGTCACGCACCGGCATCGCCGTCGGAGGCACGGCGCACGCCGAACCGGTCTCGGTGCCGGAGCTGCTGGCCCGCAGCCGCACGCTCTGCACCCCGCCGCTACGGTCCGCCGTCGCCCGTTTGGCCGCACCGATGGACACCGTCGCCGCGTACCACTTCGGCTGGATCGACCGGGACGGCACCCCGGCCAAGGGCGACGGCGGCAAGGCCGTGCGCCCCGCCCTGGCCCTGCTCTCCGCCCGGGCCACCGGCGCCGCCGCCGAGGTCGGCGTGCCGGGCGGGGTCGCGGTTGAACTGGTGCACAACTTCTCCCTGCTCCATGATGATCTGATGGACGGTGACGAGACCCGGCGGCACCGGGCCACCGCCTGGACGGTCTTCGGTCCGGCCCAGGCGATCCTGGCCGGCGACGCCCTGGCGACGCTCGGCACGGAGGTGCTGCTCGACGCCGCGGTGACCGGCGGTACGAGCCCCACCGACGCCGCGCGTGCCGTCCGGCTGCTCACCACGGCGACCCGCCGACTGATCGACGGCCAGGCCATGGACGTCGCCTTCGAACAGCGCGACAGCGTCACCGTCGCCGAGTGCCTGGAGATGGAGGGCGGCAAGACCGCGGCGCTGCTGGCGGCCGCCTCGGCGATCGGCGCCGTCCTGGCCGGGGCCGACGACAAGGTCTCCGAACCGCTCCAGCGTTACGGCCACCACCTGGGCCTGGCCTTCCAGGCGGTGGACGACCTGCTCGGCATCTGGGGCGCCACCGAGGTCACCGGCAAGCCGCACTGGGGCGATCTGCGCCAGCGCAAGAAGTCCCTGCCGGTCGCCGCCGCGCTGGCCGAGGGCGGCGCGGCCTCGCGCCGGCTCGCCGAGCAGCTGGCCGACCCGAAGGGCCGCGGCGAGGAGGGCGAGCCCGAGCTCGCCGCCCGGGCCGCGCTGATCGAGGAGGCCGGCGGCCGCGCCTGGACCCAGGAGGAAGCCCGCCGCCAGCACACGACTGCCCTCGCCGCCCTGGACGAGGTGCCCATGTCCGACGAGGTGCGCGAGCACTTCGTCGCACTCGCCGAATTCGTGGTGGTACGAGAGAGGTGACGTTACGTTGACAGCAACCGCGGACGGCCGGCTCGACCCTGAGTACGATTCCGAGCCGGTCGCGGTGGGCGACCGCCCCCCGACCCTCCTGGGCGCCGGGCGGTGGCAGCCCGAAGACACCGACCAGCTCCGGCCGGCCGGTGAGGCGGACCTCGGAGCGGCCGACGCGCGGGAGGCACTGGCCCGCGCCACCACCCACCTGCTCTCGCTGCAGAGCTCCGAGGGCTGGTGGAAGGGCGACCTGGAGACCAACGTCACCATGGACGCCGAGGACTTACTGCTGCGGCAGTTCCTCGGGATCCGGACCGAGGACCAGACCAAGGCCACCGCCGAATGGATCCGGTCCCAGCAGCGGGAGGACGGCACCTGGGCCACCTTCCACGGCGGGCCGGCCGAACTGTCCACCACCGTCGAGGCGTACGTCGCCCTCAAACTCGCCGGCGACGACCCCGAGGCCCCGCACATGGTGGCCGCCGCGCGGTACGTCCGCTCCGCCGGGGGCATCGCGGCCGCCCGGGTCTTCACCCGGATCTGGCTCGCGCTCTTCGGCTGGTGGCCCTGGGAACGGCTCCCCGAGATGCCGCCCGAGATCATCTTCCTGCCCAAGTGGCTGCCGCTGAACATCTACGCCTTCGGCTGCTGGGCCCGCCAGACCATCGTCCCGCTGACCGTCGTCTCGGCCCACCGCCCCGTCCGTCCGGCGCCCTTCCCGCTCACCGAGCTGCACACCGACCCGGACCACCCCTACCCCGACCGGCCGCTCGCCCCCGCCACCAGCTGGGACGGCCTCTTCGAGCGCCTCGACAAGGTCCTGCACGCCTACCATCACCGCGCCCTGCGCCCGCTGCGCCGGCTCGCCGTCTCGCAGGCCTGCCGCTGGATCGTCGAACGGCAGGAGGCCGACGGCTGCTGGGGTGGCATCCAGCCGCCCGCCGTGTACTCGCTGATCGCCCTGCACCTGGAGGGCTACGAGCTGGAGCACCCGGTGATGCAGGCCGGACTCTCCTCCTTCGACCGCTTCACCGTGCACACCGAGGACGGCCGGCGCTGGCTGGAGGCCTGCCAGTCCCCGGTCTGGGACACCTGCCTGGCCACCATCGCGCTGGTCGACGCCGGGCTGCCGGCCGACCACCCGGCGCTGGTCTCGGCCGTCGACTGGATGCTCGGCGAGGAGATCCGCAAGGACGGCGACTGGTCCGTCCAGCGGCCCACGCTGGCCCCCGGCGGCTGGGCCTTCGAGTTCGAGAACGACACCTACCCCGACATCGACGACACCGCCGAGGTGGTGCTCGCGCTGGGCCGGGTCGACCACCCCGACCCGGCCAAGGTCGATGCGGCGATGGACCGCGGCGTGCTCTGGAACCTCGGCATGCAGTCCAAGAACGGCGCCTGGGGCGCCTTCGACGTCGACAACACCAGCACGCTGCCCAACAAGCTGCCGTTCTGCGACTTCGGCGAGGTGGTCGACCCGCCGTCCGCCGACGTCACCGCCCACGTGGTGGAGATGCTCGCCGAGACCGGCCGGGCCCGCGACCGGCGCACCCGGCGCGGCGTCGAGTGGCTGCTGCACAACCAGGAGGCGGACGGCTCCTGGTTCGGCCGCTGGGGCACCAACTACATCTACGGCACCGGCTCGGTGCTGCCCGCCCTGGTCGCGGCCGGCGTCCCGGACGAGCACCCGGCGATCCGGCGCGCCGTCCGCTGGCTGGAGGACCGGCAGAACACCGACGGCGGCTGGGGCGAGGACATGCGCTCCTACGAGGACCCGGCCCGCTGGGCCGGGCGCGGCGACTCCACCGCCTCGCAGACCGCATGGGCGCTGATGGCGCTGCTCGCGGCCGGCGAGGGCCCGGACGGCCGGGCCAACCCGGCGGTGGAACACGGCGTGGACTGGCTGGTGCGCACCCAGCTGCCCGAGGGCACCTGGGACGAGCCGCAGTTCACCGGCACCGGCTTCCCGTGGGACTTCTCCATCAACTACCACCTGTACCGGCTGGTCTTCCCGGTCACCGCGCTCGGCCGCTACCTGCACGGCAGCCCCGCCCTCGGCCGCCGCAACGGCGACACCCCGGCGATCGGGGCGGCGCGGTGACCACCGCCCCGCTGCTGGTGCTCTGCGCGCTGGGCCCCGAGGTCTGGGCGCTGCGCGGTGGCGACTGGCGCGGCGCGGCCGGCGGGCCGCCGGTGCTGGTGCGCACCGGCATGGGCCGGCGGCGGGCCGCGCTGACCGTCCGTCGGTTGCTCGGCTCCGCCCCCGGCGGCTACGGCGCGGTCGTGGTGGCCGGCTTCGGCGCCGCGGTCGGCCCGGGCGTGCTGCCGGGCGACATCGTGGTCGCCGACGGCGTGCGCGACGCGGAGGGGCACCTGTACCCCGTCGACTCCGGGCCGGAGCTCGCCAGGGCCCTCAAGGAACTCGGCCTGACCGCGCACGCCGGGGTGCACCACACCGCCGACCACGTCGTCCGCGGCCTCGAACGGCGCGCCCTGCACCTCCAGGGCGCGCTCGCCGTCGACATGGAGGCCGCCGCCGTGCTGGCCGCGCTGCGGGAACGGCGGCCGACGCTGCCCGCCGCCGTCCTGCGGGTGGTCGTGGACACCCCCGAGCGCGAACTGCTGCGGCCCGGCACCCTCCCGGCCGGGGTGCGTGCCTGGCGGACCCTGCGGGCGGCGGTACCCGCCCTGGTCGACTGGTACCGGCAGGAGTCCCGGCCCGGCCCCGCGGACCTGAACCACCCCACATCCTCGACGCTCCCCCAGGAGGCGAGCTAGCCATGGCCATGCCGTTGCGCCAGACCGTGCGGGTCGGCACCTACCTCATGCAGCAGAAGCTGCTCAAACGCCGGGACAAGTTCCCACTGATCGTCGAACTGGAGCCGCTGTTCGCCTGCAACCTCGCCTGTGAGGGCTGTGGCAAGATCCAGCACCCGGCGGGTGTGCTGAAGCAGCGCATGCCGGTGGCCCAGGCGGTCGGCGCGGTCCTGGAATCGGGTGCCCCGATGGTCTCGATCGCCGGCGGCGAGCCGCTGATGCACCCGCAGATCGACGAGATCGTCCGCCAGCTCGTCGAGCGCCGCAAGTACGTCTTCCTCTGCACCAACGCGCTGCTGATGCGCAAGAAGATGGACAAGTTCAAGCCCTCGCCGTACTTCACCTTCGCCGTGCACATCGACGGCATGCGCGAGCGGCACGACGAGTCGGTGGCCAAGGAGGGCACCTTCGACGAGGCGGTGGCGGCGATCAAGGAGGCCAAGCGGCGCGGCTTCCGGGTCACCACCAACAGCACCTTCTTCAACACCGACACCCCGCAGACCATCATCGAGGTGCTGGACTTCCTCAACGACGAGCTCAAGGTCGACGAGATGATGATCTCCCCGGCCTACGCCTACGAGAAGGCCCCCGACCAGGAGCACTTCCTCGGCGTCGACCAGACCCGGGAGCTCTTCCGCAAGGCCTTCGCCGGCGGCAACCGGAGCCGCTGGCGGCTCAACCACAGCCCGCTCTTCCTGGACTTCCTGGAGGGCAAGGCCGACTTCGAGTGCACCCCCTGGGGCATCCCCAACTACTCGCTGTTCGGCTGGCAGCGGCCCTGCTACCTGATGGCCGACGGCTACGTGCCCACCTACCGCGAACTCGTCGAGAAGACCGACTGGAGCAAGTACGGCCGCGGCAAGGACCCGCGCTGCGCCAACTGCATGGCGCACTGCGGCTACGAGCCGACCGCCGTACTCGCCACCATGGGCTCGCTCAAGGAGTCGCTGCGCGCCATCACCGAGACCATCGGCGCCAACCGCGGCCACTGAGCCGGTCGTTCGACCGCGCCACCGCTCCCGAGGACACCCCGTCCGGCCCGGGCCCCGCGCCCGGGCCGGCCCCGCCCCCGCCGGGCGGGCGGTCACCCCCGCCCCCACCAGGCGGGGGGGGTTCCCAAGTGACAGGTCACCAG
>NZ_JBHXMU010000035.1:36495-71488 GCF_042720685.1 Kitasatospora sp. NPDC058492
CAACCCCCCCCACCCCCCCCCCAACCCGGCCCCAGTCCCGTGGTTTTCCCCCCCCCCCCCGCCCCCGTCCACCCCCCCGCCGGCCCCGGCCCCCCCCCCGGCCCCGGCCCCGCCCCCGCCGGGCGGCGGTACCGCCGCGCCACTCCGAGTCGTGAGGTGTACCCATGTCACTGCTCTCCAGCGTCACGTCACCGGCCGAACTGCGAAAGCTTCCGGCGGCCGAACTCCCGCTGCTCGCCGACGAGATCCGCGCGTTCCTGATCGACGCCGTCACCCGCACCGGCGGCCACCTCGGGCCCAACCTCGGTGTGGTCGAGCTGACCATCGCCCTGCACCGGGTCTTCGACTCCCCGTACGACCGGATCGTCTTCGACACCGGCCACCAGAGCTACGTCCACAAACTGCTCACCGGCCGCCAGGACTTCTCCCGGCTGCGGATGAAGGGCGGGCTCTCCGGCTACCCCTCGCGCGGCGAATCCGAACACGACCTGGTCGAGAACTCGCACGCCTCCACCGCCCTGTCCTACGCCGACGGCCTCGCCAAGGCCGCCCGACTGCTCGGCCAGCACGACCGGCACACCGTCGCGGTGATCGGCGACGGCGCGCTCACCGGCGGGCTCGCCTGGGAGGCGCTCAACAACATCGCCGAGGCCCGCGACCGGCCGCTGGTCATCGTCGTCAACGACAACGAGCGCTCCTACGCCAAGACCATCGGCGGCCTCGCCAACCACCTGGCCACCCTGCGCACCACCCAGGGGTACGAACGCTTCCTCGCCCTCGGCAAGGGCGCGCTGCAGCGCACCCCGCTCGTCGGCCAGCCGATCTTCGACGCGCTGCACGGGGCCAAGAAGGGCTTCAAGGACGCCTTCGCGCCCCAGGGCATGTTCGAGGACCTCGGGCTGAAGTACCTCGGGCCGATCGACGGCCACGACCTCGGCGCCGTCGAACAGGCGCTGCGCCAGGCGCGCAACTTCGGCGGCCCCGTCATCGTGCACTGCCTCACCGTCAAGGGGCGCGGCTACCGGCCCGCCGAACAGGACGAGGCCGACCGCTTCCACGCCGTCAACCCGATCGACCCGTACACCTGCCTGCCGATCTCGCCCAGCGGCGGAGTCTCCTGGACCTCGGTGTTCGGCGACGAACTGGTCGCGCTCGGCGCCGAGCGGCCCGACCTGGTGGCGATCACCGCGGCGATGCTCCAACCGGTCGGCCTGGCCCGCTTCGCCAAGGCCTTCCCGGAGCGCACCTTCGACGTCGGCATCGCCGAGCAGCACGCCGTCACCTCCGCCGCCGGCCTCGCCACCGGCGGCCTGCACCCGGTCGTCGCCGTCTACGCGACCTTCCTGAACCGGGCCTTCGACCAGGTCCTGATGGACGTCGCCCTGCACCGGCTCGGCGTCACCTTCGTCCTCGACCGCTCCGGGGTCACCGGCAGCGACGGCGCCTCGCACAACGGCATGTGGGACATGTCGATCCTCCAGGTCGTCCCGGGCCTCAGGCTCGCCGCCCCGCGCGACGCCGACCAGCTGCGGGCCCAGCTGCGCGAGGCCGTCGACGTCGAGGACGCCCCCACCGTGGTCCGCTTCCCCAAGGCCACCATCGGGCCCGCCGTGCCGGCCGTCGAGCGGATCGGCGGGATGGACGTCCTGCTGCGCACCGGCCGGCCGTCGGAGATCCTCCTGGTCGCGGTCGGCACCACCGCCGCCGCCTGCCTGGACGCCGCCCGGCTGCTGCTCGCCGAGGGCTTCACCGCGACCGTCGTCGACCCCCGCTGGGTCAAACCGGTCGACCCGGCCCTGCCGGAACTGGCCGCCGCCCACCGGCTGGTCGTCACCGTCGAGGACAACGGCCGCACCGGTGGCGTCGGCGCCGCCGTCGCCCAGACGCTGCGCGACGCCGACGTGGACGTGCCGGTGCGGGTGCTCGGCCTGCCGCAGGAGTTCCTCGGCCACGCCGCGCGCGGGGAGATCCTGGAGGAGACCGGTCTGACCGGCACCGGAGTCGCCGCCCAGACCGCCGTCTTCGCCAAGAACCTGCTACCGAACCGAGGAGCGAACCAGCGCCATGCCGGCTGACCCCGACCGCACCGCCGCCAGCTTCGACCTCGCCGCGCTGATCGCCGAACGCGGCGCCGAGCGGTACGAGCTGCACGGCCGCCACCTCAACCCGCAGCTGCCGCGCATGCTGCACACCATCGGCTTCGACAAGTACTACGAGCGCGCCAAGGGCCCGTACTTCTACGACGCCGAGGGCAACGAGTACCTCGACATGCTGGCCGGCTTCGGCATCTTCGCGCTGGGCCGCCACCACCCGGTCGTGCGGTCGGCGATCCAGCAGGTGATGGACCTCGACCTGCCGGACCTGGTCCGCTTCGACTGCTCGCCGCTGCCCGGGCTGCTCGCCGAGCGACTGCTCTCGTACGCGCCCGGGCTGGACCGGGTGTTCTTCGGCAACAGCGGCACCGAGGCGGTGGAGACCGCGCTCAAGTTCGCCCGGTACGCCACCGGCCGCAGGCGCGTCCTGTACGCCGACCACGCCTTCCACGGGCTGACCACCGGCTCGCTCTCCGTCAACGGGGAGAGCGGTTTCCGCAAGGGCTTCGATCCGCTGCTGCCGGACACCGCCATCCCGCTCGGCGACCTCGGCGCGCTGGCCAGGGAGCTGAAGCGCGGCGACGTCGCCGCCCTGATCGTCGAGCCGATCCAGGGCAAGGGCGTCCTGGCGCCGCCGCCCGGCTGGCTGCGTGCCGCGCAGGCCCTGCTGCACGAGCACAGGGCGCTGCTGATCTGCGACGAGGTGCAGACCGGGATCGGCCGTACCGGCGAGTTCTTCGCCTACCAGCACGAGGAGGGCGTGCTGCCCGACCTGGTCTGCGCGGCCAAGGCGCTCTCCGGCGGCTACGTGCCGGTCGGGGCGACGCTCGGCAAGAGCTGGATCTTCGAGAAGGTGTACTCCTCGATGGACCGGGTGCTGGTGCACTCGGCCAGCTTCGGTGCCAACGCCCAGGCGATGGCGGCCGGACTGGCGACCCTGGAGGTGATGCGCGAGGAGAAGGTGGTGGAGAACGCGCGTCAGGTCGGCGATCAGTTGCGCGAGCGGCTGGCCGCACTGGTCGACCGGTACGAGCTGCTCGCCGAGGTGCGCGGCCGGGGTCTGATGATCGGCATCGAGTTCGGCCGGCCCAAGTCGCTCAAGCTGCGCACCGGATGGACGGCCCTGCAAGCGGCGCGCAAGGGGCTGTTCGCCCAGATGGTGGTCGTCCCGCTGCTCCAGCGGCACCGGATCCTGACCCAGGTGTCCGGTGACCACCTGGAGGTGATCAAGCTGATCCCGCCGCTGATCATCACGGAGCGCGACGTCGACCGGTTCGTGGACGCCTTCACCGACATCATGGATGACGCGCACCGGGGGAGCGGGCTGATGTGGGACTTCGGGCGGACGCTGGTGAAGCAGGCGGTCGGCAGTCGCTGAGCTGGTTCTGGGCGGGTGCTCGGCGGCGGTGCGGGAGTGTTGCGGGAGTGTTGCGGGAGTGGGAAGTCGGCCGGGCCGACTTACCACTCCGTGGGAGACACCGTGTCAGAGCTCGGTCCGGCGGCGCCGGATGACCACGACGAGATCGACGGTGGCGAACAGGGTGAGCAGGCCGCAGGCGATGGCGAAGCCGGTGAGGGTCCCCCGGCTGGGGGCGCCGTCGGCGGGGGAGGCCGCCGCCCAGATCGCGAAGCCCGCCGTCGCGAGCGCGAACAGCGGCGTGAAGGTGAGCGACAGCAGGTAGCGGAGCTTGAGGTCGCTGCGGGCGGTGGCCGGCTCGGTGCCGCTGCGCCAGGGCCGTCGCGGAGTGGTGGTGCGCATGGCCGTTCACCTCCGGGCCGCGCGGGTGGGGGCTACGATTCCAGCGTACGTCCGTGGGGGAGAGCGGGGGAGACGCGATGACGGGGTCGGACGCGGCGGCGGACGCCGAGGGCTACGCGGGGCTGCGGATCGAACGGGCCCGGGAGCTGGCCCGGCGGCACGGCTGGGCCTCGGTCCGGGTGCTGGAGCCGGGGGCGATGATGACCATGGACCACCGTGAGGGCCGGCTCAACCTCGCGGTGCGCGACGGCGTGGTCGAGCGCAGCTGGGAGGGGTAGGGCCGCCCTCCCGGTGGTCGACCTTTCCGGTGGCCGGGGTGGCCGGGGTGGCCGGTGGTCGTGGCGTGCGGGCTCAGTGGCCCGGCCGCCGGGCCAACCGCTGTTCGGCGGCGACGACCAGCGGCTCCAGCAGCGGCAGCGAGAGCAGTACCAGCAGTCCGGCGGCCCAGCCGGCCAGCACGTCGGTGACCCAGTGGGTGCCCAGGTAGAGCGTGGTCAGGCCGATCGAGCAGGCGGTGGCGGCGGCGATCACCGCGCCGGTGCGCCGCCAGCGGACCGCGAGGTAGGCGAGCACGCCCCAGGTGACGACCGCGTTGGCGGTGTGACCGGACGGGAAGATGGTGCCGCCGGAGAACAGTTCGGGCGAGCCGACGTACTGGGCGTAGTGCGGGCCGAGCCGGCCGGTGACGATCTTGACCGCGCCGACCGTGACGTTGAGCAGCAGCAGCGCGACGGCCATCACCAGCAGCGGGCGCAGCCGGCCCAGCCGGTGCGCGCGCCAGCCGAGCCAGACGAAGGCGGCGATGGCGGAGGGGCCGCGTTGCCCGGCGACCACCCAGGTGTCGAGCAGCGGTTCCAGGCTGGGCCAGCGTTCGTAGGGGCGGAACAGCCGGACCGACCAGTCGAGGTCGACCAGGGCGGTGTTGAGCAGGACACCGGCCAGGACCAGCAGGTAGGCGACGCAGGTCACGGCGAGTAGGGCGGCCTGCCGGCGGCCCATCGGCGGCCAGCCGGGCTCGCGGCGGTGGGCTCGTTCGGGGCTCGGGCGCTCGCGGTGGGTGGTGGTGAGCTGCTCCGGCCCCTGGTTCGGATAGGGCGCGGGGGTACTCGGGGCTTGCACGGGGGTGACCTTACCCATCCGGCCGGGGCTATTCCGGAGGGATTTGTCATTTTCCCGTGAAATCGACAATTGGCGGGGAGAGGTCCGCCCGGGGAGTGATTTCCGCGATTCTCGGATCGAATGCCAGTGTGGTGTTCGAATGATTCTGCAAAAGCCCCGGTAAAGAAAACGGAGTGGGAGGCCGGCGCGGCCGGCTTCCCACTCCGTGGTAACCCTGTGTAGGTTCCGTGCTCAGTCGAGGGGGCCGCCCGCGACGTAGATCACCTGCCCGGAAACGAAGCCGGCGCCCTCGCTCGCGAGGAAGGAGATGGTGTGGGCGACGTCCTCAGGCAGACCGACCCGCTGGACCGGGATCTGGGAGGCCGCAGCCCGCTTGAAGTCTTCGAAGTCCATGCCGACCCGGGCGGCGGTGGCCGCGGTCATGTCGGTGGCGATGAAGCCGGGGGCCACGGCGTTGGCGGTGATGCCGAACTTGCCCAGCTCAATGGCCAAAGTCTTGGTGAAGCCCTGCAGACCGGCCTTGGCGGCCGAGTAGTTGGCCTGGCCGCGGTTGCCCTGGGCGGACGAGGAGGACAAGTTGACGATGCGGCCGAAACCGGCGTCCACCATGTGCTTCTGCACCGCGCGGGTCATCAGGAAGGCCCCGCGCAGGTGGACGTTCATGACCGTGTCCCAGTCGGACTCGGACATCTTGAAGAGCAGGTTGTCGCGGAGCACGCCCGCGTTGTTGACCAGCACGACGGGGGCGCCGAGCTCGGCGGCCACCCGGCCGACGGCGGCCTGCACCTGGTCGGCGTCCGAGACGTCGGCGCCCACGGCCAGGGCCCGGCCGCCGGCCGCGGTGATCCGGTCGACGGTGTCCTTCCCGGCGGTCTCGTCCAGGTCGAGGACGGCCACGGCGTAGCCGTCGGCGGCCAGTTGCACGGCGGTGGCGGCGCCCAGGCCGCGGGCGGCGCCGGTGACGACGGCGACCCGGGGGGCGGTGCTCTGCTCGGTCATGCTCGCTCTCGTCTCTCTCGGGGTGGTCTCCGCGGGGAGCGCCCCGGGGAGGGTGGCCACACCCTACCCGTGAGTAGGGAGGGCGAACAGGGCTGGAGAGTCGTGGGTGACGGTCGGTAAGGACCGACCGGTCGGCTTTCTGCTGAGAACGGGTTACCGAGAGGGCGTGGCGGCCGCGTAAATATGCCAATGTTGCCGAACCTGCGTCTACTATCCGCCCCTGCCTGCCAGCAAGGGCCCGCCGTTTGTATAGTGTCCGCCAGCAGCCACCGGCTGCACGGCTGGAGCGCCCTCCCTCATAGCTGGACGCCCACTCGCCGTTACTGCCCCACCCGGGTGTCCCACACACACCGGGTGTGACATCGGGACGGATACATGGTGCTGGGGGAGATCCCGACGACCCGCGTGTCCGCGCGACTGCAACAGTCGCCCGGACACCTGATTCGCGTTGCACAGCAGGTTCACACCAGGCTGTGGTCCGAGCATGTCGGAGCCGATCTCACGGCTCCGCAGTTCGCCGTCCTGCTGGTCCTGGCCCTCGAACCGGGTGCCGACCAGCGGACGGTCGGCGAGCGAGCCTCGCTGGACAAGGCGACGATGGCGGAGATGGTCGCGCGGCTGGTCCGCCGCGGCTTGGTGCTGCGAAGGCGTGACCCGGCCGACGGCCGGCGAAAACTGCTCGCTCTCTCGCAGAGCGGTGCCCAGGCGGTGCGTGAGGCCACCGGCGGTGTGGTCCGCGTGCAGCGCACCCTGTTCGAGCCGCTGACGGCGGAGGAGCAGGTGGAGATCGTGCGGGTGATGGCCAAGATAGCCAGGCTGGAGCCCGCCGCGGTCGCCGTGTTCTCCGATGCGCGGCCGACACTGGACGCGCAGCGGGCGATCGGCTACCTGATCAGGGTGGGCCAGCAGGTGCACACCAAACTCTGGTCGGAGCACGTCGGTGCGGAGCTCACGGCTCCGCAGTACGCGGTGCTGGACGCGCTCGAACTGGAACCGGGCGCCGACCAGCGCACGGTCGGTGAGCTGGCCTCGCTGGACAAGGCGACGATGGCCGAGATGGTGAGCCGGCTGGTGCGCCGTGGTCTGGTGCAGCGCCGGCGCGACCCCTCGGACGGGCGCCGCAACCTGCTGTCGCTCTCGCCGGCGGGCCAGGACCTGCTGCACCGTTCGACGGCCGGCGTGGCCGAGGTCCAGCGGCTGCTGCTCGCCCCGCTGGACGAGAGTGAGCACGGGCCCGCGCTGGCGCTCCTCGGCAAGGCGGCGCGGCTCTAGAAGGATCCTTTGAGCGCCAGCCAAAACGATTCGCCAACGTACGGAAGGCCTGGTGTGCCGAAGGCTTGAGGCGTTGACGGCTCAAGGCGTTGACGGCTCAAGGCGTTGATGACTCAAGCCGTTGACGGCTCAAGGTGCTGGTGGCCTGACGTGCCGGAGGCCGCTGCTCGTCGGTGTCGGCGGATCGTGGCACACCGAAGACCGCCCACCCCTGCAGGGGTGGGCGGTCGTTCGACATGACCGCTCGTCAGAGAAGTCGGACGGCGGGTGCCGTCAGTTCCAGTCGAACTCCTGCGGGTCCGGACCGATCCGCGTGCCGGTGGCGACACCGGCGATCGCGGCGAGGTCCTCGGCGTCCAGCTCGAAGCCGGCGACGTCCAGGTTCTCCCGGATGCGGGCCGGGGTGACCGACTTCGGGATCGCGATCACGCCGCTCTGCAGGTGCCAGCGGAGCACCACCTGGGCGACCGTGCGGCCGTGCTTCTCGGCGATCTTCGCCAGCACCGGCTCGGCGAGCAGCTCCTTGCCCTGGCCCAGCGGGCTCCAGGCCTCGGTGGCGATGCCGTGCTGGGCGTGGAAGGCGCGCAGCTCGGTCTGCGGGAAGTACGGGTGCAGCTCGACCTGGTTCAGCACCGGGACGACCGAGGTCTCGTCGAGCAGTCGGGTGAGCTGCTCGGGCCCGAAGTTGGAGACGCCGACCGACTTGACCCGGCCGTCCGCCTTCAGCTGCTCGAAGGCCTTCCAGACGTTCAGGTAGCTGCCGTGCTTCGGGCGCGGCCAGTGGATCAGGTAGAGGTCGACGTAGTCGAGGCCGAGCTTGGCCAGCGACGCGTCGAACTCGCGCAGGACGGCGTCGCGGCCCTGCTCGCCCGACCAGTCACGGGTGCCCGAGTTCCACAGCTTGGTGGTGATGTAGAGGTCCTCGCGGGCGACGCCGCCGGCCAGGGCCTCGGTGATCGCCTGGCCGGTGCCGGCCTCGTTCTCGTAGATGGCCGCGGTGTCGATGGAGCGGTAGCCCGCCTCGATCGCGGTGCGGACGGCGGCCGTGGCCTTGTCGTCCGGGACCTGCCACACGCCGAATCCGAGCTGCGGGATCTGCGCGCCGTCGTTCAGCGTGACGTTGGGGATGTTGCTCACGGGAAGGGGTGCCCTCCTGGTTGTCCGTCTGATTCCAGAAGGGGGCAACTGGGGCCCGGGCGGGATTGTTCCCGCCGTTCGGGGGAATCTTGCGGGGCCGGAGGCCCGCTCCGGCGGAGATCCGGGGGCCGGGCGGCGAAAAAACCTGTTGCGCAGATCACATCGGGGTTGGCAGGCTCGTGGCCATGACCTCCTGAGATCCGGGCCCTTCGTGCCCTTCCCGCCCCCGTCCGGCGGTCCCGTCCGGCGGTCCCGTTCGGCGCCGCCCCGGACGCGCCGATGCCGCCGGGGCGAGGCGTCGCGCTGTCGCCCGCCGCCGCCCGTCTTCCGCTGTTCGCGCGAGTCGGGCCCGCCGTGCCGCGAGACCCGTGCCTCCGGCTCGTGACCTTCTCCCGGCGTGCCCGCTCACGCCTGCTCGCACCCTCCAGCACCTCCAGGACCTCCAGCACCGTCCCGCACCCTCCTGTATCGGAGTGTCATGCTGCTCACCCCCCTGCCGTTGGCCGACCCCGGTAGTCCCGATCTCTCCTCGCCCCCGGCCTTCCTGCGCTGGCTCCAGCGCGGCCAGCGGCGCGGGCAGGTGCTGGCCACCTGCTGGGCGCTGCTGGAGATGGGCGGCCAGGCGGCGCTGCCGATAGCGCTCGGGTGGGGCGTGCAGGCCGCCGTCGACGGCGAGGCCGCCGGGATCTGGCGGGCCGGTGCCCTCGCGGTGGCGCTCGCCGTGCTGTCCGCGCTCGGTGCTGTGCTGCTGCACCGGCAGGCGGTCTGGAACTGGATCCACGCGGCGTGCCACGTGCGGCAGCTGGTGGCCCGGCAGGCCTCGCACCTGGGCGCCGGGCTGTCCTGCCGGATCGCCACCGGCGAGGTCGTCGCGGTCGGCAGCGGGGACGTCGAGCGGATCGGCTGGTACGTCGAACTCGTCGCCCGGGTCCGGGCCGCGGTGATCGTCTGGCTGGCCGTCAGCTCGGCCGTGCTGGTCGTCGAACCGGTGCTCGGGGTCGGGGTGCTGCTCGGCGTCCCGGTGCTGGCGGCCGCCGTCTGGCCGCTGATCGGGCCGTTCGAGCGGCGGTACGAGCAGCAGCGCACGCTCGGCGGCAAGGCCACCGAGCTGGCCGCCGACACCGTGGCGGGGCTGCGGGTGCTGCGCGGCATCGGCGGCGAGGAACTGTTCCTCGACCGGTACCGGGCCGCCTCCCAGAAGGTCCGGGCCGCGGCCGTCCGATCGGCCCGGATCTGGTCGCTGATGCAGGCCCAACAGGTCCTGCTGCCAGGCCTGTTCGTGATCGGGGTGACGTGGTACGGCGCCCGGCAGGCGGCCGCGGGCGAGCTCGCCGTCGGCACCCTGATCGCCGTGTACGGCGCCACCGCCTTCCTCGCGGCGCCGCTGCGGATCCTCGGCGAGGCCGCGCACGCCTGGAGCGTCGCCCGGGTCTCCGCCGGGCGCGCCGTCCGGGTGCTCTCGCTCAGCCGCACCGGCGGCGTGGCCGAGGCCTCGCTGAACAAGCCGGGGAACGCCGATCTGTTCGACCCGGCGACCGGGCTGACCGCGCGGGCCGGGGAGCTGACCGCGGTCGTCTGCGGGGACCCGGACTTCGCCGGGGCGCTCGCCGGGCGGCTCGGCGGGCACGTCCCGGCTGCCGAGGACGAGCCGGAGCAGCCCTCCGTCCGGCTCGGCGGGACGGAGCTGGACGCGGTGCCACTGGCCGAGGCCAGGGCGGCGGTGCTGGTCCACGACAAGGAGCCGGTGCTGCTCTCCGGCACCCTGGCCGGGCTGTTCGACATCCCGTCCTCGGGGCGGGTCTCGGTGGCCGAGGCGCTGGCCGCCGCCCGGTCCGACGACGTGCTGGAGGCCCTGGTGGACGGCTCGCCGGAGTGTGCGGGCGACGCGATGCTCGCCCGGATCACCGAGCGCGGGCGCTCGTTGTCCGGCGGGCAACGCCAGCGGCTCGCCCTGGCCCGCGCGCTGCTGGCCGACCCGCCGGTCCTCGTCCTGGACGAGCCGACCAGCGCGGTGGACGCCCACACCGAGTCCAGGATCGCCACCGGACTGCGGGACACCCGGGCGGGGCACACCACCGTGGTCTTCGCGACCAGCCCGCTGCTGCTCGACCAGGCCGACCGGGTGGTGCTGCTGCGCGACGGCCGGGTGGCCGTGGCCGGGCGGCACCGCGACCTGATGCGGACCGAGCCGGCCTACCGGGCCGTGGTCACCCGCGAAGAGGAGCCGGCACCGGTGGGGGAGCCGGTATGAGCGGCCGCGTGGGCACCCGCGCCGTCCGCCCCGCCCGACCCGCCGCATACCTGAGGAGCACGTCATGAAGCCCCCCGTCCATGAGGAGCAGGGGCCGGCCACCACCCTGCCGGTCGGCTCACCGGCCGCCGTGCGCGCCTACCTGCGCCTGCTCGCCCGGCGCCACCGCCGAGGGTTCTCCGCGGTGGTGTCACTGCACTCGGTGGCCACCGTGGCCGGGCTGGTCGGCCCCTGGGTGCTCGGCAGCCTGGTCGAGTCGCTGGCCACCGGCACCGCCGAGGCCACCATCGCGGTCGCGGTCGGCTGGTACCTGCTGGCGCTGGTGGTGCAGTCCGCCTTCACCGGCTGGTCCCGGATGCGCGGTGCCGTCCTCGGCGAGCGGGTGCTGGCCGACCTGCGCGAGGACTTCCTGGTCCGCTCGGTCGCGCTGCCCACCGGCGTGCTGGAGCGGGCCGGCACCGGGGACCTGGTCTCCCGGGGCACCACGGACGTCGACCGGCTGGACAAGTCGGTGCGCGAGGCCGTGCCCGAACTCGCCGTCGCCATCGTGTCGTTGCTGCTGGTGATCGGCGCCCTGCTGGTCACCTCGCCGCTGCTCGCGCTCACCTCGCTGATCGGCCTGCCGCTGCTGCTGGTCAGCTCCCGCTGGTACTTCAAGCGCGCGCCGCAGTCCTACCGCAACGAGTCGGCCGGGTACGCCGCGGTGAACACCGTGCTGGCCGAGACGGTGGACGCCGGGCGGACGGTGGAGGCGCTGCGCCTGGGCGACCAGCGGATCGCCCTGACGGACCGCAAGCTGGGCGAGTGGCTCGCCTGGGAGCGCTACACCCTGTGGCTGCGCTCGGTCTGGTTCCCGACCATCGACGCGGTCTACTCCTCGGCGGTGCTGGCCACCCTGTTGCTCGGCGGGCTGTTCACCCTCAAGGGGTGGATCACCGTCGGCCAGTTGACCACAGGAGTGCTGTACGCGCAGATGCTGACCGGCCCGGTCGACCTGATCCTGCGCTGGTACGACGAACTGCAGATCGGCCAGGCCTCACTGGCCCGGCTGGTCGGCGTCCGCGAGGTGCCGGAGCACGAGGGCGACGAGTCCAGCCACCCGGACGGCCGCCGGGTCGAGGCCCGGGACGTCCGGTTCGGCTACCGCGAGGGCGCCGACGTCCTGCACGGCATCAGCCTGGACGTCGCGCCGGGCAGCCGGGTCGCGCTGGTCGGGCCGTCCGGGGCGGGCAAGTCCACGCTGGGGCGGCTGCTGGCCGGGATCTACGCCCCCGGGCGCGGCAGCGTGACGCTCGGCGGGGCGGCGCTGGCGCGGATGCCGGCCGAGCGGGTGCGGGCGGAGGTCGCCCTGGTGAACCAGGAGCACCACGTCTTCGTCGGCACCCTGCGGGACAACCTGCGGCTGGCCGCGCCCGGGGCCGAGGACACCGAACTGCGCTCCGCGCTGGACGCGGTGGACGCCGGCGGCTGGGTGGACGCGCTGCCGCACGGCCTCGACACCGAGGTCGGCTCCGGCGGCACCGCGCTGACCCCGCCGCAGGCCCAGCAGCTGGCGCTGGCCCGGCTGGTGCTGGCCGATCCGCACACCCTGGTGCTGGACGAGGCCACCTCGCTGCTGGACCCGCGCGCCGCCCGGCACCTGGAGCGCTCGCTCGCCCGGGTGCTGGAGGGCCGCACGGTGATCGCCATCGCCCACCGGCTGCACACCGCGCACGACGCGGACGTGATCGCGGTGGTCGAGGGCGGCCGGATCAGCGAGTACGGCAGCCACCCGGAGCTGGTCGCGGCCGGCGGCCCGTACGCGGCGCTCTGGCGCTCCTGGCGGGACGAGCGGTAGCGGGCCGGCGCCGTCGAACCCGTACGGCGCCGTTGACCCGTACGGCATTTCAAACCCGCACGGGGCCGGATTGCCCCGTGCGGGTTACTCCCTCGCCCATCAGGGCGTGTAACCGGGCAAATCGGATCCCCGGCCCGCAGACTGCTCCGGTGACCAAGATTTCGGACGGCTCGTCCGGCTCCAAACGCAGCGAGATCGCCGGGATCCCCACCCGGTACATCGGGATCGGCGTCCTCGTCGTCCTCGCCGTGTGGTTCCTGTTCGCGAACCTCGACAAGGTGAAGATCCAGTTCTGGGTGTTCACCGTCACCGCGCCGCTCTGGATCGCACTGCTCGCCACGCTGCTCGCCGGCGGCGCTCTGGGCTGGCTGCTGAAGGGGCGTCGCGGCCGGTGACCAGCGCTCCCGGGCCGGCCCAGGCGGGGCCCTCGGCCTTCACGCCGCTGATCGAGGTGCGCGGCGTCAACAAGCACTTCGGGGACCTGCACGTCCTCCAGGACATCGAGCTGACCGTGGGCCGCGGCGAGGTCGTCGTGGTCATCGGACCGTCCGGCTCCGGCAAGTCGACGCTCTGCCGGGCGATCAACCGCCTGGAGCCGATCGAGGACGGCACCATCCTGATCGACGGCGAGCCGCTGCCCGAGGAGGGCAAGGGGCTGGCCCGGCTGCGCGCCGAGGTCGGCATGGTGTTCCAGTCCTTCAACCTGTTCGCGCACAAGACCGTGCTGCAGAACGTCTCGCTCGCGCAGATCAAGGTCCGCGGCCGGCCCCGGGCGGAGGCGGACGCCAAGTCCCGCGCCCTGCTGGAGCGGGTCGGGCTGGAGGCGCACGCCGACAAGTACCCGGCCCAGCTCTCCGGCGGCCAGCAGCAGCGGGTGGCGATCGCCCGGGCGCTGGCGATGGACCCGAAGGCGCTGCTGTTCGACGAGCCGACCTCGGCGCTCGACCCCGAGATGATCAACGAGGTGCTGGACGTCATGCGCCAGCTCGCCCACGAGGGCATGACGATGGTCGTGGTCACCCACGAGATGGGCTTCGCCCGGGCCTCCGCCAACCGGGTGGTCTTCATGGCCGACGGCCGGATCGTCGAGGACCGCGCCCCGGAGGACTTCTTCAACGCTCCGGAGAGCGAGCGCGCCCGGGACTTCCTGTCCAAGATCCTGAAGCACTGAGGCGGCGCCGTGACGAGGAAGACCACCGCCGCCCGGGGCCGGACGGCGCTCGCCGCCGTCCTGCTGCTCGCCGGGCTGGCCGCCGGCTGCGGCAAGCCCGGCACCCCGCCGCCCAAGGGCCCGCAGGCGAGCGCGCTGCCCAGCTACCAGGTGCGCGACGCCGCCTCCATCACCGGCTCGCCGACCCTGGACGCCGCCCGCAGCCGGGGCCACCTGGTGGTCGGCGCCAAGGAGGACCAGCCGTACCTGGGCGAGAAGAACCCGGCCACCGGCGTGTACTCCGGCTTCGACATCGAGATCGCCAAGATGGTCGGCGCCTACCTCGGCTTTCCGCCGGACCGGATCGAGTTCAAGACCATCGCCTCGGCCAACCGCGAGACCGCGCTGCAGAACGGCCAGGTGGACTTCTACGTCGGCACCTACACCATCAACGACAACCGGAAGAAGCTGGTCGGCTTCGCCGGACCGTACTTCATCGCCGGGCAGTCGCTGCTGGTGCGCAGGAACGACAACACCATCCACGGCCCGCAGGACCTGGACGGCAAGAAGGTCTGCTCGGCGGCCGGCTCGACCCCGTACCAGCGCATCCAGTCGCAGTTCCCGAAGGCGAAGCTGATCGGCTACGACACCTACTCGGCCTGCGTGGACAACCTGATCACCGGCCAGGTCGACGCCGTCACCACGGACAACGCGATCCTGCTGGGCTACGCGGCCAAGGCGCCGGACGAGCTCAAGGTGGTCGGCCCGCTGTTCTCCCAGGAGCCGTACGGGATCGGCACCCCGAAGAACGACACCGTGCTGCGCCTGGCCCTGGACGACGCGCTGGCGCAGAACGAGCAGAACGGCGACTGGAAGAAGGCCTACGACGCGACCCTGGGCCTGTCCGGGGAGCCGGCGCCCACACCGCCGCCGATCGACCGGTACTGAGAGGGCCGCGCCGTGAAAACGCTGACCGACAACTGGTCGACCTACTGGGACGGCTTCCTCGGCACGCTCTCGCTGTTCGCGGTGAGCGCCGTGCTGTCGCTGGTGCTGGGAGTGATGATCGCGGGTTTCCGGGTCTCGCCGGTCCGGCCGCTGCGGGTGTTCGGGACGGCGTGGGTGACGCTGCTGCGCAACACGCCGCTGACCCTGCTGTTCTTCATCGTGGTGCTGGGCCTGCCGCGCTTCAACATCACGCTGCCGTTCTTCGTCTTCGCGGTGGCCGCGCTCGGCTGCTACACCTCGGCCTTCGTCTGCGAGGCGATGCGCTCGGGCATCAACACCGTGCCGGTGGGGCAGGGGGAGGCGGCGCGCAGCCTGGGCATGAGCTTCGGGCAGACGATGAGTGTGGTGGTCATGCCGCAGGCGTACCGGTCGGTGGTCGCGCCGATCGGCAGTGTGATGATCGCGCTGGCGAAGAACACGGCGATCGCCGGCTCGTTCAGCGTCACCGAACTGCTCGGCACCTACCGGACGATCAACGAGCTGGGCTACAGCATCATCTGGACCTTCGTCTGGATCGCCGTCGGCTACCTGATCATCACCCTGGCCGTCAGCGCCGTCTTCAACCTGCTGGAACGACGAGTGGCGGTGTCGCGATGACCGTTGGATCCTCGGCGCTGTACGACATCCCCGGTCCGAAGGCGCTCGCCCGCCACCGGCTGTACGGCGGGATCGCGCTGCTGCTGATCGCGGCGCTGATCGGCTGGATCGTCTACATGCTCTTTCACACCCACCAGTTCACGTACCAGAAGTGGATGCCCTTCGAGTACCGGGGTGTCCAGGACCTGCTGCTGAGCGGGCTCGGCAACACCCTCAAGGCCTTCGGCTGGACGGTGCTGTTCGCGCTGCCCTTCGGCGCGCTGTTCGCGGCGGGGCGACTGTCCGACCACAAGGTGGTGCGGGTGCTCTCCACGGTGGTGGTGGAGTTCTTCCGGGCCATGCCGCTGCTGGTGATGATCTTCTTCGTCTTCGTCGCGCTCAAGGTGCAGCCGCTGTGGGCGCTGGTGGCCGGGCTGGTGCTGTACAACGGCTCGGTGCTGGCCGAGGTCTTCCGGGCCGGCGTGCTCGCGGTGCCCAAGGGGCAGCGCGAGGCGGCCTACGCGCTCGGCCTGCGCAAGACCCAGGTGATGACGTACGTGCTGGTGCCGCAGGCCAACCGGGCCATGCTGCCGGCCATCATCAGCCAGCTGGTGGTCGCGCTCAAGGACACCTCGCTGGGCTTCCTGATCACCTACGAGGAGTTCCTGCACGCGGGCAAGCTGATCGCCACCAACCTCGACTACGACCTGCCGTTCATCCCCGTGGTGATCGTGATCGCGCCGATCTACATCGGCATGTGCCTGCTGCTCTCCTGGCTCGCCCGCTGGGTCGAGCGCCGCAGTCGGCGCAGCCCGAGCATGCGGGGCGGGGCGCCGGTGGTCAAGGCCGGGGTGGCGATGGGACTGCCGCCGTCCGCGCAGCAGTGAGAAGGCTGGTTCGATCCTGAACCATAGGTGCGGGTGGGGATAGAGCGGGCACCTCCAATTTCCTCTTATGATTGCGGAGGCTCGACGACGACGACCGGGGGAGGGGCCATGGAGCCGGTATTCGACTCACGGCACATCAGGACGTTCCACGAGGTCGTCAGAGCAGGCTCCTACTCGGCCGCCGCCCGCGAGCTCGGCTACACCCAGCCCGCCATCACCCAGCAGATGAAGGCGCTCGAACGCACCGTCGGCGTCGCGCTGTTCACCCGGGCCGGGCGCGGACTGCGGCTCACCGAGGCGGGCGAGGCACTCTCCCGGCACGCCGAACTGATCCTCGGCAGCCTCTCCGCCGCCCAGCAGCAGCTCGCCGCGCTCGCCCGGCTGCGGGCCGGGCGGGTGCGGGTCTGCGCCTTCCCCAGTGCCAACGCCACCCTGATACCCGAGGCGATGGCCCGGCTGCTCGCCGAACACCCCGGTGTGCGGGTCGAGCTGCTGGAGGCCGAACCGCCCGACTCCGTCCAGCGACTGCTGCGCGGGGAGTGCGACATCGCGCTGGCCTTCCGCTACCCCGGCGGCGCGACCGAGGTGCCCGACGGGCTGGACGAGATCCCGCTGATGGAGGACCTGCTCACCGTGCTGCTGCCGGTCGGACACCCGCTCGGCCGTCGGCACGCCGTTCGGCTCGTCGACCTCGACGGCGAGCGCTGGATCGCCGGGTGCCCGCGCTGCCGGGCCAACCTGCTGAACGTCTGCGCGGAGGAGGGCTTCGCGCCGGACATCGTGTTCTCCACGGACGACAACCTCGCGGTCCAGAGCCTGGTCGCCGCCGGGGTCGGGATCGCGCTGATGCCCGCGCTGGTGCTCTCCTTCATGTGCCACCGCAAGGTCACCGGGCGGGCCGTCGAACCGCACCTGCGCCGGCAGGTGAGCGCGTACGTGCTGCGCGAGCACCGGCGGATACCGGCCACCGGGCTGGTGCTGGACCATCTGCGGCGGGCGGCGGCCAGCCGGATCGGGTGCTGAGTCGTGGCTCCGGTGGGTGCTCGCCGGGGCGATTCATAAGCTGAAGTTGAGGGGAAGCTTAAGAACCATCGTTGGACGTGATGGGTCGGTGCAGCCGAACCTGCTGGCATGACACCCCCAGCCACGGTCGGCAGCGACCGGCTCACCGAGCGGATGACCGCCCTGATCGGCGAGATCCGTGCCGTCGTGGACCGCGGACTGCCCCCGGAACTCACCGCCTACCTGGTCGGCGAACGCCTCGCCCCGCACCTGCACGCCGACCCCGACGGGCCCGACGCGCTGCTCACCCCCGCCCAGCGCGAGGGCGACCCGAAGCGCTACCGCCAGCACGTCCTGCACGCCGAGGAGGACGGCGGCTTCTCCGTCGTCGCCCTGGTCTGGCTGCCCGGCCAGCAGACCCCGATCCACGACCACGTCTCCTGGTGCGTGGCCGGCGTCCACCAGGGCCAGGAGAGCGAGACCCGCTACCGGCTGGTCTCCGACGGCCGCACCGCCCACCTCGTCGAGACCGAGCACGTCGCCGGCCCGGCCGGCACCGTCGCGGCCTTCGCCCCGCCCGGTGACATCCACCTGGTGCGCAACGCCTGCAACAGCACCGCCATCTCCATCCACGTGTACGGCGCGGACGTCTCGCGGCTCGGCACCAGCATCCGGCGCGTCTACCGGCTGCCCGCCGACCAGCAGCAGTGAGGGCGGCGTGGCACTGACCCTCCGGGAGCGCGCCACGCGCACCCGCTCACTGCCCCCGCTCGGCGGGGACGCCCCCGGCCTGCTGCTCGCGGCGGCCGGGGTGGCCGCCGCGATCGCCGTCCACGCGGCCGTGCCCGCCGTGCCCAAGCTCACCGCCGCCGTCGTGCTCGGCATGGCGGCGGCCCACCTGCCCGGGCTGCGCCCGGTGGTGCGCGGGGTGGCCCGGCCGGGGCTGTCCATGGCCGGCAAGCGGCTGATGCGGCTCGGGATCGTCCTGCTCGGGCTCAAGCTCAGCCTGGACGACGTGCTCGGCCTCGGCTGGGCCACCGTCGCCATGGTGCTCGCGGTGGTCGCGGCCACCTTCACCGGCACGCTCTGGCTCGGCCGACGGCTCGGCCTGCCGGGCGACCAGCCGCTGCTGGTCGCCACCGGGTACTCCATCTGCGGAGCCTCGGCGATCGGCGCGGTCAGCCAGGCGGCCGGCAGCGAGGAGGAGGACGTCGCCGCCTCGGTGGCCCTGGTCACCCTGTGCGGGACGCTGGCCATCGCCGTGCTGCCGCTGCTCCAGCAGCCGTTCGGGCTGGGCGACGTGGAGTTCGGGCGGTGGGTCGGCGCGAGCGTGCACGACGTCGGGCAGGTGGTCGCCACCGCGCAGACCGGCGGGGCGGGCGCGCTGCGGGAGGCCGTCCTGGTCAAGCTGATGCGGGTGGTGCTGCTGGCGCCGCTGGTCGCCGGGATGGCCGTCGCGGTGCGGCGCCGGGCGCGACGGGGCGGGGAGGCCGTCGTCGGGGCGGACCAGGAGTCGGGGGAAGACCCTGCGAAGAACCCGGTCAAGACCGGCAGCCGCCCGCCGATCGTCCCGCTGTTCGTGGCGGGGTTCCTCGCGATGATCGTGCTGCGGACCACCGGGGTGCTTCCGGAGCGGGCGCTCACCCTCGCCGGGGACACCCAGGAACTGCTGCTGGCCGCCGCGCTGTTCGGCCTCGGCAGCGCCGTGCACCTGCCGACCATGGTCCGCACCGGCGGGCGGCTCGCCCTGCTCGGGCTCGGCTCCTGGGTGGTCGTCGCGGGCGTCTCCTACGCCGGGGTGCTGGTCACGACGTGACGGGCGCAGGGGCGGACTCGGCTATTGTCGGGCGGGTACTCGTCCGCCGGGACGCTCCTGCACCCGAGTCCGCTGAGGAAGCCGCATGTCCACCGCACTGCCCGAACGGGACGCTCACGAGGCCGTCGTCACGCTCGACCGGCGGGACGGCCCGTTCGGCGAGGTGGTACTGCGCCAGCGGGGTCGGCACTTCGAGATCATCGCCAACGGCTGCTTCCTGATGGACACCGCCGACGGCCGCTCCGAACGCCTGCTGATCCAGGCGGCGTTGGACGAACTGGACCGCACCGGCGCCCCCGCAGAGCCCTCGGTGCTGATCGGAGGCCTCGGCGTCGGCTTCTCGCTGGCGTACGCGGCGGCCGAGCCGCGCTGGGGGCGGATCGCCATCGTCGAGCGCGAGACCGCCATCATCGACTGGCACCGGAACGGGCCGCTCGGCGCCTTCTCCGGCGGCGCGCTGGAGGACCAGCGGGTCCAGGTCCTCCACACCGACCTGCTGGAGTACCTGGCGGCGGCCGACGGCGAGCGCTACGACGCGCTGTGCCTCGACATCGACAACGGCCCGGACTGGACCGTCACCGACTCCAACGCCGGGCTGTACGGCGCCGACGGGCTCGCGGTGCTCTGGCACCGGCTGCAGCCGGGCGGGGTGCTGGCGGTGTGGAGCGCCCAGCCCTCCGCTGACTTCGAGGAGGCGCTGCGGGCGGTGGGCTTCTCCGACGTCGTCACGCACGAGATCCCGGTCAGCCGCGGCGTGCCGGACGTGGTCCACCTGGCCCGGCGCGCAGGCTGACGGCGCAGGGCCTCGCCAACCCTCCTGCCGCGTCCGGGCGTTGTCCGTGGCAGCGGCCAACTGCTGGCTCTCGGCGTCGCGTTGTCGCGGCCCCCTGGGGTTGGATCCGGTCGGAGGGGGCCGTTGCCGGGGCTCAGCCGAACGGCCTGGTCTCCGGGCCCGAAGCCTCCGCCGCGTCGGTCTCCGTCGCTTCGTCCGGGGTGGACGGGAGGCTTTCCGGGGCGAAGGGGTTGAAGTCCGGCGGGGGCACCATGACGGGCGTGCCCTTGCGCGGGGCGTCCTGCGCGGGAACGTCCTGCGCGGGAACGGCCGGCGGCGCGGAGGGCGGCGGCGGGACGGCCGGGCCCTGCGCCGCGAGCGTGGTGCCGAACGGGTCCGACTGGTCGGCCGTCACCGTGCCGAACGGGTCGGTGGTCGGGGCGGCCGCTGCCGGGGACGTGTCCGGGGTGGGCGGGAGGCTTTCCGGGGCGAAGGGGTTGAAGTCCGGCGGGGGCACCATGACCGGCGTGCCCTTCCGCCTGGCTGGCGCCGCCTGCGGCTCGGCGTCGGCCGGGGAGGCCTCCGCGACGGGCGCGAACGGGTTGAAGTCCTCGGGCGGGAGCTGCACCGGCGTGCCGCGCAGGTCCGCCGGCACCTCCTCCGCCTCTTCCGGCTCCTTCTCGACGGGAGCGGGAACGGGAGCGGGAGCGGGAGCGGCAGCAGGTGTGGCGGGCACGGGCGCGGCGCCGGCCACCGCCCCGTCCCAGCCGAATTGAACGCTCTTCAGCAGCTCCGCGAACGCCCGCGTGTACAGGTCCCAGTCCTCCGGCTGCGCCGTGGACAGCTGGACGCAGAGCACGGTGCCGCCGTCCGGCAGCGGGACGAAGGCCTCGACCGCCGAGGTGACCACCCAGCGCCGCTGCCCGTCGGCGGACAGCGGCCCCGGCACCGGGACGGTCCGTCCCTCGACCAGGACGGCGGCCGGCCCGGCCGGCAGCAGGACCGTCCACACCTCGGCGTGCCGCCGGACGGTGGCGAGTTCGGTGGCGAGCGCGGTGATCGGCAGCGGGTGCCGGGCGAGCGAGACGACGAGGGCGGCGTCGGAGGCCCGGCCGTCCACGTCCAGCGCGCAGACGCCCGCGTAGACCGTGCCGGCGTCGTGGACCAGGTCGGCGAGGGTGGCGGCGATGACCGCGAAGTCGCGGCGCCGCTCCGGACCGTCGCCGCTGAACAGCTCCTCGGCGACCTCGGCCAGATGCCCGGTCAGTTCCTCGGCGGCCGCGGCGGTGGCCGGGTCGACGCCGTCCGCCCCGCCCGCCGGCGCGGGCACCGTACGGGAGCAGACCCCGGCCGGACCACCGGGGGAGATCAGCGGGTGGAAGCCGGGCGGGACCACCAGCCGGACCTCGGCACCCGCGCCGGTGGCCAGTTCGACCGGCTGGCGGGTCTGCTGCCCGGCGGCCAGCGCGGCCAGTGCCGGGGCGAACGGCGGGCGCAGCTTGGGGTCGGCGAACTCGCCGGTGACCGGCAGGTGGAACAGCGCGGCCGAGGTGGTGCCCCGGTCGGCGATCGCGCCGCGCACCGCCCCGCCGCCGTAGCGGGTGTGGAGGGCGGCGGTCACCCGGTCGGCGACCCGGGCGCCGCTACCGGGGCGGGCCGTGCCGGCGGTGAGCACCGCGCCGAGCCGGTCCACGGCCGCGTGCACCGGGCCGTTCGGGGCCAGCGGGAGGCCGAACAGCGCCTCGGCGGCGGGGTGTTCGGCCGGGCGCAGGGCGCTGAGCGAGGCCGCCGGATGGCGGGAGGTGCGCTCGTCGAAGAGGGCGTCGGTGAGCGTGCCGAGGGTCGCGCAGACCTGCTCCGCCGCTGCGAAGGGATTGGCCTCCGCGCTGAACTGGACGTCCTGGGTCAACTGTTGAGCCCCCCGCTCTGCTGCGTCTGCGGTCCGCTGGTTCGGGTGGGTCCGCGCGCGCCGTGGCGGCGTGCCGCCGGACTCCGTGCTCATTCCTATCAGAGCCCGCTGTCGGGACCGAACCGGCGGATCACCCGATGGGAGCCGCGGTCGTTCCGCCCGTGGCCTGCGGGGACGTTTCGCCGGACGGTGCGGTGGCGAGCGCGGTGACCGCCTCGGCGATCCCGGGGACGGCGAACAGCCCGGCGAGCTCCCGCACCAGGCGCCCGGTCGGGCCGTCAGGACGCTCGTCCGCGAAGAACGAGGCGAGTTCGGCGGCGAGCGCCGGCTCCCGGGCGGCGGTGAGGGTGAGGGTGGCGACGAACTCCTGCACCAGGTGCAGCTGCAGGTCCTCCAACGGCACCGAGCGTTCGGCCAGCCACTCCAGCGAGGTGATCTCGGCGTTGGCGATCCAGGCCCGGACGGTCAGCCGCAGCCCGGGGCTCGGCGCGGGGATCGCCAGGTGGGAGAGGATCTGGTCGTGGGCGGCCCGCCGCACCTCGTCGATCACCGCCGAGGTGCCCGCGCTGGCCGCCACCGAGCCGCCGCGCAGCAGCGCCGCGAAGCCGGGCCCGTGGCTCTGTACGAAGTCCAGGTAGCGGCCCATCACCCGGTACAGCCGCTCGGACAGCGGCCCGTCGGCGGGCTCCTCGAAGCGCGCCGAGAGCTCCCGCCCGGCCCGCCGCAGCGACTCCTCGTACAGCGCCTGCTTGCCGGGGAAGTAGTGGTACACCAGCGGCCGGGAGGCCCCCGCGGCGGCGGCGATGTCGTCGATCGACACCTCTTCGGGCGGGCGCCGGCTGAACAGCTCCAGCGCGACGGCGATCAGCTGCTCGCGCCGCTCGTCCACGCTGAGCCTGCGGCGCGGCCGCTCACCGGCAGCCGCCCGGCCTGGCGTCCGGCCCGCAGCCCGGTCCGGGGCCTGCTCCGGGGCGGGGGTCCGTGCAGCGCGGGCGGCCGTCGGCGACGGCGTACGGGAGGCCATGCGCGCCACCCTATCCGCCGTCCGGGGCGGGGCCTATGCGGCGTGGAGGTCCAGGTAGCGGCGGTAGGCCTCGCGGCCGTCGGGGACGAAGTGGTCGCGGGCGAGGCGGTCGGCGAGCTCGGCGGGGGTGAGCCAGGCGTGCCAGGCGACCTCGGACTCCTGCGGCTGGACCGGGCCGTCCCACTCGGCCTCGTACATGTCGCTCCACCAGGAGAGCCGGTCCTGCCGGAAGAGGAACTTGAAGAGCGGGCGCGGGGTGATCCCGTGCACGCCGAGCTCCTCCTCGGCCTCGCGGACGGCGGCCTCGGCGTACGTCTCGCCGGAGCCGACCACGCCGCCGACGAACATGTCGTACGCGCCGGGGGCGAACAGCTTGGTGTCGGTGCGGCGGTGGACGAAGATCCGCCCGGCCGGGTCGCGGACCAGGATGAAGACGCACCGGTGGGTGAGCCCCTGCCGGTACACCTCCCCGCGCAGCGCCGTCCCGATCACCCGGTCGTGCTCGTCGACGACGTCCAGCAGTTCTTCGGCAGGGTTGGTCATGACGGACAGGTTAGGGTTTCGGGGCCCGCTTCGAACGCTTTTCGAGTGCGATCCGAGCTCGATTCGCATGTGATCCGCATGTGATTCGTGTGCGATCGGACGCGGGCGGGAACGCAGGAACCGGACAGGCTGAGGGTGGCGCGCGGTGGTGGAGATCTGGGGCGAGACGGCCGAGGGGTTCGAGCCCGTACGGGAGGCCTTCGCGCGGAACTTCCACGAGTACGGCGAACTGGGCGCGGCCTTCGCGCTGTACGTGCGCGGTCGCAAGGTGGTCGACCTGTGGGGCGGTGACGCCCGGCCCGAGGTCGGCGGGCGCCCCGCGCCGGCGGTGCCCTGGACGGCGGACACCGCCCAGGTGCTGCGCTCGGTCACCAAGGGCCTGACCGCGACCACCGCGCTGCTGCTGGCCGAGCGCGGCCTGCTCGACCTGGACGCCCCGGTGGCCTCCTACTGGCCCGAGTTCGCGCAGGCCGGCAAGGGCGGGGTGCCGGTGCGCTGGCTGCTGTCGCACCAGGCCGGGGTGCCCGCGCTGGACGTGCCGCTGCGGCTGGAGGACGTGCTCACCTGGGAGCGCGCGGTGGCCGCGGTGGCCGCGCAGGCGCCCGCCTGGGAGCCGGGCACCGCGCACGGCTACCACCCGTACACCTTCGGCTGGCTGGTCGGCGAGGTGGTGCGGCGGGTGAGCGGGCGCACGATCGGCCAGTACTTCGCCGAGGAGATCGCCCGGCCGCTCGGGCTGGACCTGTGGATCGGGCTGCCGGCCGGGGCCGCGCCGAGGGTCGGCCGGCTGGTCGACCTGCCCGCCCCGGAGGCGGCCCGGACCGGGCCGAGCGGGCTGCGGCTGCGGCCCAAGCAGTCCGTCCGGGACGCCTACCAGGACCCGGCCTCGCTGACCGCGCGGTCCTTCGCCTCGGTGCGCCCCGGGGTGGACCTCAACGACCCGGCGGTGCAGGCCGCCGAGATCCCCGGCGCGGGAGGCATCGGCACCGCCCGCTCGCTGGCCCGGTTCTACGCGGCGCTGATCGGTGCCGCCGACCGCCCGGACGGCTCCGGCGCGCTGCTGCCGCCGCTGCTCGGGCCCGGGGTGCTGACCCGCGCGGTCGGGCCCGAGGTGAGCGGACCGGACCGGGTGCTGATCGTCAACTCCACTTTCGGCCTGGGCTTTTGGCGGCACGGCCCGACCGCGCCGATGGCCTCCCCGGCGAGCTTCGGCCACCCCGGCCGGGGCGGCTCGCTGGGCTTCGCCGACCCAGAGCTCGGGCTGGGCTTCGGCTACGTCACCAACGGCATGCAGCCGGGCGTCACCGGCGACATCCGCTCGCGCAACCTGATCCGTGCGGTGCGGGGGTGCCTGGGGCTGTCCGGGTAGCGGCGGGCGCGGTCCCGAGCCGTCAGGCCTGGCCGGTCTCGAAGCGGGTGATCTTCGGGCCGGTGAGGGTGAAGCGCCAGGCGGTGCGCATCTCGCCCCAGGTGTCGTTGGTGAAGTTGGCGATCAGCGCGTGGCCGCCGTCCGATTCGGTCTGGACGTCCATCCGGCCGCGGACGGTGAAGATCTCCTTGTCGATCCACTGGGGCAGGTCGCGGTCGGAGCCGTCGTCGGACATGGTCGCGTCCGGGGTGAGGGTGGCCAGGAAGGCGTCGCGGTCGCCCGCGTTGACCGCGGCGACGAAGGCGCGCACGGTGGGGTCGGAGAGCTTGGCGGGGGAGATGGTCATCGGGACTCCCGGGGGTGAGGGACGGAGAGTCCTGTCTACGGCGTTCGCCGGGTGTGTTCGGGCATGTCGGCGGCGCGTCGAGAAAATCGCGCATTCATGTGCTTAGATCCAGAAATGGGCGTTTTGCCCTACGGAGGGTTGCGCAGCGTGGACGCCCGGAAGGGCGTTCGCGGTGCGGCCACGGGGAGTGGCGGCGGAGCGGGAGGCCGGGACCGGTCTCCCGCTCCGTGTTTTGCGCAGGCCGCGGCCCGGCTAGAAGAGGCCCACCGCGTCCGGGGAGTAGCTGACCAGCAGGTTCTTGGTCTGCTGGTAGTGCTCCAGCAGCGCCTTGTGGTTCTCCCGGCCGATGCCGGAGTTCTTGTAGCCGCCGAAGGCCGCGTGGGCGGGGTAGGCGTGGAAGCAGTTGGTCCACACCCGGCCGGCCTGGATGGCGCGCCCGGCGCGGTGGGCGGTGTTGAGGTTGCGGGTCCAGACGCCCGCGCCGAGCCCGTACTGGGTGTCGTTGGCGAGGGTGATCGCCTCGGCGAAGTCCTCGAAGCGGGTGACCGAGACGACCGGGCCGAAGATCTCCTCCTGGAAGACCCGCATGCTGTTGACGCCCTCGAACACCGTCGGCGTCACGTAGTACCCGCCGGCCAGGGCGCCGCCGAGGTCGGCCCGCTCGCCGCCGGCCAGCAGCTTGGCGCCCTCGGCCTGGCCGATCTCGAAGTAGGAGAGGATCTTCTTCAGCTGTTCGGCGCTGGCCTGGGCGCCGACCTGGGTCTCGGTGTCCAGCGGGTCGCCCTGGCGCATCGCGCGCACCCGCTCCAGGCCGTCGGCGAGCAGCTGCTCGTAGACCGAGGACTGGATCAGCGCCCGGCTGGGGCAGGTGCACACCTCGCCCTGGTTGAGGGCGAACATCGCGAAGCCCTCGACCGCCTTGTCGTAGAAGGCGTCCGAGGCGTCGGCGACGTCCGCGAAGAACAGGTTGGGGCTCTTGCCGCCGAGTTCCAGCGAGACCGGGATCAGGTTGTCGCTGGCGTAGCGGGCGATCAGCCGGCCGGTGGTGGTCTCGCCGGTGAAGGCGATCTTGCGGATGCGGTTGCTGGAGGCCAGCGGGGCGCCGGCCTCCTCGCCGAAGCCGGTGACGATGTTGACCACGCCGGGCGGCAGCAGGTCGGCGGTCAGCTCGGCCCACAGCAGCACCGAGGCCGGGGTCTGCTCGGCGGGCTTGAGCACCACCGCGTTGCCGGCCGCGAGCGCCGGGGCGAGCTTCCAGATCGCCATCAGGATCGGGAAGTTCCACGGAATGATCTGGCCGACCACGCCCAGCGGCTCGTGGAAGTGGTACGCCACGGTGTCCTCGTCCAGCTGGGACAGGCCGCCCTCCTGGGCGCGCAGCGCGCCCGCGAAGTAGCGCAGGTGGTCGACCGCGAGCGGGAGGTCGGCGGCCAGCGTCTCGCGCACCGGCTTGCCGTTCTCCCAGCTCTCCGCGACGGCCAGCCGCTCCAGGTTCGCCTCCATCCGGTCGGCGATCCGCAGCAGCGCCTGGGCCCGCTCGGCGGGCGGGGTGCGGCCCCAGCCGGGGGCGGCGGCGTGGGCCGCGTCCAGCGCGGCCTCGATGTCCTCGGCGGTGCCGCGGGCGACTTCGGTGAACACCTCGCCGGTGACCGGGGTCGGGTCGCCGAAGTACTCGCCGCGCACCGGCGGGGTCCAGCCGCCGCCGATCCAGTGCTCGTACCGGGAGCGGTAGGCGACGATGCTGCCGGGCGTGCCGGGGGGCTGGTAGACCGTCATGCTCTGGTGTCTCCTCGCGACGTCGGGCGCCGCCCGGACCGGGTGGCGGGGCGGCGCGCCGGGCCGCGCCCGGCGCGGGGCGGCCCGGCGGGAGGGTGTGGACACGCAATTCCGGGCGGACGCCCGCCGGGGCGTCCGCCGTCGAGCACGATAGCCGCCCGGCGCGGGCGCGGCTACGGTCCGTGCGCCCGGCCCGTACGGAGGGTTGCGCGTTCCGGCCGTCGCGCGGGGCGCGCACCGTGTCTCCGCGCTCCGTCCGGGACGGTGTCAGACCGCGTGGTACCGGCCGGTGCGGGACTCCCAGTACAGGTAGCCGGCGAGCCAGGTGACCAGCCCGTCCGCGTACCGCTGGGCGATCGTCCGTTCGACCCGGGAGAGCCCCAACTCCCGGTAGACGTCCGGCAGTCGGCCGTGCAGGTCCCGGCACCGCTCGACCATCAGCTGCGCCTCCTCCAGCACCACCGCGCAGGCCTCCTCGGCCGAGCAGCGGCGCTCGCGCTGGACGATCATCACCAGGTTGTTGACGTCGCCGCGCGGGGCCTCCAGCGGGAACGACCGGACGTCGTTGCTGAGCGAGGGGATGTCGGCTGCCAGCTGGCGCAGTTGACGCAGCACCGGGTGGTGCAGGACGGCGGCGGGCACCTCGAACTGGCCGAGGCGTTCGACCATGTCGAAGATGGTCTCCATCGCCGCGGTGCCTCGTCTGAGCACCAGGTAGCCGTCGCGGTCGGGTGGCCGGGTGGAGATGCGGCCGGCGGCCTCGGCGGGGTGACTGGCCAGGTACCACTCCCAGTTGTACGCGGCGCGGGCCTGCCAGCGGGCGGGCATGCCGCGCACGCTGCGGTCCCAGAGGTCGGCGAAGGCGGTCTCGACCGGCGAGTCCTGGTCGGGGCGGGCTCCGTGCAGGACGGCGATCAGCCGCTCGCAGATGGGGGCGACCTCCGTCGGGCGGCGGCCGAGCGGGCCGTCGAACTGGTCGTCGAAGAGGAAGTAGAAGCCCATCAGGTCGGCGGCGAGGGAGAGTTCGTCCGGGCCGGTGTCGGGGTAGCCGAGGGCGGCGAGGTCGACCACGTCCCAGTGGGCGTACCCGGGGTGGTCGACGTCGGGGAGCAGCGGGTGGCGGACCAGCCAGTCACGGTGCAGCGCGGTGGCCTGCGGTCCGTGCGGGCTGCGACGGTGCGGGAACGGAATCTGAAGTGAGGTGTCGTCAGACATCGGACTCCCGGTGCGGCGAAGGGTGGGGGTGCTAGTGGTTCGAACGTTGGGTGTGGGGGGAGTTGACGCGGCGAGGCTTCCGGGGAGAGGGTGATAGCGAAAGATCATCTTCGCCTCGCGGGCCGTAGGGTATCTGATGTAATGATCGGACGTTAGGGGTATAGGGCAATTGCCCTTGGCAAGGCGTCCGAACCCTCACCGTCCGCCCCAGCCTGCGCGAATGCCCCACAGCGAGTGCCACGCAGCGCTAACCTCGGCTCCACGGGCAGTGATGCGAGCAGCGACACGGGCTGTGACGCGAGTGGCGAGGCGGAGGCACGACGGTGACCGAGCAGGACAACGAACTTCGGACGGGATCAGGTTCCGGCCGGGACGGCGACAGCACCTCGCCGAGGGTCAGGCTGCGCGACCGCGACGCCGAACTCCGCTCCGTCGAGACGGCCGTCGACAAGCTCTGCTGCGAATTCGCGGCCGGCGGCACCGAGATCGGCGAACTGCTCGCCTTCTCCGGTCGCCCCGGCATCGGAAAGACCAGCCTGCTGCACGAGGTCCGACGGGTCGCCAAACTCCGCGACCGCGCCACGGTGTTGTTCGCCCGCGGCGGCGAGCGCCAGTTCAACGAGCCCTACCACGTGCTGCGCCAGCTCCTCCAACCCCTCCTCACCAGCCTGCAGCCCGACGAGTTCCGCCAGGTCATGGGCACCTGGGAGGAGGTCGTCGGACCGGCCATGGGCCTCAAGCGGCCCAAGGCCGGCGCCCGCCGCCTCGACCCCCAGGGCGTGCGCGACGGCCTCGACTACGTCCTCACCCAACTCGCGCCGCGCCGGGCCCCGCTGGTCATGATTGTCGACGACCTGCACTGGGGCGACCACGAGTCGCTCTCCTGGCTCACCCAGTTCGCCGTCCGCTCCCGCGAACTGCCCGTCCTGCTCGTCTTCGCCTTCCGCGAGGACGAGAACGACTGGCCGACCGAGATCCAGCAGCACCGCAAGGCCGTCCTCGGCCTTGCCACCAGCAAGCACGAGCTCAACCGGCTCTCGCTGGTCTCCGTCACCGACATGATCCGCGCCGAACTCGGCGACAAGGCCGAGGACGCCTTCTGCTACGAGTTCTGGAACGTCGTCAACGGCAACCCCTTCGAAGCCGTCGCCCTGCTCGACCAGGTCCGCGACCAGGACCTCGAACCGGTCGAGGAGAACTCCCAGCAACTGCGCGAACTCGCCGTCGACGCCACCGGAATGACCCTCAAGAGCTGGATCGACCGGCTCGGCTCCGGCACCCTGCGCTTCGCCTGGGCCTGCGCGATGCTCGGCACCGACATCCGGGTCGACCTCGCCACCCGGATCTGCGCCCAGACCACCGAGGGCGCCCGCGACGCCATCAAGCAGCTGCGCAAGCAGCGCGTGCTCACCCAGACCCCCAACGGCAACCTGGAGTTCGTCCACCCGCTGATCGGCAGCTCGATCTACAACACCATGCCGGAGGCCACCCGCACCGGCATGCACGGCGTCGCCGCCGCCGAGATCGAGAACGCCGGACTCGGCCTGCTCGCCGCCTCCCGCCACCTCGTCGAGACCTTCTCCGGCGAGGGCGACGACAAGACCGTCCGCAAACTGCGCCGGGCCGCCGTCGAACACCTGCTGATCGGCGCCCCCGAAGCCGCCCAGCGCTGCCTGCACCGCGCCCTCAACGAACCCCCGGCCGACGACATCCGCGCCGAGGTGCTGTACGAACTGGGCTGCTCCGCCCTGCTCACCGACCCCGTCGCCACCGTCAACCAGCTCAAGCTCGCCCTCGACCCCGACGAGGGGCCGCTGCGCCCCGAACTGCGGGTCGACGCCACCTTCCGGCTCTCCGAGGTGCTCGCACACAGCGGCGAACTGCGCCAGGCCGCGGTGGTCTGCCAGGACGAGGCCGAGCAGACCGCCGACCCGGCCGGCCGACTCCGGCTCCAGGCCGCCTCGTTCATGTGGCACGCCTTCCGCAAGTCCGAGGACGACGGGCCTGGCCGATCCACCCGGCTCGGCCTCATGTGCGACGGCCTCAGCACCCGCGACGCCGCCGACCGGGCCGTCCTCGCGATGCGCGCCTGGGACCTCACCCTGCGCGGCGCCCCCTCCGCCGAGGCGCTGACCTACGCCGACGCAGTCCTCGACGCCGGCCGCCTGCCCAAGGGACTCGGCTGGACCGACAGCACCTGGGGCTTCGAACTGCCCTCCATGCTCGGCCTCACCTACACCTACAACGACCGCATCGCCCAGGCCGAGCGGCTGTTCGCGGACGCCATCATCCAGTTCGAGGTCGCCGGGTGGAGCGGTGCCCACCGGGGCTTCGCGTACTTCCTGATGGGCCTCGCCCGCTTCCGCCGCGGCCTGCTCGCCGAGGCCGAGGACTTCCTGCGCCGCGCACTGCGACTGTCCGAGCGGATCGGCCCCAAGCTGCCGCTCGCCTGGGACGCCGTCGGCGTCCTGGTGGACACCCTGCTCGCCCGCGGCCGGACCGAGGAGGCCTGGGAACTCGCCGTCGAGTTCGGCTTCCACCCGCCGTACCACACGACCGCGATGGTGCTGCCCGACGCGCCCTCGCTGTACGGCAAGCTGCTGATCGCCAAGAAGCGCTACGCCGGGGCGGCCGCCGCGCTCACCGAGGCCGGAGCCCAACTGGAGGCCCGCGGCTGGCACAACACCGTCTGGGCGCCCTGGGCCGGCCACCTCGCCATCGCGATCGCGGCCGACGAGCCCGACCGCGCCCGCGAGTACGCCCAGAAGGCCGTCCAGGACGCCCGCACCTTCGGCACCGCCTCGGCGATCGGCACCGCGCTGCGGCTGAACGCCCAGATCGAGGACGGCCAGCAGGCGGTCGAGCTGCTGGAGCAGGCCGTGATGTACCTCGGCCAGTCGCCGGCCGGGTACGAGCACGCCGTCGCGCTGGTCGACCTCGGCGCCGCGCTGCGCCGGGTCGGGCGGCTGGAGGACGCGCAGGAGTACCTGTACCAGGGCATCGAACTGGCCCAGCACTGCTCGGCCGAGGGGCTGGTCGACCAGGCGCGGCGGGAGCTGGCCAACTACGGCCTGCGGCCCAACCGGCTGGGGCTGCGCGACTTCCGGGAGACGCTCAGTCAGCCCGAGTGGGAGGTCGCCAACCTCGCGGTGCAGGGCGTGCCGCCGCAGCGCATCGCCGACGAGCTCGGCGTGCACCTCAGCCTGGTCAACCGCCGACTGGCCGCGGTCTACCGCAAGGCGGGCAGCGGGCCGGACGGCCTGGCCTCCGCCCTCGGGCTGCCGACGCAGCCGCGCGGGGCCACCCGGCCGGGGGCGGAGCCCGAGGAGGCGTAGCCCGCGGTGGCAGGGGGGCGTGGGCGGCGGGGCGGCGCGCGGAGGCACGGGAGCGCTCCCGGAGCGGTCGCCGTCGTTAGGGCGTGTCTGACAATTCCCGCCGGGCGCACGACGCTCCCCCAGCCTGGCGGCCGGGAGGTGCCCCCAGGCATCCCGCCTGAACGCACCGGCGAAACGTCCAAGTACACCCAGTACGAGGACGCTTCGCCGGCACGCCCAGCCGGGCGCGTAATGGGGGTACCTCCCGGCCGAAGGCTGGGGGAGCCGCGCGCTGATCCGCCGCGAATTGTCAGACACGCCCTAGGCTGACGCAGACGTGGGGGCGCCGCGGCGACCCCCTGGACGGACCCGGAACCGGGGCGGTCACGGCACCCCGCGACCGCCAGTGAGGAGCAGGCCATGGCGAGCGAGGCCACCAGCGTGCGGCACGAACCCCTCGACCCCTCGGGCGCGGGCGCCGCGATCGAGCGCTGGACGCTCTCCGCCGGCCCGTACGAGGCGAGCGTGCTCACCCTCGGCGCCACCCTGCACACCCTCACCGGCCCGGACCGCGCCGGGCGCCCCGCCCAACTGCTGCTCTCCACCGACCAGCTGACGCAGATCCTCGGCCCGGCCCGGCACTACGGCACCGTGGTCGGCCGGTACGCCAACCGGATCGACGGTTCCAGGATCACCATCGACGGCGAGGAGCACCCGCTCGCCCCGACCGGCGGCGGCATCACCATCCACGGCGGGCCGGACGGCTTCGCGCAGCGGATCTGGGAGGCCGAGCGGATCGAGGGCGGGGTGCGGCTGCGGTTGCACAGCCCGGACGGCGACCAGGGCTTCCCCGGCGCGCTGGACATCACCGTCTCCTACACCCTGGACCCGGCCGGCGAGTTGGTGATCGCCTACCGCGCCGTCACCAGCAAGCCGACCGTGGTCAACCTGACCAACCACGCGTACTTCAACCTTGCGGGTGAAGGGAACGGCGACGTCCGCGGCCACCTGCTCACCCTCGACGCCGACGCCTACACCCCGGCCGACGAGCGGCAGATCCCTTACGGGCGGACCGAACCGGTGGCCGGCACGCCGTTCGACTTCACGGTGGCCACGCCGATCGGCAAGTCGGTGCACGACGACCACCCGCAGCTGGCCGGGCCCGGCGGCTACGACCACAACTGGGTGCTCCGGGCCCGGCCGGCCGACGGCAGCCCGGCCCGGGCGGCGCTGCTGGAGGACCCGGTCAGCGGGCGCACCCTGGAGGTGCTGACCACCGAGCCGGGCGTCCAGGTCTACACGGCCAACAAGTTCCAGGGGGCGGTCACCGGCGCGAGCGGTGTCCCGTACGGGCCGTTCGCCGGGATCGCGCTGGAGACCCAGCACTTCCCGGACTCCCCGAACCACCCGGCGTTCCCGAGCACCGTGCTGCGGCCGGGGGAGGAGTTCCGCTCGACCACCGTGCTGCGGCTGGGCGTCAGCTGAGCGCTCCGGGCACGTCCGGGGTGAGGTTCTGCGTGAGGTTCTGCGTGAGGTTCTGCGTGAGGTCCTGCTGGAGGTCCCGTGCGAGGTCCCGGCGCATGCAGAGCCGGGGCCAGCGGTCGAGACCGTGCTCGGCCTCCTTGCGGCGGATCTCCCGCAGGCCCGGGGTGAGCTCGTGGTCGGCGAGCGGGCGGAAGCCGCAGCGGGCGTAGTAGGGGGCGTTCCAGGGGACGTCGGCGAAGGTGGTGAGGGTGAGCGCGGGGGCGTCGGTGCCGGCCGCGAGGTGTTCGATCAGCGCCCGGCCGATGCCCCGGCGGGCGTGGTCGGGGTGGACCGACACCTGCTCGATGTGCAGGGCGCCGTCCACCGGCTCGGCGAGCAGGTAGCCGGCGATCGGACCGGGACCGGGACCGGGTTGCTGGGGCAGGTCGGTTCCGTGGGGCAGGTCGGTCGCGTCGGGGACGGCGACCAGGGCGATGCCCGCGTCCAGGTAGTGGGTCAGCTCGTGCGGCGCCGGTGGTTCGTCGTCGGCGATCTCCGGCATGCCGATCGCGGCGAAGGGGGCCCCGGCGGCCCGCTCCAGTTCGCACAGCAGCGGCAGTTCGTCCCTCATGGCGGCTCTGATACGCATGCGTTCAGTCTGCTGCAAGCGGTTTTCGGCCAGGGATGGTGGTGCTCTCGGCCATCCGGTACCGGCTTGAAGCGGGCGAACCCGGACATTTGGTCGCACTGTCAACTACCGTGCGGCTACGTCCAGGACACGTGGGCGTAACGATCGCTGTTTCTTGCAGAAACTTGCTGCAAGGACTTTCCGTCGCTATTGCACCGCTGTTAACTTCCTTCCGAGCCCGACGGCAGCAACGGTGCAGTCGGCACGAGGCAGCCATTATGCGCCTGTCTCCGAAGATCTCGGGCACCCCCACCCTCCCAAGGAGTTCTCATGCGGCGTGGCATCGCGGCCTCTGCCCTCGTTGTGGCCCTCGCGGTCTCGATGGCTGCCTGTGGCAGCAGCGGCTCCAGCTCAAACGGCAAGGCCGACGGGCCGGTCACCCTCACCTACTGGGACACCTCGAACGCCACCAACGAGGCGCCGAACTACCAGGAGCTGGTCAAGAAGTTCGAGGCCGCCAACCCGAACGTCAAGGTCGACTTCGTCAACGTCCCGTTCGACCAGGCGCAGAACAAGCTCCAGACCGCCATGGGGGCCAAGGGCGCTCCGGACGTGTTCCGCTCCGAGGTCGGCTGGACCGCCGC
This sequence comes from Kitasatospora sp. NPDC058492, assembly GCF_042720685.1. NCBI lineage: Bacteria > Bacillati > Actinomycetota > Actinomycetes > Kitasatosporales > Streptomycetaceae > Kitasatospora > Kitasatospora sp. NPDC058492. The sequence continues at coordinate 70,406 of NZ_JBHXMU010000035.1, forward strand.
CTTCGCCAAGGCCGGCTACCTGGAGCCGCTCGACGGCACCCCGGCCGTCGCCGACACCTCCGCCTTCCAGCCCAGCCTGATCCAGCAGGCCAAGTTCGACGGCAAGCTGTACGGCGTGCCGCTGGTCACCGACACCCTGGGCCTGCTCTACAACAAGGAGCTGTTCGCCAAGGCCGGCATCACCGCCGCCCCCAAGACCTGGGACGAGCTGAAGACCGACGCCGCCGCGCTCAAGGACAAGGCCGGTGTCGACGGCTTCTGGCTGAAGGCCGCGGACGGCTACTACGCGATGCCGTTCCTGTTCGGCGAGGGCACCGACACCGTCGACGCCGCCGGCAAGAAGATCACTGTCACCTCGCCGGAGGCCGTCAAGGCCATCGAGACCTACAAGACGATGTTCACCGCGCCCGGCATGGCCAAGGCCGACGTCACCACCGACGCCTACGCGCACATGATGGACGCCTTCAACAACGGCAAGGTCGCGGCCATCGTCCAGGGCCCGTGGGAGATCACCAACATCTACAAGGGCGCCGCGTTCGCCGACAAGAACAACCTCGGCATCGCGCCCGTCCCGGCGGGCTCCAGCGGCAAGTCCGGTGCGCCCACCGGCGGGCACAACATCTCCGTCTACGCCGGTGCCGACCAGGCCCACAAGGCCGCCGCCGAGAAGTTCGCCGCCTTCATGACCTCGGCGGAGAGCCAGGCCTTCATCGCGCAGAAGAACTCCACCCTGCCGACCCGCTCCGACGCCTTCACCGCCGACGTCAAGGCCGACCCCGGCATCGCCGGCTTCCAGGCCGTCCTCGGCAGCGCCAAGCCGCGCCCCGAACTGCCCGAGTACAGCTCGCTGTTCTCCTCGCTCGGCACCAACCTGGGCAAGGCCGTCCAGGGCACCGGCACCCAGGACGCGCTGAACACCGTCGCCACCGACTACGCCAAGCTGCTGCCGGGCTTCGCCAAGTAGTCGCCGTCGGCCGTCCGGGCCGCCGTCGGGGGCGGGCCAGTGCGGCGGGGGGGGGGGGCGGGCGCCCCCCGATCCCCGGCCCTGGCGGACATTGGGGGGGGGGGGGGCGCGCGGCCGCG
>NZ_JBHXMU010000035.1:71498-94530 GCF_042720685.1 Kitasatospora sp. NPDC058492
TGCCCGCACCCCCGCGGCGGGCCGGGGGCGGTCGCGGGTGGGGCCCCCGCCCCGCCCCGCCCCGCCCCGGACCCCGCGGCGCGCGCCCCCCGCCCCGGCCCGCCGGGCCGCGGCGGCGGCCACCCGGCGGGCCCGGCGGCCGGACCCGCTCTCCCCGAGACTTCCCCCCGAGAAGGTGTCAATCGATGTCAGTCGCCGTGCAGGGCGCCACCGGCAAGGGCAGCCCGGAGCGCGAGCAGCGTCCGGGCCTGCTGGAACGCGTCAAGCGCTCCTACGCCAAGCACTGGTACGCCTACGCGATGATCGCCCCCGTGGTGCTGGTCCTCGGTGCCCTGGTGCTCTACCCGCTGGTCCAGGGCCTCTGGCTCACCCTGACCGACGCCAACAGCCTCAACGTCGCCCGCAAGATCGGCGTCAACGAGATCCCGGCCAGCTACAACTTCGTCGGCTTCCACAACTACGCCGACATCCTGTGGGGCCCCGGCTCGTACGACCGCTTCTGGTCCCACTTCGTCTGGACCATCGCCTGGACGGCCATCTGCGTCTTCCTGCACTACACCCTCGGCCTGGGCCTCGCCCTGCTGCTCAACAAGAAGCTGCGCGGCCGCGCCGTCTACCGGATGCTGCTCATCCTGCCCTGGGCCGTGCCGACCTTCGTCACCGTCTTCTCCTGGCGACTGATGCTGTCCGACGGCGGTGTCGTCAACAGCATGCTCGGCTTCCTCCACCTGCCCGAACCCGGTTGGCTCACCGACCCGTGGGCGCAGAAGTCCGCCGCGATCCTGGTCAACACCTGGGCCGGCGTGCCGTTCATGATGATCTCGCTGCTCGGCGGCCTGCAGTCGATCCCGGCCGAGCTGTACGAGGCCGCCGAGATGGACGGCGCCACGCCGTGGCAGCGCTTCCGGTACGTCACCCTGCCCGGGCTGCGGGCCGTCTCCTCCACCGTCGTCCTGCTCGGCGTGATCTGGACGTTCAACCAGTTCAACGTCATCTTCCTGCTCTTCGGCACCGGTGCGCCCGACGCCCAGCTGCTGGTCACCTGGGCCTACCGCCTCGGCTTCGGCCAGATCCCCCGGGACTACGCCCAGTCCGCCGCCTACGGCGTGATCCTGCTGTCCATCCTGATCGTCTTCACCGCCTTCTACCGGCGCTGGCTCGCCCGCAACGAGCAGGCCAACGGCTGAGGCCCCGGACCCAGTTGACCCACGAAGGCAGGTACCCCCGATGAGCACCACCACCGAACTCCCCACCCCCGCGACGGCCGTGGCCCCGGCCGCCCGGCCGGCCAAGGCCCGCCGGCGCGGCGAGAGCAGCCCGCTGGCCAGAGCGCTGTCCCACGGCACCCTGATCGTGGCCGGCCTGATCGCGCTGTTCCCGGTGGCGTGGATCCTCTTCGTCTCGCTCGGCCCGGACAAGACCGACTACCTCCACCCCGGCGCGATCCTCGACAAGCTCACGCTGTCGAACTACCACCACGTGCTGTTCGACACGGACTTCTTCACCTGGTTCGGCAACGCCCTCCTGGTCTCCGGCGTCACCACCGTGTTCGGCGTCCTGGTCGCCGCCACCACCGGCTACGCCGTCTCCCGGATGCGCTTCCCCGGCCACCGGCCGCTGATGTGGTCGCTGCTGGTCACCCAGATGTTCCCGATCGCGGTGCTGATCGTGCCGATGTACACGATGCTCTCCGACCTCGGCCTGCTGGACAGCTACCTGGGCCTGATCCTGGTCTACTCGACCACCACCGTGCCGTACTGCGCCTGGCTGCTGAAGGGCTACTTCGACACCATCCCGGTGGAGATCGACGAGGCCGGCCGGGTCGACGGGCTCAGCCCGTTCGGCACCTTCTGGCGGCTGGTGCTGCCGCTCGCCCGCCCGGGCCTGGCGGTGGCCGCCTTCTACTCCTTCCTCACCTACTGGGCCGAGGTGCCGTTCGCCTCCACCTTCATGCTCAGCTCCGACAAGTACACGCTGGCCGTGGGCCTGCAGACCTTCGTCAGCGAGCACGACGCCCAGTGGAACCTGATGGCCGCGACCGCCGTGCTGATCGCGATCCCGTCGGCAGCCTTCTTCTACCTGGTGCAGCGCCACCTGGTCACCGGTCTGACCGCCGGTGCCTCCAAGTCGTAACGCTCCTCGCTCCTCTAGTCCCCAAGGGATACCGTCCATGACCCAGAACCTGGCCGACACCTCCCGGCCTGCCGCCGACGCCGCCGCCCACGAGGCGGTCACCCCGGCTCCTGTGACTGGCGGCGCCTCCAGAGGCTGGTGGCGGGACGCGGTCATCTACCAGGTGTACCCGCGCAGCTTCGCCGACTCCAACGGCGACGGCATGGGCGACCTGCCCGGCATCCGCAGCCGCCTGCCGTACCTGCGCGACCTCGGCGTGGACGCGGTCTGGCTCTCGCCGTTCTACGCCTCGCCGCAGGCGGACGCGGGCTACGACGTCGCCGACTACCGCGCCGTGGACCCGATGTTCGGCAGCCTGCTGGACGCCGACGCGCTCATCCGGGACGCCCACCAGCTGGGGCTGCGGATCATCGTCGACCTCGTCCCCAACCACTCCTCGGACCAGCACGAGTGGTTCCAGCGCGCCCTGCGCGAGGGCCCCGAGTCCCCGCTGCGCGAGCGGTACCACTTCCGCCCCGGCAAGGGCGAGAACGGCGAACTGCCGCCCAACGACTGGGAGTCCATCTTCGGCGGCCCGGCCTGGACCCGCAGCGAGAACCCGGACGGCACCCCCGGCGACTGGTACCTGCACCTGTTCGCCCCCGAGCAGCCCGACTTCAACTGGGAGAACCGGGCAGTCGCCGACGAGTTCCGCTCGATCCTGCGGTTCTGGCTCGACATGGGTGTCGACGGCTTCCGCATCGACGTCGCCCACGGCCTGGTGAAGGCCCCCGGCCTGCCCGACCTCGGCGGCGCGGACCAGCTCAAGCTGCTCGGCAACGACGTCATGCCGTTCTTCGACCAGGACGGCGTGCACGAGATCTACCGCAGCTGGCGCAAGATCCTCGACGAGTACCCGGGCCAGCGGATCGGCGTCGCCGAGGCCTGGACCCCGACCGTCCAGCGCACCGCCAACTACGTGCGCCCCGACGAGCTGCACCAGGCCTTCAACTTCCAGTACCTGGGCGCTGGTTGGGACGCCGCCGCGCTGCGCGAGGTGATCGACGTCTCGCTCGACTCGATGCGCCCGGTCGACGCCCCCACCACCTGGGTGCTGTCCAACCACGACGTCACCCGGCACGCCACCCGCTTCGCCAACCCGCCCGGCCTCGGCACCCAGATCCGCACCCCCGGCGACCGCGAGCTCGGCCTGCGCCGCGCCCGCGCCGCCACCCTGCTGATGCTCGCGCTGCCCGGCTCCGCGTACATCTACCAGGGTGAGGAACTCGGCCTCCCGGACGTCACCGACCTGCCGGACGAGGTCCGCCAGGACCCGTCGTTCTTCCGCAAGGCCGGGCAGGACGGCTACCGCGACGGCTGCCGCGTCCCGATCCCGTGGTCCGGCACCGAGGCCCCGTACGGCTTCGGCCCGGTCGCCGGCGGGCCGTCCTGGCTGCCGCAGCCGGCCGAGTGGGCCGCGCTGAGCGTCGAGGCGCAGACCGGCGACCCGGCGTCCACCCTGGAGCTGTACCGCAGCGCGCTCGCCGTCCGCCGCTCCCAGGACGACCTCGGCGCCGGGACGGCCGTGGAGTGGCTGGAGGGCCCCGAGGGGACCCTGGCGTTCCGCCGCGGCTCCTTCGTCTGCACCGTCAACGCCACGGACGAGCCGGTCCGGATAGCGGCGCCCGGAAAGCTGCTGCTCTCCTCGGTGGAGCTGGTGGTCGACGGCGGCGAGACGGTGCTCGCGCCGGACAGCACCGGCTGGTGGGCGGTCTGACGTGGTTGCAATAGGCTCTGGGACCGTGACTACGGCGCGACTCTCAGACATCGCGGCGCAGGCGGGGGTCAGCGAAGCCACCGTCTCCCGCGTACTCAACGGCAAGGCGAACGTCTCCGCCGCCACCCGGCAGACCGTGCTGGCGGCGCTCGACGTGCTCGGCTACGAGCGGCCGACCCGACTGCGCCAGCGCAGCGCCGGCCTGATCGGGCTGATCACGCCGGAGCTGAGCAACCCGATCTTCCCCGCACTGGCCCAGGTGATCGAGCAGGTGCTCAGCCGGCACGGGTACACCCCGGTGCTGTGCACCCAGACGCCGGGCGGGTCCACCGAGGACGAACTGGTCGAGATGCTGGTCGACCGGGGTGTGGCGGGCATCGTCTTCGTCTCCGGGCTGCACGCCGACTCCACCGCCGACCACGACCGCTACGCCCGGCTGACCGGGCGCGGGGTGCCGTTCGTGCTGATCAACGGCTACAGCGAGCGGATCGACGCGCCGTTCATCTCGCCGGACGACCGGGCCGCGATGTGGATGGCCGTCCAGCACCTGGCCGAACTCGGGCACGAGCGGATCGGGCTGGCCGTCGGGCAGCGGCGGTACGTGCCGGTGCTGCGCAAGATCGAGGGCTTCACGGCGGCGATGCGCGAGGTGCTGGGACGGAGCCAGGAGGAGGCCGAGGAACTCGTCCACCACACGCTGTTCAGCGTGGAGGGCGGGCACGCGGCGGCCGGCGCACTGCTGGACAAGGGCTGCACGGCGATCGTCTGCGGCAGCGACATGATGGCGCTCGGGGCGATCCGGGCGGTGCGGCAGCGTGGACTGTCGGTGCCGCACGATGTCTCGGTGGTCGGCTTCGACGACTCGCCGCTGATCGCCTTCACCGAGCCGCCGCTGACCACGATCCGCCAGCCGGTCGAGGCGATGGCGACCGCGGCGGTGGACGCGCTGCTGGAGGAGGTCGGCGGGAACGCGGTCCAGCGCGGGGAGTTCATGTTCCAGCCGGAGCTGGTCATGCGTGGCTCCACGGGGGCCTGCGCGCGCTGAGGACGGTCAACGGACGGGCCCCGGAGAGCGGTTGCTCTCCGGGGCCCGTTGCGTGCCGCCCGGGTGCCGGGTCAGCCCTCGTGGTCCGTGGGGCGGCTCTCGGTGAGCCGTTGGCCGTCGGTGGCGTCGCCGGTGCGGGTCTCGGTGCGGCGGCCGCGGGCCAGGTAGTCGCGCAGGACGAGTTCGACGACGTCCTGCGGGTTCTTGGTGCCGGAGAGCATCATCGCGTCGATCGCGAGGTTGGCGTCGAGTGTGACGGTGACCTGGGCCATGGTGACTCCTCCTCGGGTGCCGGAGCAGCAGCATGCCCGCTGGGGGCGGGCTTTGACCATGGCCCCGGGCGGTCCTGCCCGGCGGTCTGCCGGCGGCCTTCCTGCGGCGCCGGGCGACCGCCGGGGCGGGCGGCGACTGACAGATAACAGATGATGAAATCTGTTATCTGAAATCTGTTATCTGTCAGCCGTCAGTTGTCAGCTGTCACCCGCGGGTCGTGCTCAGACCCGGCCGGCGAAGTCCGGCGCCCAGTTGGCGACGGTCTGCAGGCGCACGCCCGAGCTCGGGTTGGCGGCCTCGACGTACTGGCCGCCGCCGATGTAGATCGCGACGTGGTAGACGCCGGAGTTCTGGCCGTTGTTGGACCAGAACAGCAGGTCGCCCGCCTGCAGGCTGTCCAGCGAGACGCGGGTGCTGGCGGCGGCCTGGTCGGCGGCGACGCGCGGGACGGAGACGCCCGCGGCGCGCAGCGCGGCCTGGGTCAGGCCGGAGCAGTCCCAACCGCCGTTGCCGGTACCGCCGTAGACGTACGCCTGGCCGACCTTCGACTGGGCGAAGGAGACCGCGGCGGCCATGCTGCCGGTGGCGGCCGGGGCCTGAGCGGGGGTCTGCGCCTGGGCGGCCGGCTTGGAAGCCGGCTTGGCGGCCGGGGCCGGGGCCGGGGCCGGGACCGGGGCCTGCGGCTGGGCGGTCGGCTTGGCGTTCACGGCGGCGCCGTTGGAGGTCTGGCCGGACTTCTGCGAGCGGTCGAACCAGGTGAAGTCCGAGCCGGACTGGTCGGTCTGAGCCGACTGCTGGGCCTGGCCGCCGTCCTTGAACGAGAGGCGCTGGCCCGGGTAGATGGTGTCCGGACCCTCGGTCAGGGTGCCGCGGTTGAGCTCGTACAGCCGCTGCCAGCCGCCCTGGAGGTTGTGCTTGTCGGCGATCGAGGACAGCCAGTCGCCGGAGGCGACGGTGTAGTCGTCGCCCTGGGGCTGGGCGCTGTTCTGGGCCTGGTTCTGGCCCTTCTGCGCCGAGGTGCCGTTGGCGGAGTCGGCGGGGGCCTGTGCCTGGTCCTGGGTCGGTGCGGCCGGCTTGGCGGGCTTCGCGGCCGGGGTGGCCGGGGCCTGGCTCTGTGCGGGCTTGGCGGCCGGGGTGGCCGGGGTGGCCGGCTTCGCGGCGGGCTTGGTGGCGGTCGAGCTGGCAGCCGAGCCGGTGGTCGAGCCGGCCGAGGTGTCGACGGTGGCCGGGGTGCCGCCCTTGGTCAGGCCGGCCTGGACCGAGCACACCGGCCAGGCGCCGGGGCCCTGCGAGGCGAGGACCTTCTCGGCGACGGCGATCTGCTGGTCCTTGGTGGCCTGGTTGGCCTGGGGGGCGTACGCGGTGCCGCCGAAGGCGGCCCAGGTGCTGGAGGTGAACTGCAGGCCGCCGTAGAAGCCGTTGCCGGTGTTGATGCTCCAGTTGCCGGTGCTCTCGCACTGGGCGACCTTGTCCCAGGTGGCGACGGAGGCGGCGGAGGCGGTGCCGGAGGTGAGGCAGGGGATGGTGAGGCCGACGCCCGCGACGCCGATGGCGGCGATCACGCGTCGGGTACGACTGGACAGACGGGTGCCGTTGGTGGGCAGCATGAAGACGCAGTCCTCTCCCACGCCTGCGAGGTGAGCTGTCGGATTCGGGCTGGAGTTGCCCGGCCGCGCTGTGGGCGCGGCTTCACCCCTAGCCCTGGATCGTTCCGGGGAACGGTCCGGGGCGACTTACCTGTGGGTCCCCCGCTCCTGCCGTGGTGCGTTTTCGCGCTGCCAGGACATCCGACGGCAGGACTCGGCGTCGCGGATGAACTGGGTTCGTGTGGCCACGAACGGGGAGCACGTTAAGCAGACTTAAGTTCAAACTGCAAACACCTGTGACGCGCATCACGGTTTGGCGAGAACGGTCGTTCCCCTCGCTCGCCATGATCGAAAATGGCCGATTTCCGGCAATGCCGCGAAGGGCGTGCACAACTGTCTGTGCTTCAGGAGGCGGGTGACGGCGGGTCGGGTCCCCCAGGGCCCGCCCGCCGAGAAGGAGGTGCGTCCACACTGTGGCCGTCGGGGGATGGATCGAGCGGCGGCGAACAAATGCGGATAGAACGGACATCACGCCTATTCGCCCCTTAACTCCCTTACGGGGCAAGCAGGAAGGGCCCGGAACGTAGCCGTTCCGGGCCCTTCACGCGTGCGGTGACCGCTACTGGCCGGCCGAGTCCTCGGTGGCGGTGCGAGCGGCGTGGGCGGCGTGACCGCCCCGGCCGGAGTGGTCGGCGTGCGCGCCCTCGGCGGCCTCCGCCGCCTCGGCCTCGGCCTGCGACAGGGCCTCGGGGGAGGGTGCCGGCAGCGCGGCCAGGTAGGTGGCGGCGATCAGCTGGCCGACCGTCGGGTAGGCGCCCAGCGGCGCCGCGGACGGGCAGCCGGTCTCCTCGGCGGCCGTGGCGAGCAGTTCGGAGTCGGCCTCCGGCCCGATCACCAGCGGTGCCAGCGCCGGGCGCTGGGAGCCGGTCTCCTTGAGGTGGTTGACGGCCGCGGCGACCGAGCCCGGCACGTCGAGCGCGGCGGGCACGACCGGGACGGCCAGCCGGGCCGCCAGCAGGACACCGGTGATGCCGGCCGCGGCAGCGGCCTCCTCGCCGCCGACGGTGGTCAGCACGACGCCGTCCGCGGCGGTCGCGATGGCGAACAGCCGGGCCCGGTCGGCGCGTGCCAGGCCGGCCTCGGACAGGCGCACGTGCACGGCCTCGGCGAGCAGCGGGTGCGGGCCGAGCACGTCGGTGACGGGGGCTCCGTACTCCGCGGCGAGGGCGTGAAGTTCGGTCAGGAATCCGTGCGGGCCGGGTACCAGCGGCACCAGGACCGGCGCGGGCAGGCCCGCCTCGGCGGCCATGGCCAGCAGTTCGGCGACGGTGCGGTCGTCACTGTCGACCCCCTGGGCGGCTTCGCCCGGGAGGTAGCCGACGGCGGTCTGGATGCCGCTCTGCTCGCTGCGGACGATCGACAGCAGCTCCTCGACGACCGAGCGGGACTCGGGCCCGGCGGTCGCGGGCACGGCGAGCACCAGGGCCGGGGAGCCGGCCGGGATCTCGGGGCGCTCGGGGCGGCGGTGGCGCCCCCGCGCACGGGAGCCTGGAGTGCGGACGGGCAGTGGCGCGCCCGGGATGGCTGCGGTGCTCATGCCGGAGATCGTAGGACATCGGCCCGTCAGGCCTGCATTCGGCTGCCGTTCGAGTTTCACGTGGTCATGGCGGGTGTGCCGCGTTCCCGCCGTGTCCGTCCGGGCGGTTGCCCGCAATCCGGACATATCTCACCCAGCCTTCGAGCGATCACCGCTCGTAGCCCTCACGTGTCCGACGGGGCGTCGAGTTGCCTGTGTGGCGCGTGAGATGTCTCACAGCCAGGAGGTCGCCTGACGGAGCGTCACGGCAGCGCGACTCCGGGCGTCTGAAGATCAACATTCAGCGGGGAACCGCTCACGGCCGGTTATCGAGAATCCGGCGATTCACTCGGCTATGTCCGTTTACGTACCGTCAGGAGAAGGGCCCGTGAAGAGTTCGGAACTGCCGGTGAAAGGCCTCGTGCACCTGCAATGTCCCGTGCTGATGCACGTGCACAGCAGCTATCATCGCGTCAAGTGAGGCGTTGTGCCGGGCCGGTACGGGGCCGGTCCGTTCGTTCGGCGGGTGCCGGGAGCGCCGCGCTGGACGACCACTCCGGAGCTCTTCGGGAGATTTCTATGCACGACTCGCAGGACACGCACGGCTCGTACGACACCTACAACGGGATGGCGGCCGCCGACCTCAAGGGGGTTCTCTGGCAGAAGAGCCTGCACAGCAACTCCCAGGGGAACTGCGTCGAGTTCGCGGCCCTGCCGGGGGGCGATGTGGCGATGCGCAACTCGCGCTTCCCGGAAGGGCCGGCGCTCATCTACACCCGGGCCGAGATCGCCGCCCTGCTGCTGGGGGCCAAGGACGGGGAGTTCGACCACCTGGCGGTCTGACCGGCCGCCGTCCTGCCATCGGGGGGCCGTCGTGGGTGCTGACACCGCGACGGCCTTTGTCTTGTCCGGGGCCGGTCCGGGGCCACGCGACGGGCGCTCTCCCGACGGGCGCTCTCGCGGCCGACCGCGCGCAGGCGCGGCGGGTGGTCCCGCGCACGGTTGGGGGCCCGGACGGGGGTCGGGCCGCCGGGGTGTCCGGCCGTCAGTCCGGCCGGCTCGTCCGGGGGGCCGGCCCGGCAATCGTCGTGGGAATCGTCCTGAGGACTGAGCCGGAGCCCGTGGCGCACCTGCGCCAGGCCCGTCGAGCCGCCCCGCGGAGCCCGGGGTGCGGTCCTCCCGGGGCCTCCCTCGGCCGGCCGCGCGCCGCCTGGCGCTAGGCCGAGCGCCGGTGCCGTCCACCGAGTTCGGAACCGGTGGCCGGCTCCGCCTCGAACAGGGCCCAGACCACCTTGCCGCTGCCCAGCGGGTGCCAACCCCAGGAGCGGCTGAAGGACTCCACCAGGTGCAGTCCGCGGCCGGACTCGGCGACGAAGTCCGCCTCCCGGGCGACCGGGCCGATGCAGCTCGGGTCGCTCACCGCGCAGACCACCTGGGGAGAGCGGTGGACCAGGCTTATTCGGATCGGCAGCCGGCCCTCGGGGGTCGGCTGTATGGGAAAGTCGTACTCGCCCTGGGCGCCACCCGCAGGGTCGGGCCGTGCGCCGATCGCATGCCGCAGTGCGTTGGTCACCAGCTCCGAGGCCACCAGCGCGACGTCGTCGAACAGCTCCATCAGGCCCCAGCGCTGAAGAGAGGTTCTGGCGAAGTCGCGCGCGGTTCTGACGGCTTCGAAGCGAGGAGCGAGCGTACAGGTGACCACATGGGGGTCAACCGCCAAAGCCGTACCGGTGCTCATGAAGAGCTCCTCCCATAAGGGGGCGGACACGGCTGGACCCGCCGGGGTCATGCCGGTCACCTCCGACTCGCTCGGCCGCTCGGCCGCCCCCTCGACCAGCGCGCGCGCACACGATCCCCCGGTGGCGCGGGGGAACGCTGCCGGGTCGGTGCACGGAGTCGCGCGTGGGGTCGACGCGGAGCCCGCGGGATTGCCAGGGATGTGCAGGTGCACGTGCACCATGGTGGTGTGCGCTCACTGCAGATGCAAGAGTCGATTCACGTGCAGTCGCACTATTGGCATATGCAAGCGCCGGATGCACGTGCATCCTGGTGTGTGGAGTGTGGAACTGATAGGAACATCCGTCAGTATCGGCACCGTGAGCGCTCAACTGATGGCAGACTGTGCGCTGTTTGCCCTAGGTGGAGGTTTCGACCGCATGACCACAGTTCAGCCGGGCGGCGGCTCGATGGTCCGCCGGATCCTCCTCGGGTCTCAGCTGCGTCGCCTGCGTGAGACGCGCGGCATCACGCGCGAGGACGCCGGCTACGCGATCAGGGCCTCCGAGTCCAAGATCAGCCGCATGGAACTCGGCCGCGTCAGCTTCAAGGAACGCGACGTCGCCGACCTGCTCAGCCTCTACGGCGTGGACGACGGCCTGGAGCGGGAGGCACTGCTCGGGCTGGTCCGCGAGGCCAACAAGTCCGGCTGGTGGCACAGCTTCAACGACGTGCTGCCGGGCTGGTTCCAGACCTACGTCGGCCTGGAGGAGGCCGCCCAGCTGATCCGCACCTACGAGGTGCAGTTCATCCCCGGACTGCTGCAGTCCGAGGAGTACGCACGGGCGGTTTTCGGACAGAGTCGGCCGGTCGTCAGCGAGGAGGAGATCGAACGGCGGGTCAGCCTCCGCCTGCGTCGCCAGAAGCTGCTGACCGAGGGCGCCAGCCCGCGGCTGTGGGCCGTGATCGACGAGGCCGCGCTGCGCCGCCCCGTCGGCGGGCCCAAGGTGATGCGCGGCCAGGTGCAGTACCTGATCGACGTCGCCGAGCAGGCCAACGTCGTGATCCAGGTGATGCCGTTCCGATTCGGCGCGCACGCGGGGGAGTCCGGGGCGTTCACGATCCTGCGCTTCCCTGAACAGGACCTCGCGGACGTCGTCTACCTGGAGCAGCTCACCAGCGCGCTGTACCTCGACAAGCGGGACGACGTCGACGCGTACATCCAGGTCATGGAGCGGCTCTGCGTGGACAGCCTCACGCCCGAGCGGACCGTGGACCTGCTGGCCTCGATCCTCAAGGAGCGCTGAAAAGAGCGCTGAGAGGAGTGCTGAGGGGAGCTCTCAGCAGAGCGTACGGGTCCGGCGGCCCGCGATCGGTCGCCCGGGCACCGAGCCGCCGTCCACCCGCCGTCAGCCGCGGGCCGGCGGCCGTTCGCGTTCCGGCGGCAGTGCCTGCGGCGGGGTGCCCAACTCCCAGGGCAGGTCGTAGCGGCGGAACAGGTCGGCTCGGATCAGTGCCAGCGGGAGTTCGGCGCCCGGCAGCAGCACCCCGATGCAGCCGCCCATCAGCGCGCTGCGCAGCACCGCGTGCTCGGCGGCCGGGTCCGGCGCGCCCCAGTCGAGCAGCAGACCCTGGAGGATGGCGCCGAGCTGCTGCTGCTCCGGGTCCTGGACGAAGGCGCCGGAGTCCGGGTCCAGGATCAGCGCGAGGTGCGAGCGCATCACCCGCGGGTGCTCCAGGGCGAGGGTGAGGACCGCGTCGATCGCGCGGGCCAGCCGGGCCGCCGGTGTGGCGTCCGGGGTCAGCTCGGCGAGCGCGCCGGAGAGCGACTGGTGCATCATCCGGTGCGTCGCGGACTGCATCAGCAGCCGTTTCCCGTCGAAGTAGTACGAGAGCAGGCCGCGCGCGAGCCCGGCCCGCTCGGCGATGTCGGTCAGCGTGGTGCCCGCGTATCCGTGCCGGTCGACCAGTTCGACGGTGGCTCGCATGATGCGCCGACGGGAGCGTTGCCGCATCTCCTCATTGACCGAATCCCCGCGAGGTGCCATCGTGTCTGCTCCGAACGTTCGTTGGCTCCGGGCCAATATACTGGCGGAGCCGGTAGTCGCACCGTGAAACCGCGCGCCGGTGGGCGCCGCTCGGGCGCCCGGTACGAAGACGGCCGGCTCCACCAAAACGGGGGTTTGGTGGAGCCGGCGCCATTGTCCGACGGCGGGGGCCGGGGCCGGCCCGGGCGGCGGTCGACGGTCAGCGGTTGGTCAGGACTTCGGTCCGCGCCGCGCTCGACCCGACCGAGGGGTAATCGTAGTCCGGCACCGGCGCGGGAGCCGACTTCCGCCGCCGGTCGACCAGGGCGCCCACCGCGGCGATCAGCAGGCCGAACAGCGCGACCGCCGCGACGAACACCAGGGCCGGCCGGTAGCCGTCCAACTGCGCCTGCGGGCTGTCGCCGCCGGCACTGCCGGCGGTGATCATCGCGGTCGCGCCGGCCAGGACCACCGCGGTGCCGACCTGGATCGCGGTGTTGACCAGGCCGGAGGCCAGGCCCTGCTCGTCGTCGCCCACGCCGTCGGTGGCGGCGATGTTCACCGAGGGGAAGGCCAGCGCGAAGCCCACGCCGAGCAGCAGCATCGAGGGCAGGACCAGACCCACGTACGAGCTGTGCTCGTCCAGCCGCAGGAACAGCGCGAACGCGCCGACCAGGGCCAGCAGGCCGATCGGCAGCAGCCGGCCGGTGCCGAAGCGGTCCACGATCGGGCCCATGAACGGTGCCGAGAGCGCGATGAAGGCGCCGGCCGGCAGCAGCCCGAGGGCCATCTGCAGCGCCGACCAGCCCAGCAGGTGCTGCAGGTAGAGGGTGACGACGAACTGGAACCCGCCGTACGCGCCGGCCATGGCGAAGGCGATCACGTTGGCCCGGGCGACCGAGCCGTTGCGGAAGATGCCGAGCCGGACCAGTGGGTGGGCGGTGCGGCTCTCCACCAGCAGGAAGGCGGCGGCCAGTGCGGCGACCACGACCAGCGAGCCGACGGTGCGCAGGCTCAGCCAGCCGGCGCCCTGCGCCTCGGTGGCGGTGAACACCAGCAGCAGCACGGTCGCGGTGCCGGTGATCGCGCCCAGCACGTCGTAGCCGCCCTTGGCGCGCTCCTCGGCGGGGCGGGGGAGCAGCCGGACCGCGAAGAACAGGGCGAGCAGCGCGACCGGGACGGGCATCAGGAACGTCCAGCGCCAGCCGACCGAGGTGAGTAGCCCGCTGAGCACCAGGCCGAGCGAGAAGCCGCTGGCGCCGCAGGTGGTGTAGATCGACAGCGCCCGGTTGCGGGCGGGGCCCTCGGCGAAGGTCGTGGTGATGATCGACAGGCCGGCCGGGGCGGTGAAGGCGGCGCTGACGCCCTTGAGGAAGCGGGCGGCGATCAGCAGCCCGCCGTCGTCGACCAGGCCGCCGAGCAGCGAGGCGGCGGCGAAGACGCCCAGGGCGACCAGGAAGACCCGGCGGCGGCCGAGCAGGTCGGCGGCGCGGCCGCCGAGCAGCAGCAGGCCGCCGTAGCCGAGCACGTAGCCGGAGACCACCCATTGCAGGGCGGAGGTGGAGAGGTGCAGCTCGGAGCCGATGGACGGGAGGGCGACGCCGACCATGGAGACGTCCAGGGCGTCCAGGAACATGGCGGCGCAGAGCACGATCAGGGTGCCCCAGAGGCGGGGTGTCCAGCTCAGCCCGCTGGTTGACGGGGCGTCGGGTGACGTGGCGGTCGCGGTGGTCATGGGGAGGACAGTACATGCGTGTGCATTCAATGCAAATGAATAAGATGTGAACACATAATTTTACGGCGCACATGCTAGGGTGGCACCGTGGCTGATCTCGACTCCCCGGCGGAGGCCGGTCTCGTTGCGCAATGGCGCGACCTGCTGGCCCGGCATGCCGCCACGGCCTGCATGCTCGATCGCGAGCTGGGTGACAAGTGCGGGCTGGGCGTGAGCGAGTTCGAGGTGCTGGAGCGCCTGGTGGAGGGGTGCCAGGGCGGAGGCCATGCGCTGCGGGCGCAGGAGCTGGCCCACACCGTCCACCTCAGCCAGAGTGCGCTGTCCCGGGTGATCGCCCGCCTGGAGAAGGGCGGGCTGGTCACCCGGGCGATGTGCGAGAGCGACCGGCGGGCCATCGTGATCACCCTGACCGGGACCGGTCGGGAGCGGTACGAGCAGGCCAGGCCGCTCCATCGTGAGGTGCTCGAACTGACCCTCGGTGCCCCGCTCGGGCCGTTGGACGAGTCGCCGACAAGCTGACCTGCCGGCAAGCCGTCCCGCCGGCAAACTGCCCCTTCGGCAACATGACTCGGCGTCAATTTGGTGGGCCTGCGGCCGGATTGCACCTTTCCGGAGGGGTGAGGCCCTTTTCAGAGGAGCGAGGTCAGCCCCGGCGCGACGGCCAGCAGGACGGCTGCGGCGGGTGCGGCGAGGGCGACGACGGTGAGCCGCAGCCGGTGCGGGACGGACAGTCGCGGGCGGCCCGCGAGCAGCCGGTCCACTCGCCGCGGGGACTGCGCCAGACCGGGCGGGCAGGAGCCGAACACCCCGCGGTCCAGGTTGAGTTCGGCCAGTGCGAGGGCAGTGGTGTGCCGGCCGTGCCGGCGCGCGGCCCGGTCGTCGGCCGCCAGCTCCACCAGCTCCTCCACCTGGGCCCGGAAGGCGCTGAACACGCCGACCCCGGGGAAGCCGGAGGCGAGCGCCTGGGCGCACTGCTGGAGCCAGTGGTGCCGGGCCCGGACGTGCCCGCGCTCGTGGCTCAGGACGGCGGCCAACTCCCGGTCGGTCAGCTGCTGGAGGGCGCCGGTGGTGACCACCAGGCGGGAGTCCGGGCCGGGCAGCGACCATGCCTCCGGGCGGATGTTCTCCAGCACCACCAGCCGCTCCCGGCGGCTGCGGGCGGCCGCGATGGCCTCCGGCAACTCCGGGGCCCGGACCGTCAGTTGAGCATGCCGGTGGTCGCGGAGCGCCTTCGCGGAACGGACCTCGCGGGTGAGCGCCAGCACCGTCTGCAGGCCGCCCGCCGCCAGCACCGCGGCGCACAGCCGGCCCCAGCCCTCGGCGTCCTGAAGGCCGTACGCGGCCTCGACGCCGTGCGGGGCGCCCGAGAACACCAGGGCGCGCAGTTCGGGCAGCGCGGCGGAGGCGGCCAGCAGCAGGCCCAGGACGCAGCACAGCAGCACGGCCACCACCAGGCACTGCCATGCCAGCAGCGCCAGCACCGGTTCGCGCTCCGCCCAGCGGGCCCGGGCCAGCAGCCGGGGCGCGACGGTCGAGAGCAGCAGTCCGAGCAGCAGCAGGCCGATCAGGGCAGTCATCGCATGGGCTCCCCGAGTACGCACGGAACGCGACAACGCGCTCCCTGCCAACCTATGCGCTGATGACCTCCGGAGGAACGGCTTTCGACCGGCCAGTGACCAACGCCACGTCAGGGGTGGGGTCTTGGATCGATCGGGGCTCACATGGTCAGGAGCATGGCGAACATGCCGATGCCCATGGTGAGCCGGCAGGCCCGGGGCAGCCCGGCGGTGCCGAGTGCCAGGGTCCCGGAGGGGGTGTGCAGGAGCCGGGTGCCGGCCCACAGGGAGTAGGCGCCGAAGTAGAGCAGGAGGGAGCCGGTCAGCAGCGGCGTGCCCGCGTCGGCGGCGTGGTGGTGATGGCCGGGGGTGGCGGTCATCGCGAGCGCCATGTACGTCATGGCGAGCGCGCCGATCGCGTGGTGCAGCCGGTGTGTCCGGCGGGCCGGGGCGCGTACGGCGGCGAGCAGGAAGGCGGCGGCGGGGAGGCCGAACACCCAGGCCCAGACGGTGGCCGGGACGGCGCCGCCGGTCACGGCCATGGCGGCCATGCCGAGCCCCATCAGGGCCTCGGCGGCGTCGGACTCCCGGGCGAGCAGGCGGCGGGCGCCGGAGTGGCGAATGGTGCCGGCGGCGCAGGGGGAGTGGCGTAGCCGGGTGAGGCAGTAGGCCCCGGCGGTGGCGGTGAGGAGCGCGAGCAGCCAGCTGATCAGCGAGGGTCCGTGCAACGGCGGCCTCCCGGGGCGGCGGGGGCGGGCGGCCGGCGGCGGTGTGGCGGGGGCGGCGAACAGATGACAGATGACAGATGTCAGCGAACAGATAACGGATAACAGATAACGTCATCTGTTATCTGTTCGCCGGCATCTGTCTCCCGCCCCTGCTCCTCGCCCGCGGCCCGCCACACCATCGCCCGCCGACCGCGGTCTGGACGGTCGTCCTGTCCACGATCACCGCTGTGGCCGGGGCGCGGGCAGGGCGCTCACCGGGGCGCACAGTGGTGCTCCCCGGTGTGCGGCCACCGGGCACACGCTCCGCCGCCCCGGCCGGCGCTCAGCCCGCGAGCCGCCCCGAGGCGACGACCCGGCTGAGGAACCGTCGCGTCCGCTCCTCCCGCGGATCGCCGAACACCTGCTCCGGCGGCCCCTGTTCGAGCACCACCCCGTCGTCCAGGAAGCAGACCTGGTCGGCCACCTCGCGCGCGAACCCCATCTCGTGGGTGGACAGGACCATCGTCATCCCCTGCTCCTTGAGATCGCGCACCACCGAGAGCACCTCCCCGACCAGGACCGGGTCGAGCGCCGCGGTGATCTCGTCGAGCAGCAGCAGCCGGGGCCCGGTGGCCAGCGCCCGCACGATGGCGACGCGCTGCTGCTGTCCGCCGGAGAGCCGGTCCGGGTACTCCTTCGCCTTGGCCGCCAGCCCGAGCCGGTCGAGCAGTCCCAGCGCCTCCGCCTCCGCCTCGGCCCGCCCCCGTCCGTGCACCCGGCGCGGGGCGAGCGTGATGTTCTCCAGCACGGTCAGGTGCGGGAACAGGTTGTAGGACTGGAACACCACGCCGATCCGGCGGCGGACGGCGTCCTGGTCGGCGCGCGGGTCGGTGATCTCCTCCCCGTCCAGGAAGACCGCCCCGTCGTCGATCCCCTCCAGCAGGTTGACGCACCGCATCAGCGTGGACTTGCCGGAGCCGGACGCCCCGATCAGCGCCGTCACCGAGTGTTCGGGCACGGCGAACCCCACGTCGCGCAGCACCACCTGGCCGTTGAAGGTCTTGCGCACGGACTCCAGCCGGAGCACGTCCCCGCTCACACCGCACCTCCCTGGAACTGCCGACGGTTCGTCCGGGCGGTCAGCCAGTCGGCGAACCGCGTCAGCGGAATGGTCAGCACGATGAACACCAGCCCCGCCACCAGGTACGGCGTGAAGTTGAACGACCGGGCCGCGATGATCTTGGCCGCGTACACCGCGTCGATCGCCCCGCCGATCGAGACCAGCCCGGTGTCCTTCTGCAGGCTGACCAGGTTGTTCAGCAGCGGCGGCACCACCCGCCGCACGGCCTGCGGGAGCACCACGTACCGCATCGCCTGCGCGTTGGTGAGCCCGAGCGACCGGGCCGCGGCCCGCTGGCTGGGGTGCACCGACTCGATGCCGGAGCGGAAGACCTCCGACACGTAGGCGGAGTACGTCAGCACCAGCGCCGCCCCGCCCAGCACCAGCGGATCGGTGGTCACCCCGCTGAGCCGCAGCGCCGGCACCCCGGTGATCATCACCAGCAGGCAGATGATCATCGGCAGCCCGAGGAAGAAGTCCACGTACGCGGTGGCCAGCAGTCGTACCGGGAGGAACACCGGCCCGCGCAGCGTCCGCAGCACCGCGAGCAGCAGGCCGAACACCAGGATCAGCGCGCCGCAGCCGAGCATCAGCTCCAGGTTGAGCCGCAGCCCCGTCAGCACCTCGGGCAGCGCCTGGCGGGCGTAGTCGGCGTTGAAGAAGGTCTTCCGAGTCACCTCCCAGCCGGGGGAGTTGACGACCAGCAGGTAGAGCGCGACCGCCATCGCCAGGGTCGACCCTGCGGCAGTCAGCGCCGACCGGCGGGCCCGGCCGCGCCGGTACGCCTCGTGTGCCAGCCGTCGTTCGGACGGGCGGTAGCCGTCGTCGTCCCCCTTGCCCCCGCCGCCGTCGCGGCCCCTCCCGTCGCGACCCTTCCCGTCGAGGTCATCCCCGTCGAGGCCCTTCCCGGCGCGGATCTTCCCGCCCCGGCCCGTGGCGACCGACGCCGGGCCGGCCGCCACCGCGTCGCCGCTCACTTGAGCACCGGTGCCGAGACGGCGTCGGAGAGCCACTGCTTCTCCAGCTTCGCGAGCGTGCCGTCGGAGCGCAGCGCGTCCACCGCCTGCGACACGCAGCCGGTCAGCTTCGAACCCTTGTCCAGCACCAGGCCGAACTGCTCGCTCTTCGACGCCCCCTCGAACTGGCCGACCACCTGCGCCTCGGGCACCTCGGCGCCGGTGATGTAGAAGGCCGTCGGCAGGTCCACCACGAGCGCCTCGACCTGGCCGTTCTTCAGCGCGGCCTTCGCGAGGTCGTTGGAGTCGAACACGGCCGGCTGGACGCTCGGCTTGATGGTGTTGGTGATGGTGTCCAGGCTGGTGGTGCCGACCTGCGCGCCCAGCTTGGCGCCCTTCAGGTCGGCGATGCTCTTCGCGCCCGCCGCCTTGGAGTTCTTCAACGCGATGACGGCCTGGCGCACGTCGTAGTAGCCGGAGGAGAAGTCGACGGCCTGCTTGCGCTCGTCACTGATGGACACCTGGTTGATGTCGAAGTCGAAGTCCTTGGCCCCCGGCGAGGTGGCCTTGCCGAACGGCGCGACCACCCAGCTGACCTTCTCCTTGGGGTAGCCCAGCTTCTCCGCCACCGCGAAGGCCACGGCGGACTCGAACCCCTTGCCGTTCTCCGGCTTGTCCTCGGTGAACCACGGGTCGTACGCGGGCTTGTCGGTGCCGACGGTCAGCGTCCCCGCCGTCCGGGTCGCCAGCGCTCCCGGCGCGCAGCCCGCGGCGCTACCGGCCGCACCCGAGGAGCCCGAGGCGGCGGCCCCGTCGGACTTGGCGTCCTGCGGCGCGCACGCGGTCAGCGCGGCGGCCGCGGCGAGCAGCGCGGCGAGGGGCAGAGCGGCGGACGGCTTGCGGATGGTCATGGCAGGGCTCCAGTGAGGAAGGGCAGGGCGGGACAGGGGAGGCGACGGGGCGGGCCGGGGCCGGCCGCGGGCCCGGCGGGTCACTTCCCCCCAGTGGCGGCGCCGGAACACACACGGCATGGTCGGCGTACGGGCCCGCGTCCGCGGTGCCCTCCGAGCCGGATCAGCGACAGCGGCGGCAGAGGCCGCGCACGCGACAGCAGGCGTGACAACGAGAGGGCACCCGGAACAGGCCGATGTGGCACTCGGTCACCGTGATCACCGCCGGGAGCATGGCGGGAGGTTCGCATTCCGACGGTGCATCTGTCCAGAACATCCAGATCCCTGTCCACATGGCGGACGCCCGGCCGGCGGGCCCGTGCCCCGGGGCCCCGCCCGGGCCTCGGCGGAGCCACGCCGGAGCTTTGTCGGTCGCGACCCCCTTGAACAGGAGAACCTTTCGTACTTATGGTGTCTCCGTTGAAATAACTCCTGTCGAAGTGAGTCCCCGATGCAGAATCTTTCGCCAAGGCTCGCTGCGGCGGCCGAGGCCCCGGTCTCGACCCTCGCCGGCCACCCGGCCTGGCTGCGCCTGAAGGAGGCCGTCGAGACGCTGCGCCCGCTGCAGTCCAAGGACGGCTCGATCGACCTGTCCGCCGTCCAGCGGCACACCGTCGACCCGCTGGTGGCCACCGTCCGCGGCGCCGTCGAGGAGCTCGCCCCGCTGTTCCCGCACGACGCCGCCTACCTGGCCGCCGTCGACGCGGACCTGGCCAAGTGGGCCGACACCGGCTACCGGGAGCCCGACTTCCTGGACTCGCTGCTCGCCTTCCACCCCGCCGACCAGCGCGAGGACGGCCTGGAGCACCTCGTCGTCTTCCCGATGTACACGCAGAACGGCAACCCGGACCGCAACCTGGAAGCCGTCCTGCTGAGCGTCGTGTGGCCCGACTGGCTGGCCGAGCTGGAGCGGACCCGCTTCGACAACCCGATGTTCGTGCCGATCACCTTCACCGACTTCACGGCCGGCTACGACACCAACTCCGCCGTCCTCTTCCCCGAGACGGTCGCCGTGCGCAAGGCGCCGGAACGTTTCACCTGGGGCGGCATCTTCTGCGACCGCGAGGCCGCCCGCTTCCGCGCCGTCACCACCAGCGCCGTCCAGCAGCTCGGCCTGGAGATCCCGGCCGACGCCGAGGGCCTGCTCAAGGACCAGGACCGCGCGCAGGAGACCTTCGTCCTGTGGGACCTCGTCCACGACCGCACCCACAGCCACGGCGACCTGCCGTTCGACCCCTTCATGATCAAGCAGCGCAGCCCGTTCTGGATGTACGGCCTGGAGGAGCTCCGCTGCGACCTCACCACCTTCAAGGAGGCGGTGAAACTGGAGGCCGAGGGCAACGCGCACGCCCGCGACGTCCAGTACGCGGTGCTCTTCGACCGCCTGTTCCGCTTCCCGGTCAGCGGCGACCGCGTCCGCAACTACGACGGCATGGGCGGCCAGCTGCTCTTCGCCTACCTGCACAAGCACGACGCGCTGCGCTGGCGCGACAACCGCCTCAGCATCGACTGGGACCGGGCCCCGCAGGTCACCAACGCGCTCTGCGCCGAGATCGAGACCCTCTACCGCGACGGCATCGACCGGCCCAAGCCGGCCCACTGGATCGCCGCCTACGAGCTGGTCTCCCGCTACCTCACCCCGCACCCCGCCTCCACCTGGGCGAAGGGCTCCGACGCGCTGCCGCTCGACATCACCGACGGCAAGGCCCTCAACAAGGCGCTGTGCGACGCGGTGCTCCCGGACGAGTTCCCGCTGAGCATGTTCTACGAGGCCCTGTCCAAGAAGCTCGGCGGCGTCATCGCCGCCACCGCCGGCATCACCGGCACCGGTATCCAGGGAGCCGCCGCGTGACCACGACCACCAAGTCCCCGCTGGCCGGCAAGGTCATCGCCGTCGCCGGAGCCAGCGGCCCGGCCGGCCAGGCGGTGCTGCGCCGCCTCACCGCCGACGGCGCCACCGTGATCGGTGCCGACATCGACGCCCAGCGCCTCGACTCCGCGCTGGACGCCACCCGCATCGCCGTGCGCGGGGCCAAGGTCAGCGGACAGGTGATCGACCTGCTCGACCCGCAGGAGGTCCACGACTGGGCCGACCACCTGGAGGCCGAGCACGGCCACGTCGACGGTCTGTTCCACCTGGTCGGCGGCTGGCGCGGCAGCAAGACCTTCTTCGACACCCGCCTGGACGACTGGGACTTCCTGCACGACACCGTCGTGCGCACCCTCCAGCACACCTCGCTGGCCTTCCAGCCCGCCCTGGTCCGCAGCTCCGCCGGCCGCTACGCGATGATCTCCGCCGCCGCGGCCCACAAGCCCACCGCCGGCGGCGCCGCCTACGCGGCCGCCAAGGCCGCCACGGAGGCCTGGACCCTCGCCATGGCCGACTCCTTCAAGAAGGAGACCACCGCCCCCGACGGCGAGCCCACCGCGGCGGCTGCCATCCTGGTCATCAAGGCGCTGGTCAGCCCCGAAATGCGGGCCGAGAAGCCGGAGGCGAAGTTCGCCGGCTTCACCGACACCGCCGACCTCGCCGGACACCTGGCGGGCCTGTGGGACCGCCCCGCAGCAGAACTGAACGGACAGCACCTGTGGCTGACAGCCCGATGACCGACCTCACCCGTACGGACGCGGTTCGGCGGCACGACCCCGCCGTCCGCGGCTTCGCCAGCGACAACTACGCCGGCGTGCACCCGGAGATCCTCGCCGCGATAGCCCTCGCCAACGGCGGCCACCAGATCGCCTACGGCGAGGACGACTACACGGCCCACCTCCAGGACGTCTTCCGCCGACACTTCGGCGACAAGGCCGAGGCCTACCCCGTCTTCAACGGCACCGGCGCCAACGTGGTCGCCCTCCAGGCGCTGCTCCCGCGCTGGGGCGCCGTGGTCGCCGCCGAATCCGCCCACATCAACGTGGACGAGGGCGGTGCCCCGGAGAAGATGGGCGGCATCAAGCTGCTCACCGTCCCCACCCCGGACGGCAAGCTCACCCCCGAGCTGCTCGACAAGCAGGCCTGGGGCTTCGGTGACGAGCACCGCGCGCAGCCGCTCGCGGTCTCCATCACCCAGAGCACCGAGCTCGGCACCCTCTACACCGCCGACGAGATCCGCGCGATCACCGAGCACGCCCACCAGCTCGGCATGCTCGTCCACGTCGACGGCTCCCGCCTGGCCAACGCCGCCGCGGCGCTCGGCCTGCCGCTGCGCGCCTTCACCACGGACGTGGGCGTCGACGTGCTGTCCTTCGGCGGCACGAAGAACGGCCTGCTGTTCGGCGAGGTCGTGGTGGTGCTCAACCCCGAGCGGGTGCGGAACATCAAGTTCCTGCGCAAGACCTCGATGCAGCTCGCCTCGAAGATGCGCTTCCTCTCCGTCCAGTTCGAGGCGCTGCTCTCCGGCGACCTCTATCTGCGCAATGCCGGGCACGCCAATGCGATGGCCAGCCGGCTGGAGGCGGCCGTCCGCGGGATCGACGGCGTCGAGATCGTGCGCCCGGTCCAGGCGAACGCGGTGTTCGCGATCCTCCCGCGCGAGGTGAGCGAGCGGCTGCAGAAGCACTACCGCTTCTACTTCTGGAACGAGCACACCGGTGAGGTGCGCTGGATGTGTTCGTACGACACCACGGAGGCCGACATCGACGGCTTCGTGGCGGCCATCGTCGAGGAGATGGGCCGCGCCTGACGGTGCCTGAACATCGGATCGCCCCTGCCCGGGACCCCGGGCGGGGGCGATTTGCATGTGGCGGGCCTGTCCCCGTACAGTTCCGGAGTCGCCGCGAGAGAGTGGGGGCAAGCGGAAAGCGAATTCCGATGAATGAAACTCCGGAAAACGGAGCGGAAAACATCTGATAAGCTTGAAACACGAAAGAACGAAGCGCCCGGAGGGCCCGCTGGAAGG
>NZ_JBHXMU010000036.1:0-93962 GCF_042720685.1 Kitasatospora sp. NPDC058492
GTTCCGACCGGCCGGCGGCGCGGCGGCGGTGCGCGGCTCGGTGCTGGCGGCCGGGGCGGGCCTGGTGGCGGCGGGCGGGGTGCTGGTGGCGGTGGCGGCGGCGCTGGACGCGGCGGTCGGGGGCGGGCGCGGGATGGCGGTGCTCGGGCGCGGGCCGGCGGCGCTGGTCGGGCTGCTGCTGCTCGGGGTGGTGCTGCTGCCGAACGCGGTGCTCTGGGGGACGGCGTACGCCCTGGGCCCGGGGTTCGCGGTGGGTTCCGGGACGGTGGTGGCGCCGGGCGGCACCGTGCTGGGCCCCGTCCCGGAGTTCCCGATGTTCGCCCTGCTGCCGGCGGAGGGCCCGGGTGGCTGGCGGCTGGCGGCACTGCTGCTGCCGGTGCTGGCGGGGGTGGTGCCGGCGGTGCTGCTGGGCCGGGCGGCGGCCGGCCCGCGCGCAGCGGCCGAGGCCGAGGCCGGGTCCGGGACCGGCGACGGCGACGGCGACGGGGGCGGCGACGGACCGTGGCCGCTCGCGGTGACGGTGGTGGCGGTGCTGGCGGCGGCGCTGCTGACCGGCGTCGCGGTGGCGGCGGCGAGCTGGCTGGCGGGTGGCGCGCTGGCGGGCGGTCGGATGGCCCGGCTGGGGCCGGCGCCCTGGTGGACGGGACCGGCGGCGGCGGGCTGGTTCGCGCTGGTGGCCGTGCCGGGCGCGCTGCTGGTACGCCATCGGGCGCTGTGCCCCGCGACCGTCCCGGAGGCCGACGAAGGGGTCGACGGAGGGGGCGACGGAGAGGTCGACGGGCAGGCCGCCGAGGAACTCGACGCGGACGCCGACGAGGAGGCCCTGCCCGCCGCCCGCGCCCGGTCGGCCGAGCGGCTGCGCCGGGGGGTGCTGCTGCTGCGGGCCCGCGGGTACGCCGCGGTGCTGCGCCTGGGTGGGCGGGCCCCCGGAAGTGACTAGGGCGTGTCCGGCAAGACCGGCCGGACAGGGCCTAGCCGCAATGCCACTGACTTAACAGCGATCACGAGCCGCTGACCTGTGGCGATGCCTCGGTCGGAGGGTCGCGGAGGACCGCAAAGTCAGTGGCATTGGGCCTAGCCGGCGTTCCCGGTGAAGTCGACGTACCACTTGGGCGCGAACCGGTCGCAGTTGTCGGCGCCGACGGAGGTCAGCGAGTCCCGGACGCAGGTGACGTAGTCGTTGTAGTACATCCCGAGGCCGATCACCGAGGTCGCGACCACGACGGTCATCGCGCCGGTGAGGATTCCGGCGAGCGCGGCCGGGGTGAGCGGGTTCGGGGCGGCGGGCTGGCGGGCGGCGCCGGTGACGGCGGCGGCCGGGGCGGGCTTGGGGGTCCGCAGCGCGCTGATGCCCCACACGATGCCGAGCGCGCCGACGAACAGGGCGGCCCAGTGGAAGCCGGCGAACAGGCAGACCAGCGCGAGCGGCCCGGCCAGTGCGGCGTTGCGGGCCCGGCGCTGGGCGGGGTCGGCGGGGTCGAGCTTGGGCGGCTGCGGGGCCGGTGGGGTGGGGCGGCCGTCCTCGGGCCGGCCGGGGCCCCAGGGGTGCGGCGGCGGGAGCTGCGGGTGTTCGCCGGTGCCCTGGCCGCCGGTGCCGTCCGGGCCCTCGCCGGGCCAGGGGTTGCGCGGCTGCCACGGCTGGTCCGGGGCATCCGCCGGCGGCGGCGCGAAGGGGTTGCGCTCGCCGGTGTCGTCACCGCTGCTCATGGTTCAGCCATTCCTTCTCGGTCGGGGCGGCGGTCTCCCGCCTTCCCTATGATCCCGCAGCCGTTCGCCGGTCCTCAGGCGGCCTGCCCGCTGCGCGGGTGCCGGGAGGGCCGGTGCCCGGGGCAACTCCGCTGTGCGGGCCGGAGGAGATCCCCGTCTCAACTACGCGCGTAGCGCCGCCGGGAGGGTGCGGAGGCCGTCCGACCAGCCGTTATCGTGGTGACGGTCAGCAGCTCGCAGAGGTTCCCGGGTGCCCGCGTCGCGGTGGGTTCTCCTGGTGTTCCCCCTCGCTCGACCTGCCGTTCGTAGTGGCCCCACCACCGGTGGACGTACCAGCGGGCGGCGCCCGACCTACGGAGAATCGCGCAGTGGCCGCCGCCCCCGCCCAGCTCTTCCCGCCCCGTACGCCCGGACCGGCCCGCCTGGTGGTGCTGGTCTCCGGTTCCGGCACCAATCTGCAGGCGCTGCTCGACGCCGCAGCCGATCCGGCGTACGGCGCCGAGATCCTCGCCGTGGGTGCGGACCGCGACGGCATCGCGGGCCTGGAGCGGGCCGAGAAGGCGGGCCTGCCGATCTTCGTCCACCGGGTGAAGGACTTCGCCGACCGGGCCGACTGGGACCGCGCGCTGACCGCCGCCGTCGCCGCCCACGAG
This sequence comes from Kitasatospora sp. NPDC058492, assembly GCF_042720685.1. Lineage (NCBI taxonomy): Bacteria > Bacillati > Actinomycetota > Actinomycetes > Kitasatosporales > Streptomycetaceae > Kitasatospora > Kitasatospora sp. NPDC058492. The sequence goes on from NZ_JBHXMU010000036.1 coordinate 2,361, forward strand.
CCGGACCTGGTGGTCACGGCCGGGTTCATGAAGATCCTCGGCCCCGAGTTCATCGCGGCCTTCGCCGGGCGGATCGTCAACACCCATCCCGCACTGCTGCCCTCCTTCCCCGGCGCCCACGGCGTCACCGACGCGCTCGCGTACGGGGTGAGGGTCACCGGCTGCACCGTCCACCTGGTCGACGCCGGGGTGGACACCGGGCCGATCATCGCGCAGGGCGTCGTCGAGGTCGTCGACGCCGACCACGCCGATGGCGGCGAAGCGCTGCACGAGCGCATCAAGACTGTCGAGCGCAAGCTGCTCGTCGACGTCGTGGGCCGGCTGGCCCGCGAGGGCCACCGCATCGAGGACCGAAAGGTATGGATCCCGGCATGAGTGCCAGCTCCACCACCCCCCCTGTCTCCGAGAACATCCGTCCGATCCGTCGTGCGCTGATCAGCGTGTACGACAAGACCGGTCTGGAGGAGCTGGCCCAGGGCCTGCACGCCGCCGGGGTCGCCATCGTCTCCACCGGCTCCACCGCCGGCCGGATCGCCGCCGCCGGCGTCCCGGTGACCGAGGTCTCCGAGCTGACCGGCTTCCCGGAGTGCCTGGACGGGCGCGTGAAGACGCTGCACCCCCGCGTGCACGCCGGCGTGCTCGCCGACCTGCGGCTGGAGTCGCACCGCGCGCAGCTGGCCGAGCTGGGCGTCGAGCCCTTCGACCTGGTCGTGGTGAACCTCTACCCGTTCAAGGCCACCGTCGCCTCGGGCGCCACCCCGGACGAGTGCGTCGAGCAGATCGACATCGGCGGCCCGAGCATGGTCCGCGCCGCCGCCAAGAACCACCCGTCGGTGGCCGTGGTGGTCGACCCGGCCCGTTACGTCGACGTGCTGCGGGCCGCCCAGGAGGGCGGCTTCGACCTGGCCACCCGCAAGCGCCTGGCCGGTGCGGCGTTCGCGCACACCGCCGCGTACGACGTCGCGGTCGCCTCCTGGTTCGAGGCCGGCTACGCGCCGAGCGACGAGCGGTTCCCGGAGTTCCTGGGCGCCACCTGGGAGCGGCAGAACGTGCTGCGCTACGGCGAGAACCCGCACCAGGGCGCCGCGCTGTACAGCGACGGCAGCGGCGGCCTGGCCGGCGCGGAGCAGCTGCACGGCAAGGAGATGTCGTACAACAACTACGTCGACACCGACGCCGCCCGCCGCGCCGCGTACGACCACGCCGAGCCGGCCGTCGCGATCATCAAGCACGCCAACCCGTGCGGCATCGCGACCGGCGCGGACGTCGCCGAGGCGCACCGCAAGGCGCACGAGTGCGACCCGGTCTCGGCGTACGGCGGCGTGATCGCGGTCAACCGCCCGGTCACCGTCGAGCTGGCCGAGCAGATCGCCCCGATCTTCACCGAGGTCGTGGTGGCCCCCGGTTACGAGGACGGCGCCGTCGAGGTGCTGGCCCGGAAGAAGAACCTGCGGGTGCTGCTGGCCCCCGAGGCGCCGGCCAACCGCCAGGAGCTGCGCCCGGTCTCCGGCGGCGTGCTGCTCCAGGACGCCGACCGGGTGCAGGCCGAGGGCGACGACCCGGCGAACTGGCGGCTGGCCACCGGTGAGGCGCTGTCCGAGGCCGAGCTGGCCGAGCTGGCCTTCGCCTGGCGGGCCTGTCGGGCCGTCAAGTCCAACGCGATCCTGCTGGCCAAGGACGGCGCCTCGGTGGGCGTCGGCATGGGCCAGGTCAACCGGGTCGACTCCTGCAAGCTCGCGGTCGAGCGGGCCGGGGAGCGGGCCAAGGGCGCGTACGCGGCCTCGGACGCGTTCTTCCCGTTCGCGGACGGCCCTGCCATCCTGATCGCGGCCGGCGTCAAGGCGATCGTCCAGCCGGGCGGTTCGATCCGGGACGAGGAGGTCGTCGCGGCGGCCGCCGAGGCCGGGGTGACGATGTACTTCACCGGTGCGCGGCACTTCTTCCACTGATCGCGTTCCACCGCTCGCCCGGCGCACCGCCCGGGTGACGGCATGGCAGAGCGGCCCGGCTCCTCCGGAAGGGGAGCCGGGCCGCTCGTCGTCCGATCGGCTCGGACCGGGCCGGTCAGTGGTGCGGCCGGTCAGTAGCGCGGCCGGGCGAACCAGGCGACGCCGTCCTTGACGCTCATCCCGACGATCATCGTGATCGAGACCGCGAGCCACATCAGCGTGAAGACGATGCCGACCGGGTTGGCGTTGTTGGCGAACGAGCCGGCCAGCCCCAGCAGGCCGAGCAGCGCGCCGAACGAGCCGTACACCAGGGTGGTGATGCGGACCGCGGGCCCGCCCTTGCCGAACTTCACGCCCAGCGTGATGGAGAAGGCCGCGAACAGCGCGCACACGATGCCGACGACCACCAGCACGCCGGCCGCCGCGTTGCCGAAGCCGTTGAACGGGTCGCTCCCGTCGATCTGCTGGGCCCGGTTGGTGACCTCCTTGGCCGCCGCGGCGGCTATCAGGTAGATGCCGCCACCGATGATCTGCACGGCGCCGATGATGAACAGCAGCACCCGGGTGGTGACCACCAGGCCCGGCATGTTCTGCGGGACGGCCGGCGGGTAGCCGTAGCCCGGTCCGCCGTAGCCCGGCGCGGGCGGCGGGTAGCCGTACCCGGCCGGCGGGGCCTGCTGGGGGTAGCCGTAGCCGGGAGCCTGCGGCGGCTGGCCGTACGGGTTGTTCGGGTTGTTCGGGTCGGGCGGGTAACTCATCGATGCCTCCGGGCAGTTGCGGGGACGTGGGGACGGGACGGAGGGCCCGGTTCCGGTTGGCGAGTCGGGTCGCCGGTGGAACGGGACGCTAACGGAGGGGAGTGACAGCCCGGAGCGGATCCGGGCGCGGCCGGCTCAGGCGCGCGGTGAGAGCGCTGAGAGCGGTGAGAGCAGTGCGAGCGGAGTCGTCGACGGGCCCGCTGCGGGCAGGACGGCGCCGCAGTGGTCGGGCGGCTCGGTCTGAAGTGGTCGGCTCACGTGCTCTTTCCCCCGGGTACGCCCCCGCCGGGTGTCCGTCGGCCCGTCACCGGGCCGGGTCGCGGCAGGGAATGCCCGCATATCGTCAACCGGACGGCGGGGCCGTGTCCAGCCGGTTCCGCGCGCCGGACCGAGACTGTGGCGCAACCGCAACGTGGTCCGGGCCTTCCGTACCCGTCCGACCGGAGGGCGGGAGGACGAGGGGGCCGGCGGGAGGTCGGCGGGGGCCGACGGGAGGACGACGGGGGTTCGAAGACGGGCCCTGGTACGGCGGCTTGCCGCGATCCGGGAGAATGGGGTCATGACTGCCCAGATTCTCGATGGCAAGGCCACCGCCGCCGCGATCAAGTCCGAACTCGCCGCCCGCGTGGCGGTCCTCAAGGCGAAGGGCGTCACGCCCGGCCTCGGCACCGTCCTGGTCGGCGACGACCCGGGCAGCCGCTGGTACGTCAACGGCAAGCACAAGGACTGCGCCGAGGTCGGCATCGCCTCGATCCAGCGCGAGCTGCCCGCCACCGCCACCCAGGAGGACGTCGAGAACGTCGTCCGCGAGCTCAACGCCGACCCCTCCTGCACCGGCTACATCGTCCAGCTGCCGCTGCCCAAGGGCCTGGACCAGAACCCGGTCCTGGAGCTGATGGACCCGGACAAGGACGCCGACGGCCTGCACCCGACCTCGCTCGGCCGGCTCGCCCTGGGCATCGAGGGGCCGCTGCCGTGCACCCCGCTGGGCATCGTCGAGCTGCTGCGCCGGCACGACGTCGAGATCAACGGCGCCGAGGTGGTCGTGGTCGGCCGCGGCGTCACCGTCGGCCGCTCGATCGGCCTGCTGCTGACCCGCCGCAGCGAGAACGCCACCGTGACCCTGTGCCACACCGGCACCCGGGACCTCGGCTACCACCTGCGCAAGGCCGACATCATCGTGGCCGCCGCGGGCGTGCCGCACCTGGTCAAGCCGGAGGACGTCAAGCCGGGCGCGGCGGTGCTGGACGTGGGCGTCAGCCGCAGCGAGGGCAAGATCGTCGGCGACGTGCACCCGGGCGTGGCCGAGGTGGCCGCCTGGATCTCCCCGAACCCCGGCGGCGTGGGCCCGATGACCCGCGCGATGCTGCTCAACAACATCGTCGTGGCGGCCGAGCGCCGCGCCGGCGTCTGACCCCGCGACCGACACCACCACGAGGGACGGCGAGCATGACGGAACCGCGACCGGCGCGGACCCCGCGCAGGCCGGTCAAGACCACCGGCACCCTGCCGCCCGAGGGCGCGGCCGCAGCCCTCGGACGCGACCACACCCTGCCGGTCCGGCAGTGGCCGATAACGCTGGTCCTGCTGGTGGTCGGGGCCGGCCTCGCGGTCACCTGGTTCGCCGACTTCAAGGACGGCTTCAAGTACGGGCTGCTGATCCTCGGCTGCGGGGTGCTGCTCGGGGCCGTCCTGCGGCTGGTGCTGCCCGAGGTCGGGATGCTGGCGGTGCGCAGCCGCTTCACCGACGTGATCGTGCTGACCTTCCTGGGAGCGTCGATCGTGCTGCTGACCCTGGTGGCGCAGCCGAACCCGTGGCTGGAGATCCCGTTGCTCGACAACATCGGCAAGTTGATCGGCCGGCCCAAGCACTGACGCCGGGGTGACCGCGACGGCCCCCGCCCTGCGAGCCAGGGCGGGGGCCGCCGTCCGTTGTGACGCATCAGCCAGGCCCGCACCCGCGGCGTACGCTTCCCTTTGCGATAACCTGACGCCGGTCTCTCGATGTCGAGAGACCATCCTCGGCTCCAGCGCGCCGGTGTGCCTGGGGCACCTGGCGATCTGCTGGAGAAGGTAGAAATGACCCGCACCCCCGTCAACGTCACCATCACCGGAGCGGCCGGCCAGATCGGCTACGCGCTGCTCTTCCGCATCGCCTCGGGCCACCTGCTCGGTGCCGACGTCCCGGTGAACCTGCGCCTCCTGGAGATCCCGCAGGGCCTCAAGGCCGCCGAGGGCACCGCCATGGAGCTCGTCGACTGCGCGTTCCCGCTGCTGCGTGACATCACGATCACCGCCAACCCGAACGAGGCCTTCGACGGCGCCAACGTCGCGCTGCTGGTCGGCGCCCGTCCGCGCACCGCCGGCATGGAGCGCGGCGACCTGCTGCAGGCCAACGGCGGCATCTTCGGCCCGCAGGGCAAGGCCATCAACGACCACGCCGCGGACGACATCAAGGTCCTGGTCGTCGGCAACCCGGCCAACACCAACGCCCTGATCGCCCAGCGCAACGCCCCGGACGTCCCGGCCGAGCGCTTCACCGCGATGACCCGCCTGGACCACAACCGCGCGGTCGGCCAGCTCTCCGTCAAGACCGGTGCGCCCGTCTCCGACATCAAGCGCGTCACCATCTGGGGCAACCACTCCGCCACCCAGTACCCGGACATCTTCCAGGCCGAGATCGCCGGCAAGCCGGCCTTCGAGGCCATCGGCAGCGACCAGGCCTGGCTGGACGAGACCTTCATCCCGACCGTCGCCAAGCGCGGCGCGGCCATCATCGAGGCCCGTGGCGCCTCCTCGGCCGCCTCGGCCGCCAACGCCGCCATCGACCACGTGTACACCTGGGTCAACGGCACCGCCGAGGGCGACTGGACCTCCATGGGCGTCGTCTCGGACGGCTCCTACGGCGTCCCGCAGGGCCTGATCTCCTCCTTCCCGGTCACCACCAAGGCCGGCAAGTTCGAGATCGTCCAGGGCCTGGAGATCTCCGACTTCTCGCGCGCCCGCATCGACGCCTCGGTCAAGGAGCTGACCGAGGAGCGCGACGCGGTCCAGGAGCTGGGCCTCATCTGAGCCCCGCAGCACAGCTTTTCCCGACGGCCCGCCGTCTCCTTCCCGGAGGCGGCGGGCCGCCGTGTGACCGGCCGCCGCCCCTTCTTCCACTCCCCGGGCGCCGGCCGGTCCTACACTGACCCGCTGTGAACGAAACCCTCGGGGACGCTCTGCTCGTCCTCGTCTTCATCCTGCTGGGCGGGCTGTTCAACGTCGCCGAGATCTCGCTGATCTCGCTGCGCGAGGGCCAGATCCGGACGCTGGAGGCGCTCGGCACCCGGCGGTCCGCCCGGGCCGCGCACCTGGCCGCCGACCCCAACCGCTTCCTGGCCGCCGTCCAGGTCGGCGTGACCTGCATGGGCTTCCTGTCCGCCGCCTTCGGCGCGGACACACTGGCCGGCAAGGTCGCCCCGCTGTTCGTCCGGGCCGGGCTCACCGAGGGCGTCGCCGACGCGATCGCCCTGGTCGGCCTCACCCTGGTGATCAGCTACGTCTCGCTGGTGCTCGGCGAACTCACCCCCAAGCGGATCGGCCTGCAGCGGGCCGAGTCGATCGCGGTGATCGCGGCCCCGGTGGTGGACGTGATGTCGGTGGCGCTGCGCCCGGTGATCTGGCTGCTCGGCCACTCCACCAACCTGATGGTCCGCCTGCTGGGCGGCGACCCGGCCGCCGGCCGTGGCTCGATGAGCTCCGAGGAGCTGCGCGGCCTGGTCGCCGCCAACACCGAACTCGGCAGCGACGAACGGGCGTTGATCGCGGACGTGTTCTCCGCCGGGGAGCGGCAGCTGCGCGAGGTGATGGTCCCGCGCACCGAGGTGACCTTCCTGGACGCCGAGCGCCCGCTGGCCGCCGTCCGGCACCAGGCGGACACCTCGCCGCACTCGCGCTACCCGGTGGTCGAGGGCAGCGCCGACGCCGTGGTCGGCTTCGTGCACGTCCGCGACCTGTACGGCGCGCGCGGCGAGCAGGCCGCCAAGGTCCGTGACCTGGCCCGCCCGGTGAAGCTGCTGCCCGGCACCAAGCGGGTGCTGGAGGCGATGGGCGAGATGCGCCGCGAGGGCCACCACCTGGCCATCGTGGTGGACGAGTACGGCGGCACCGCCGGGATCGTCACCCTGGAGGACCTGGTCGAGGAGGTGATCGGCGAGATCCGGGACGAGTACGACCGGCCGGAGACCGCCGCCACCCGCCGGCTGGTCGGCGGCGGCATGGAGCTGGACGGCCTGCTCAACCTCGGCGACTTCACCGAGGAGACCGGCGCCACCCTGCCCGAGGGCCCGTACGAGACGGTGGCGGGCTGCCTGGTCGCCTCGCTCGGCCGGCTGCCCCGGGAGGGTGACCAGGTGCGCGTCCCGGTCGAGGGCGGTGGCGGGGTGCTGCTGACGGTGGCCAAGTTGGAGGGCCGGCGGATCGCCCGGGTGAGGGTGAGTGCGGTCACACTGGCGGAACCTCCTGGGGCGGACGTTTCCTGAGCGCCCGGTGGAACTGGAACAATGGCCCGCATGGTCAACGCAGCGGTCACTGGTCCGGTCAAGGACCGTCCCCGGGTTCTCTCCGGCATCCAGCCCACCTCCGGCTCGTTCCACCTCGGCAACTACCTGGGCGCGGTGCGCCAGTGGGTGGACCTGCAGAAGGAGAACGACGCCTTCTACATGGTCGTCGACCTGCACGCGATCACCGTCTCGCAGGACCCGAAGGAGCTGCGCGAGAACACCCGGGTCTCCGCCGCCCAGCTGCTCGGCGCCGGCCTGGACCCGGAGCACTGCACCCTGTTCGTCCAGTCGCACGTGCCCGAGCACGCGCAGCTCGCCTGGGTGATGAACTGCCTCACCGGCTTCGGCGAGGCCTCCCGGATGACCCAGTTCAAGGACAAGTCCGTCCGGCACGGCGCGGACAGCACCACGGTCGGCCTGTTCACCTACCCGGTGCTGATGGTCGCGGACGTCCTGCTCTACCAGGCGGACGCCGTCCCGGTCGGCGAGGACCAGCGCCAGCACCTGGAGCTCACCCGCGACCTCGCCGACCGCTTCAACACCCGCTACAGCCCGACCTTCACGGTGCCGAAGCCGTACATCCTCAAGGAGACGGCGAAGATCCAGGACCTCCAGGACCCGGGCGCCAAGATGAGCAAGTCCGCCTCCTCGGACAAGGGCCTGGTCAACCTGCTGGACGAGGCGAAGGTCAGCGCCAAGAAGTTCAAGAGCGCCGTCACCGACACCGGCACCGTCGTCTCCTACGACGAGGACGGGAAGCCCGGCGTCTCCAACCTGCTGCGCATCCACTCCGCGCTCAGCGGCCAGTCGATCGACCAGCTGGTCGCGCACTTCGAGGGCAAGATGTACGGCGCCCTGAAGACCGAGCTGGCCGAGCTGTTCACCGAGTGGGTCACCCCCTTCCAGGAGCGCACCCGCTCGTTCCTGGACGACCCGGCCGAGCTGGACCGGGTGCTGGCGATCGGCGCCGAGAAGGCCCGCGAGGTGGCCGCGCAGACGCTGGAGACGGTGTACGACCGGGTCGGCTTCCTCCCGGCCGCCAAGCGGTGACTCCCCTCACACGCCTGCCCGATGGTGACGGTCTCCCCGAGGCCGTCACCATCGGCGTGTCCGTGAGCGTTCCGGATCCGTACGGTGCGCAGATCCAGGACGCCCGGGCCGGGCACGGCGATCCGCTGGCCCGGTCGATACCGACGCACGTCACCCTGCTGCCGCCGACCGAGGTGCCCGCCGAGGCGCTGCCGAAGATCGAGGAGCACCTGGCAGCGGTGGCGGCCGCGCACCGGCCGTTCCGGATGCTGCTGCGCGGCGCCGGCACCTTCCGCCCGGTCTCCCCGGTGGTGTTCGTCCGGGTCGAGGAGGGCGCGCAGGAGTGCCGGCTGCTGGAGGCGGACGTCCGCTCCGGCCCGCTGGCCCGCGAGCTGGCGTTCCCGTACCACCCGCACGTGACGGTCGCGCACGGCCTGCCGGACGACGCGCTGGACCAGGCGTACGCGCAGGCGCGCGGCTTCCGGGCGGCCTTCCCGGTGCCGGGCTTCGGCCTCTCCCGCTTCGACGCGGACGAGGTCTGGCGGCCCTGGCGGAGCTACCTGTTCTCCTGAACTACCGCCCTGATCTTCAACTACCGTACTGACCTTCCGAGTTCGAGCATCCGGTCGACCACCCGGCGGGACGCGCCGCCGTCGTCCAGGACGCAGTGCTCGGCCCGGAAGCGCCGGTGGCGCTCCGCGTACCCGGGCGGCAGGGCCGCGCCGGTGTCGGCGAGTTCGCGCAGCGCGCCGAGCAGTCCGGCCGAGGTGGGGACGAGCGGGCCGGGGGCCTGCGGCTCGAAGTCGAAGTAGAAGCCGCGCAGGGTGTCGCGGTAGTGCTCCAGGTCGTAGGTGAAGAAGAGCACCGGGCGGCCGGTGACGGCGAAGTCGAACATGATCGACGAGTAGTCGGTCACCAGGACGTCCGCGACCAGCAGCAGTTCCTGCGGGTCGGGATAGTCCCCGCAGTCGTACAGGAAGCCGTCCCCGGCGCCCGGCAGCGGCTCGCGGACGTGCGCGTGCGGGCGGATCAGCAGCACGTGGTCCCGGCCGAGAAGGCGCCGGGCGTGGTCGAGGTCCAGCCGCAGGCCGAGCCGGAAGCCGTCGCCGTCACCGCGCTGCTGGTCCTCGCGCCAGGTCGGCGCGTACAGCACGATCCGCTTGCCGTCCGGGATGCCGAGCCGGCGGCGGACGGCCGCGGCGGCGGCCTCGTCGGGGCGGGCGAGCACGTCGTTGCGCGGGTAGCCGGCCTCCAGGATCTCGCCGTCGTAGCGGAACGCGCGGCGCAGGATCGGGGTGGCGAACGGGCTGGGGGAGAGCAGCAGGCTCCACTGCGGGGTCTCCCGGTCGAGCGCCTCCAGGTAGCCGTGGTCGGCCAGCCAGGGGTTGTCGACGTCGTGGGCGATCCGTTTCAGCAGCGAGCCGTGCCAGGTCTGGAGCACCACCTGGCCGGGGCGGCGCTCCAGGAAGTCCGGGAAGTGCGTGTTGCCGACCAGGTACCGGCAGGTGGCCAGCGCGCGGTACCACTCCGGGCTCCAGATCCGGACGGCCCGGACCCCGGGCGGCAGTTCGGCCTGGGCGTCGTCGACCACCCAGAGGTGCTCCAACGGCGCTCCGCGGCGGGCCAGTTCGGCGTGCACCGCGCGCGGCGAGTCGGCGTAGCCGCGGCCGCCGAACACGTCGTACAGCACGGCCTCGCGCAGCGGTTCGCGGCGGGCGGCGGGGTAGTGGACGGTGCGTTGGCGGCTCTGCGTCCAGGCGCTGCGCTCGGTGGGGGTGAGCACCGGGGTGGAGTCCACCAGCAGGGTGTCGTGCCAGCGGCGCTGGAGCAGGATCCGCTTGCCGCCGGCCGTGGTGGCGGCGGGCAGCGTGGGAAGGGCGGCGGGTGCGGCGAGCAGCGGGCGGCTCGGGCCGGGCCGCCCGGCGGGCGTCAGCGCGGCCTCCCAGATGCCTTTGCGCAGGGGCAGCGCGGTGCCGTCGGCGCCGGTGCGGGTGGCGGGCAGCAGGACCTTGAAGCGGCCGTCCTGGTCGGCCTCGACGGGGGAGCGGACCTCGCTCGCGGTGCCGGTGTGCCGCAGGACGAGCTCCAGCCGGTCCGCGGCGCGGTCCGGGCAGCGGCCGGTGAGCTCGAAGCCGCCGGCCCGGACGGCGATCCGCTCGACCAGGCCGGCCGCGGGTTGGACGCACAGTTGGAGCCGGCCGTCGGCGAGGTGCTTGAGGTAGAGGGCGTGGTCCGGGGTGTCGGGCAGCCGGTGCTGGCCGGCGACCGGGCCGCCGCGCTCGTCCGGGCAGAGCTGCTCGGTGCTGCCGTCGGGGTGCAGGAACTCGGTGTCCCAGTGCTCCAGTTCGCCGCTGCCGCGGCCGTCGGCGGTGAACGGCCGGTACGGCAGGTGGACGGCGAAGGTGTTGCCGGTGCGGGCGACCGGCCGTTCGATCACGGCGTCGCTCTGCCGGTGGCGCAGCCGCAGCACGGTGCCGGCCGGGCAGGAGTCCGCGCTGCCGCGCAGGTCGAGGCCGTCGGCGGCGGGGGTGGCGTGGGTGAGCCGGATGCCGGGGCGTTCGAGCAGCAGCCGCAGTCGCCCGTCGGCGAAGTGCGGCTGGAGGCGGACGTCGTGGTCCACCCACTGGGCCGGCGGGTACTCGCCGGAGCCGCACCAGTGCGGGGCGAGGGCGCCGTACCGGCGGCGCAGCCGGGTGGGGCGCGGGCGGGTGAACAGGGTGGTCTCGATCTGCCAGTCGCCGAGCAGCCAGTCGGTGCCGTGGCGCAGCCGGCCGGGTTCGATCAGGGCGGTGAAGCCGGACCAGTCGTGGTTGAACTCGGGCTGGGCGCTGTCGTCGGTGACTTCGGGCAGCCGGCGGGGCCGGGAGCGCAGGTGGACGGGCGGCCGGGTCCCGTCGGCGTGGCGCAGGGTCAGCCAGGTCCAGGCGGAGCCGGGGCGGCCGGTGTCGAGGTCGTCCGGGCGGGCGAAGCCGGTGAGCTCCAGGCCGCGGCCGGTCCAGCGGGCGCGCAGCAGGCCGAAGGTGACGTCCTCGTCGGCGGCGGGCTGGTCGGTGCTCACGCGGGGGTCGGCGTGCGGAAGGACGAACCGTGTGAGCGCAGGCATGGCGGGGGTCCTTCGGGACGGGGGCCGGGCCATGGGCGGTGGACCGGGGCCGCCGGACCGATGCCGAGAGGAAACCGGGGCCGAATTCATATCCCATACCGGGACGCCGTCCGGGTCAACAGTGCGGACCGGGGAATTTCCCATGAAATTCGCTGACAAACACTAGTTCGAGTGCAATGTACAGGCAAAGGCCAGGGATATTGTCAGGGAATTCCCAGGAAAGCGCAGAGGCGCCCGACGCGGTTCGCGTCGGGCGCCTCGGTGGGGCTCTCGGGGGTGCTGCGGGCCGCCCCGTGTTACTCGGTGCTGCTCGGCACTACATCGGCACTACTCCGCGCGGAGCATCGCGTCGACCACGCGGGCGGAGGCCTTGCCGTCGTCCAGGTCGCAGTACGCCGTGCGGAACGCGGCGGCCTTGTCGGCGTACTCGGCCGCGACCTCGCCGACCCGGCCGAGCGCGTCGACCAGTTCCTCGGAGGTGGCCAGCAGCGGGCCGGGCGCCTCCGCCTCGAAGTTCAGGCTGAAGCCGCGCAGGTTGTCGCGGTAGTGCTCCAGGTCGTAGGTGAAGAACAGGATCGGCTTGCCGGTCGCGGCGAAGTCGAACACGCTGGCCGAGTAGTCGGTGATCAGCACGTCGGCGATCAGCAGCAGCTCCGCCATGTCGGGGTAGCTGCCGACGTCCCAGATGTAGCCGTTGCCGGCGCCCGGGATCTGACCGCACATCATGCTGTGCCGGCGCACCAGCAGCACCTGGTTGTCGCCGAGCGCGGCCTTGGCCGCCGCCAGGTCGAGCCGCAGGTCCAGCTGGTACCCGCCGTTCGGCCGGCGCCGGTCCTCGCGCCAGGTCGGCGCGTAGAGCACGACCTTCTTGCCCTCGGGCAGGCCGAGCCTTTCGCGCACCTGCTCGGCGGTCTTCTCCCGGTCGGCCGCGAAGAGCAGGTCGTTCTTCGGCGAACCGCTTTCGAGAATCTCGCCCTTGTAATCGAACGCGCGTCGCAGGATCGGGGCCGACCAGCTGTTGCCGGCCGCCAGCAGACTCCAGCTCGGAACCTCCCGGGCGAGGCCCTTCAGGTAGTTCGCATCCGTGAACCAGACCTTCTCGAAATCGAGGCCGATCTGCTTCAGCGGGCTGCCGTGCCAGGTCTGCAGGACCACCTGGCCGGGGCGGCGGACGAAGAAGTCGGGCAGGTGGGTGCTGGTGACGATGTACTTGGCGGTGGCCAGCGCCTCGAACCACTCCGGGCTCCACAGCCGGATCGCGCTCGCCGACTGCGGCAGATCGGCCTGGAGGTCGTCACTGCCCCACAGGTGCTCCAGCGGCAGGCCGCGGCGGACCAGCTCCTCGTGGACCGCCCGCGGCGAGTCGGCGTACAGGCCGCCGAGGCCGACGTTGTACAGCACGGTGTCGCGCACCGGGTGCCGGCGGGCGTTCGGGTAGTCGACGAACCGCAGCTGGCGCAGCCGGTAGCCGCTGCGCTCCTCCGGCAGCAGCGCCGAGTGCGACTCCAGGGAGAGGCCGTCGTGGTGGCGGCGCTCCAGCACGATGCGCTTGCCCCGGGACTCCACCTCCAGCGGCATCGCGCCGAAGCAGTCCGGCGAGATCAGCGCGTACGAGCTCGGAAGCTCCTCGGCCACGGCGCCGACCGGACGGAAGAAGACGTTCCAGGTGCCCTGGGCGAGCGGCACCCGGCCGGCGAAGGAGGCCGTCGGCACGGCGGGCAGCGCGGTCCGGAACCGTCCGTCCGCGATCTCCACCGGGTAGACGTGCTCCTCCTCGCGCCAGTCGTGCCGGACCACCAGCTCCCAGCGGTGCGCGCCGGACAGCGGGAACGAACCGCTGAGCAGGAAGCCGTCCGCGCCGCGGGCGGAGACCTCGTCCACCACCGGCTGCAGCAGCTGGTCGGAGAACTGCAGGTACCCGCTGGGGGAGGGCTTGGAGTAGAGCGCCCGGCGCTGGTCGACCGGGGCGTCCGGGTTGAGCGGCAGGTGCAGCTGCGCCGGGGCGTTGCGGTCGTCCCAGGTCACCGGGACGGTGCTGCCGTCGGCCAGGACCAGCGCGGTGTCCCAGCGGTCACGGGCGCGCTCGGCGGCCACCGGGTCCAGCTCGGCCCAGGCCTCGCGGAGGGCGGTCAGCTCGGCCACCGGGAAGGACACGCTGAACGGCTGCAGGCTGCCGACCGGCGCGCCCAGCTCCAGCGGGAAGGCCAGCTCGCGGTCGGACTCGACGTGGGTGAGCCGCAGCCGGGCCCCGGCGAAGCTGGAGCCGGAGCGGGCCGCGCCCGACACCTCGACCCGGCCGCCGTGCGAGGCCAGGCCGGTCACCCGGGCCTTGACCGTCTCCACCCGCAGGTAGACGGAGCCGTCCCGGACCCACGGCACGATCCGCACGTCCGGCTCGACCCAGTGCGCCGGGATGTACTGCGCGGTGTCGCTCCAGCCGGCCCAGACCCGGCCCTTGTAGACGCCGCCCTTGCCCGCGCCGGCCACCAGGACGCGCCAGTTGCCGTCCTTCCACTGGCCGCGGTGCTTGAGCTTCTTCGGGTCGACGCCGACGGTGAAGCCGGCCCAGTCGCAGCTGTACAGGTCGTGGTGGCAGCTGGCGGTGGCCTCGGGGCTGTACTGGGTCTTCATCGGTACCGCGATCACCCGGCGGCCCTTGGCCTCGCGCAGCACCAGGGTGCGGACCATGTCGTGCTTGCCGGCCGCGCCCAGCTGCTCCGGGTACGCGTGCCCGGTCAGCTGCAGCCGCCCGCCGACCCAGGCCGTCTCGTACAGCCGGCTGCGCATGACCAGCGAGTTGTCCAGCTTGAGCACGCCGGACGGCACGCTCTTGCGCCCGCCGCGCAGGAACGGGTAGTCGGCGTACGGGCGCAGCAGACCGCGGGCCTGGACGCCGCCGTTGCTCTCGCCCTCGTACTTGATCTGCTCGACGAACTCGTCGATCCGGCCCTGGAGGGTCAGGTGGTACTTGAGCCGCAGCGGCGCCCGCAGCTTGCGGACCTGCTCGGGGCCGATCGCCCGCAGCAGCCGGCTGACGCTCTTGATGTAGGCGTCCCGGTACTCCTTGTCGCCGTCCACGACGGACCAGAAGAACATCGGGATCTCCTCGACGAGGGTGTTCTCGTCGTAGGAGCGCAGGTACTGGGCGAAGCGCGGATCGGTCTGCTTGCGCAGCCAGCCGCGGACCAGCTCGACCGAGGTGACGCGGTCGATCAGGCCCTTGGGGTTGGTGCGCATCTGGGTGATCGACATCTCGCCGACCTCGCGCTCGCGCCAGTGGTAGATCGGCTCGCAGAGCACGTCCACGCTCTTGGCGAGGTAGTGGTGCGGCACGCTGACCGGCGCGTCCTCGTACAGGATGCCCTCGGGGTAGAGGATGCCGGCCGCGTCGAAGAAGGAGCGGCGGTACACCTTGTTCCACGCGGTGCGGTCGGTGACCAGCGCCGGGACCTCGGTGATGTGCGTCTTGAGCTTGGTCTCCCTGAACGGCTTCGAGTGCCCGCCGGACTGGTAGTAGCCCACCGCGCGGAACCGCAGCACGTTGCCGGTGGCGAAGTCCGAGCCGGTCTCGTCCAGGGTGTTGATCATCAGCTCGTACGCGCTCGGCGGCATCGAGTCGTCACTGTCGACGAAGCACAGGAACTCGGCGTCCGGGTCGATGTGCCGGATGCCGGTGTTGCGGGCCGCGCCGAGGCCCTTGTTCACCTGGCGGACCAGGCGGAACCGCGAGTCCTTGGCCGCGTACGCCTCGGCGAGGGCCGCGCTGTCGTCCTTCGAACCGTCGTCGACCATGACGCACTCGAAGTCCGTGAAGGTCTGGGCGGCGATCGAGTCGAGGCATTCGACCAGGTAACGCTCGACGTTGTAGATCGGAACGACGATGGAGAGGCGGGGAGCCATCGGCTACGCAGGCCTTTCTCGGGAAGGAGCGTGGCAGCCCGTTGAGGGCCTGACCGCACTTTGGATCGGTGCGTACGTGCGCACCGATCCTACCTCCGGGCCATGGGGCCCTTCGGGGCCACTACGCTGGGCCCGTGCCCCGCTTCAGCGTGATCGTCCCCGTGTACCAGGTTCAGGACTACCTCGCCGAGTGTCTCGACTCGGTGCTCGGCCAGGGCGGCCCCGACCTCGAACTGATCGCGGTGGACGACCGCTCCCCGGACGGCTGCGGCCCGATGCTCGACGAGGCCGCCGCCGCCGACCCGCGGATCCGGGTGCTGCACCTGCCCGAGAACGTCGGCCTCGGCCGGGCCCGCAACGCCGGCCTGGAGGCCGCCACCGGGGACTACGTGATCTTCCTCGACAGCGACGACACGCTCACCCCCCAGCTGCTCAAGAGCGTCGACGACCGGCTCGCCGCCACCGGCGACCCGGACGTCCTGGTCTACGACTACGCCCGCACCTACGCCGACGGCCGGATCACCCGGGCCGCCTCCGCCCACGTGTTCGGCGCCGCCTCCCCGGACGTCTTCGACCTCGCCGCCCGCCCCGACCTGCTCGACCTGCTCCAGGTGGTCTGGAACAAGGCCTACCGCCGCGACTTCGTCACCGCCCAGCAGCTGGTCTTCCCGGCCGGCTACTACGAGGACACCCCCTGGACGTACCCGGCGCTGCTCGCCGCCGCCCGGATCACCCTGCTCGACGAGGTCGGCGTGCACTACCGCCAGCGCCAGGAGGGCGGCAACATCCTGGCCACCGCCAGCCGCAAGCACTTCGACGTCTTCGCCCAGTACGACCTGGTCTTCGCCTTCCTGGACCGCCGCCCCGACCTCGACCACTGGCGCCCGGTCGTCTACGGCCGGATGCTGCACCACCTCAACACCGTCGTCTCCAAGCCCGGCCGGATCCCGCCCGGCGACCGCCGCGAGTACTTCCGCCGCGCCGCCGCCCACTGCGCCCGGCTCCGGCCGGCCGGCTACCGCCCGCCGCCCGGCGTGGACGGCGTGCGCACCGAACTGCTCAGCCACGGCCGCTACGGCGCCTACCAGGCCGTCCGCGCCCTCGCCCGGGCCCGCCGCCTGGTGAAACGCTAGAACCTGCGCCGAGCCTGACGGCCATTCGGAGGACGGACCGGTATAACCGGTCGGGTGGACTTCCTGACCCGCCTCCCGGTCGTCGGCCCGCTCGTCACGTGGGTGCTGCGCAGCCGCCCGTACCGGGTGTACGAGTACTTCTCCGCGGCCCGGGGCAACCGGCTGGCCGGTGCGGTCACCTTCTTCGGCTTCCTCGCCCTGTTCCCGCTGCTCACGGTGGGCCTGGCGATCGCCGTCTCGACGCTCAGCAGCAGCCAGGTGGCGGACCTGCAGAAGCACATCTCCGACCAGCTGCCGGGCATCTCGCAGGCGCTCAACCTGCCGTCCCTGGTGGCCAACGCGGGCGCCGTCGGACTGGTCAGCGGGGCGCTGCTGCTGGTCTCCGGCCTCGGCTGGGTGGACACCATGCGCACCTCGATCCGGGACGTCTGGCAGCTGCCCGACGACGACACCAACGTGGTGCTGCGCAAGGCCTGGGACTGCGCGGTGCTGGGCGGCCTCGGCGTGGTGTCGCTGATCTCGGTGGGCGCCTCCACCGCCGGGACGACGCTGGCCGGGCGGATCGCCGACTGGACCGGCCTGCGCAGCGGCTACCTGCTGACCGGGGTCGGCGTGCTCATCGCCATAGCGTGCGACACGCTGCTCTTCGCCTACCTGCTGGCGCCGTTCCCCGGGATCCGCGGCCAGCGCCGGCGCGACGTGCTGCAGGGCGCGCTGATCGGCGCGGTCGGCTTCGAGCTGCTGAAGGTCCTGCTCGCCTCCTACCTCGGCTCCGTCGCCGGGAAGAGCCTGTACGGCGCCTTCGGCGTGCCGGTGGCGCTGCTGCTGTGGATCAACTTCGTCTCCCGGCTGCTGATGTACTGCGTGGCCTGGACGGCGATGGCCGATCCGGTGGCCGCCCGGGAGCGCACCCGGGAGCACGCCCGGGCGCTGCTGGCGGCGGCCGACGAGGCGCAGGCGGCCGCGGACACGACGGCGGCCCGGCCCCGGGAGGAACCCTGAGGCCGGGCCGTCCGTCCGGCCGTCACCAGCCGGCCGCTCCGCGGCGTCCGCGCCGTAGGACCAGCACCCCGTAGCCGGCCGCGGCCGTCACCAGCACGACGGCCAGCCAGCCGCCGAGGCCGAGCCCGTCGTCCTCGGCGGCGGCGGGGGTGGCAGTGGGGGTGGTGCCGGGCCGGGTGGCGGGGGTGGAGTCCGGCGGGGGCGCGCCGGCGGTGCCGCCGGCCTGGCCGCTCGGCTCGCCGTCCGGCGGGAGTTCGTCGACCAGCTTGCCGACCGGCTGCACCTTTCCGGCCGCCGCGAAGCCCCAGTCCAGCAGGGCCGCGGTCTCGTCGTAGACCTTCTGGTAGCTGTCCGGGTGCATCACGGTCACCAGCAGGGTGCGGCCGTTGCGTTCGGCGGCGCCGACGAAGGTCGAGCCGGCGTTGGTGGTGTAACCGTTCTTCACCCCGATCAGGCCGGGGTACTTGCCCAGCAGGCGGTCCGTGTTGGCGATCCCGAAACTGCCGCGCTGGCCGGTGTTCTTGTCCACCGCGCCCGGGAACATCGCCTGCCGGGTGGCGCAGTACATCCGGAAGTCGGGGTTGCGCAGGCCGGCCCGGGCGAACAGCGACAGGTCGTAGGCCGAGGAGAGCTGCCCGTCCATGTCGTAGCCGTCCGGGGAGATCACCCGGGTGTCCCGGGCCTGGAGGGCGTCGGCGCGGGACTGCATCTCGACGACGGTCTGCTCGACGCCGCCGTTCATGTGCGCCAGGACGTGCACGGCGTCGTTGCCCGAGCTCAGGAACACCCCGCGCCACAGGTCCTCGACCCGGTATTCCAGGTTCTCCTTGATGCCGACCAGGCTGCTGCCCTCACCGAGCCCGAGGATCTCCTCGTCGGCGACCTTGTGCACCGTGCTGCGGTCGAACTTGGGCAGCACGGTGTCGGCGAAGAGGATCTTCAGGGTGCTGGCCGGGGCGAGCCGCAGATGCGGGTTGCTGGCCGCCAGCACGTCGCCCGACGTGGCGTCGGAGACTATCCAGGACTCGCCGGTGAGGTCCCTCGGCAGGGCCGGGGCTCCGGCCAGCGGCGAGACCTGGACGCCGGAGCGCCCGAGCCGCTCGCCGCCGACCACGGAAGCGGCCGGGGGCGGCTCCTGCGGGGCGGCGACCGCCCCCGGGGCGGCTAACAGGGCCGGGAGGACCGCGGCGGTCGTGACGAACAGATGCGCGAATTTCTGACGACGTGTGGACACGCGCAGACCGTACCCACTTCGGGGCATCCGCTGTGCGCCACACCGGGCCGGTCCTCCGTACGAGGGGCCCGCCCTACGCCGATCGGCGGTCCGCGCATACTGGGGGACGCACCCCGCCTCCCCACCCCCGACGAGGACCCCCATGAAGCTCAGCCGCCGCACCTCCTGGTTCCTGACCGCCTTCGGCGTCTGGTCGATCATCATCTGGACCACCTTCGTCAAGAACCTCTGGAAGGACTCCGGCGGCCAGGCCTTCACCAACGGCGACCACTCCCAGCCCACCGCCTTCTTCTGGATCCACCTCCTCCTCGCCGTCACCTCCTTCCTCCTCGGCATCGCCGTCGGCGCCATCGGCCTGCGCGGCCTCCGCGCCACCCGCCGCACCCCGGCCACCGACTGAATCTCCGTTGCCGCTGTCGGTCCCCACTGGAAAGATCCTCACCGCTCGTACACGTAACGAGATCTCTCGATCAAAGGGGTGGGGTACCTCCATGACACTTCGGCATGCCCGCAGACTCGGCGGGGTGACGGCGGCCGCGATCGCGGCCGGCCTGCTCACCGCGCCCGGCGCCTTCGCCGCCGACACCGCGCCGGCCGTCCTCGGCACCAGCCAGGGCAACGAGTACCGCGCCGACGCCTGCGACTCGACCACCGCCCCGAGCTGGGTCGGACGGACCACGAACGGCCCGACGCTCAACGCCAAGGTCACCGGCACCGGTGCCCGGTTCGACATCTGGGACGAGACCACGGGCGCCCAGGACCCGGTCTTCACCGGAACGGCCCAGGCGTACGGCCAGCAGGCCAAGGTCGCCGTCCCCGGTCTGGTGGACGGGCACGGCTACGCATGGCACGCCTGGGCCGTGCAGGACCAGCAGGCCTCCGCCCCGTCGGCGGACTGCCACTTCCGGGTGGACACCACGAGCCCGACCGCCACGGTCTCCTCGCCCGACTTCCCGGCGAGCGGCACCGCCACCAAGTACGCGGGCCAGAAGGGGACCTTCGTCCTCACGACCGCCGACCCGGCCCCGGCCGGCGGGCAGGCCTCCGGTGTCGACTGCGTCCGGTACGGCTTCAGCAACCTCGGTGTCGGCGGCTGCGACTCGTCCGATGCCGTCAAGCCGGGCGCCGACGGCACGGTGACGGTCGGCCTCAAGGTCCGGGACTGGGGGACCAACATCCTCAACGTCCAGGTGACGGACAAGGCGGGCAACGTCGGCGGGGCGTCCTACACCTTCTACGCCCCGTCGAACCCGAACCCGCCGAAGACCCTCGGCGACGTCGACGGGGACGGCACCGCGGACATCCTGCTGCCCGACGCGCAGGGCAACCTGCAGTACCTCAGCGTGAACGCGCCCGACACGACGCCGAATGCGGTGATCACGGGCGCCCACGCGCCGTACGACGGCAACTGGGCGCCGTTCCAGGTGGCCCACCTGGGCTGGTCGAACCAGCACGCGCCGTCCTCGGACGACCTCTTCGTCCACAAGCCGGGCGACGGCTACCTCTACCAGTACCGGAACTTCGACTACGGCTCCTTCTCCCAGACCTGGACGGGTGCCGGGCGTTCGACCCGCTGCGTGGACGGCACCGGGGCAGCCGCGGCGTGCCCCGCCGACTACGCCTCCGACTGGTCGAAGGCGGACCAGCTCGTCGCGTTCGGTCCGGCGACCGGCGGCTTCGCCCCGTCGCTGGTGACCCTTGAGGGAGGCAACCTCTGGCTGCATGCCGGCGGCAACTTCAGCTTCGGCACCCAGAAGGTCCGCAAGCTCACCACCACCGGCGACTGGGCCGGCTACGACCTGATCGCCCCCGGCCCGGACGCCGCCGGCAACCTCGCCCTGTGGGCGCGCGACCGGGCGACCGGTGACCTGCACGCCTACCCGGTCCCGAAGAAGGCCGACGGCACCTTCGACTTCTCCGCGCTCGCGGACCCGAAGGCGAACGTGGTCGCCACCGGCTTCACCACTGCCGCCTACCCGACCCTCGGCAGCTCGGGCGACGGTGACGGGGACGGCACGCCGGACCTGTGGGCCGTGACCGCCGACCGGCACCTGGTGACCTTCAGCGGCTGGTCCGCCCCGAAGGACCTCGGCGCGCTGCGCTGAGCCCATGGCGAAGGCCCCCGTCCGATCATCCGATCGGGCGGGGGCCTTCGCCGTGTCAGGCGGAGATCAGAAGCGGCGGGTGACCAGCGCCCGCTTCACTTCCTGGATCGCCTTGGTGACCTCGATGCCACGCGGGCAGGCCTCGGAGCAGTTGAAGGTGGTGCGGCAGCGCCACACGCCCTCACGGTCGTTGAGGATCTCCAGGCGCTGCTCGGCGCCCTCGTCGCGCGAGTCGAAGATGAAGCGGTGCGCGTTCACGATCGCGGCCGGGCCGAAGTACTGGCCGTCGTTCCAGAACACCGGGCAGGACGACGTGCACGCGGCGCACAGGATGCACTTGGTGGTGTCGTCGAAGCGCTCGCGGTCCTCGGCGGACTGCAGGCGCTCGCGGGTCGGGTCGTTCCCCTTGGTGATGAGGAACGGCATGACGTCCTTGTACGCCTGGAAGAACGGGTCCATGTCCACGACCAGGTCCTTGAGGACCGTGAGGCCCTTTATGGCCTCGATCGTGATCGGCTTCTCCGGGTCGACGTCCTTGATCAGGGTCTTGCACGCCAGCCGGTTGCGGCCGTTGATCCGCATGGCGTCGGAGCCGCAGATGCCGTGCGCGCAGGAACGGCGGTAGGTGAGGGTGCCGTCCTGCTCCCACTTGATCTTGTTGAGCGCGTCCAGGACGCGCTCCTTCGGGTCGAGCGTCAGCTGGTAGTCGACCCACACCGGGTCCGGGTGCTCCTCCGGGTTGAACCGGCGGATCCGGAAGGTGACGGTGATCAGCTCGACGCCGCCCGCCTCGACCGCGTCCAGAGCGGCCGAGTGCTTCTCCACGGTAGGAGTGCTCATCAGTACTTACGCTCCATCGGCTGGTAGCGGGTCGTGACGACCGGCTTGTAGTCGAGGCGGATGGAGGTGCTGCCGTCGGCGGCCACCTCCTGGTACGCCATGGTGTGCTGCATGAACTTCACGTCGTCACGGGTCGGGAAGTCCTCGCGGTAGTGGCCGCCGCGCGACTCCTCGCGGGCCAGCGCGGAGACGGCCAGCACCTCGGCCAGGTCGAGCAGGTTGCCCAGCTCGACGGCCTCCAGCAGGTCCGTGTTGTACCGGAAGCCCTTGTCCTGGATCGAGACGTTCTTGTAGCGCTCCTTCAGCGCGGCGATGTCCTCGACCGCCTGCTTCAGGGTGGCGCCGGTGCGGTACACCATCGCGTTGGCGTCCATGGTCTCCTGCAGCTCCTTGCGGATCTGCGCCACGGACTCGGTGCCGGCGGCCTCGCGCAGGCCGTCGACCAGGGCCTGGACCTTCTCGGCCGGGTTCTCGGGCAGCTCGACGAACTCGTGCACGTTGGCGTAGTCGGCGGCGGCGATGCCCGCGCGACGGCCGAACACGTTGATGTCCAGCAGCGAGTTGGTGCCCAGGCGGTTGGCGCCGTGCACGGACACGCAGGCGACCTCGCCGGCCGCGTACAGGCCCGGGACGACGTCGGTGTTGTTGCGCAGCACCTCACCCTCGACGTTGGTCGGGATGCCGCCCATGGCGTAGTGCGCGGTGGGCTGGATCGGGATCGGGTCCGTGTAGGGCTCGATGCCGAGGTAGGTGCGGGCGAACTCGGTGATGTCCGGGAGCTTGGCGTCCAGCTGCTCCGGCGGCAGGTGGGTCAGGTCCAGGTAGACGTGGTCGCCGTCCGGACCGCAGCCGCGGCCTTCGCGGATCTCGGTGTAGATCGCGCGGGAGCAGACGTCACGGGACGCGAGGTCCTTCATGACGGGGGCGTAGCGCTCCATGAAGCGCTCGCCGTCCTTGTTGCGCAGGATGCCGCCCTCGCCGCGGGCGCCCTCGGTGAGCAGGATGCCCATGCGCCAGATGCCGGTCGGGTGGAACTGGAAGAACTCCATGTCCTCCAGCGGCAGGCCGCGGCGGTACACCAGGGCCTGGCCGTCACCGGTGAGGGTGTGGGCGTTGGAGGAGACCTTGAAGAACTTGCCGGTGCCGCCGGAGGCGAACACGACGGACTTGGCCTGGAAGACGTGGATCTCGCCGGTGGCCAGCTCGTAGGCGACGACGCCGGCCGTCTTGCCCTCGTTGATCAGCAGGTCGAGGACGTAGAACTCGTTGAAGAACTCGACGCCGTGCTTGACGCAGTTCTGGAACAGCGTCTGGAGGATCATGTGACCGGTGCGGTCGGCCGCGTAGCAGGAGCGGCGGACGGGGGCCTCACCGTGGTTGCGGGAGTGCCCGCCGAAGCGGCGCTGGTCGATCCGGCCCTGCTCGGTGCGGGAGAAGGGCAGGCCCATCTTCTCCAGGTCGAGGACGGCGTCGATGGCCTCCTTGCACATGATCTCGGCGGCGTCCTGGTCGACCAGGTAGTCACCACCCTTGACCGTGTCGAAGGTGTGCCACTCCCAGTTGTCCTCCTCGACGTTGGCGAGGGCGGCGCACATGCCGCCCTGGGCCGCGCCGGTGTGGGACCGGGTGGGGTAGAGCTTGGTCAGGACGGCGGTGCGGGTGCGCTGCGTCGACTCGATGGCCGCGCGCATGCCGGCGCCGCCGGCGCCGACGATGACGGTGTCGTACTGGTGAATCTGCATGGGGGTTCTAACTCGCCTCTGGCCTCTGCCGATTGCCGATTAGATGCTTTGTCGTCAGATGTTGGGGTCGAAGGTGAAGATCACCAGGGTGCCGAGCAGCACGGTGAAGACCGTGGCGGTACCCATGAGCCCCTTCAGCCAGAGCCGGGTCGAGTCCTTCTCGGCGTAGTCGTTGATGACCTGCCGCATGCCGTTGGCGCCGTGGAGCATGGCGAGCCAGAGCATCGTGAGGTCCCAGACCTGCCAGAACGGCGAGGCCCAGCGGCCGGCCACGAAGGCGAAGCCGATCTTGGAGACGCCGCCGTCGAGCACCAGCATGATGAGCAGGTGCCCGAGGATCAGGACCACGAGGACGATGCCGGACAGGCGCATGAAGAGCCAGGCCAGCATCTCGAAGTTGGTGCGGGTGCGGCGCGGGGTCTTCGGGGTCCGCTTGCGCGGCGGCTCGATGACGAACGCGTCGGCCGGGTTGCCGGTGCCGAGGCCCTTGCCGGTGTGCGCGTGCGCGGAGGGGACGACCAGCGCGTCGGAGTATTCCGTGGACATGTGTCAGCTCACTTCCCGAACCAGGAGATCAGCGTGTGCTGCAGGATCCCGTAGAAGGAGCCGGCCATCAGCACGACCCAGACCGCCACGACGGTCCAGAGCATCTGCTTCTGGTACTTCGGGCCCTTGGACCAGAAGTCCACGGCGACGACCCGCAGGCCGTTGAGGGCGTGGAACAGGATGGCGGCCACCAGGCCGTACTCCATCAGGTTCACGAGAGGAGTCTTGTACGTCTGAATGACGGTGTCGTACGCCTCGGGCGACACTCGCACCAGAGCGGTGTCCAGGACATGGGCGAACAGGAAGAAAAAGATGAGGACGCCGGTGACTCGATGAGCCACCCAGCTCCACATGCCTTCCCGGCCGCGGTACAGCGTTCCAGCCGGCACGGAAAAACCCTCCGGAAGCGATTGGGGGCTCGGCCGGCTTCGGTGTCGGTCAGCCCGGCCAGGTACGGTCCACCGGCCGCCAGCATCCTATCGACGCTGCGTCGGGAACCGCCTCCGGGGGTCTCAGGTGTGATCAATCAGGCACGACTGGCCTAGCCGGACGGGAACCGGCGGCGCTTTGGTCGCTCTGGGTGACGGCTCGACTGCGTTACGGTGGCGGCCCGCTCCGCCGCCGACACCCTGCCGAGGCCCCCGTGCCGCTTCGCCCCGTCCGACCGTCCGCCGCCGCCCTCGCGGCCCTGCTGCTGCTCGCCACGGGCTGCACCACGGTCGGCGGCTCCTCCGCGGACCGGGCCGGGCCCGGCCGCGAGCTGTCCGCGGCCGAGCTGCGGGCGGCCGCGGTGGCCGGTGCCGACCTCGGGGCGGGCTACACGGTGACGGTGATGACGCCCGGCCACGGCGACACCGGGGCGGGCGCGGGGCGGGAGGTCGCGGACGTCCCGGCCTGCCAGCCGCTGCTGGACGCGGTGACCCCGGCCGCCTCGGCCGGCGCCGGCACCGCCTCGGCCTCGCCGGCCCCGGGCTACCCGTACGCGGAGACCGACCTGAGCGTGGCCCGGACCGCCGACCCCAGGGGCGGCGTGTACGGCGGCCTGCTCGGCTACCGGACGGGGCGGGCGGCCGCGCTCCAGACGGAGCTGGAGAAGCTGTTCGGCCCGTGTGCCGCGTTCACCTCGACGGCCCCGGCGCCGCCGGCCGAGAAGCCGGGGAAGAAGGCGCCGATCCGGACCAGGCACCGGCTGAACCGTGAGGACACGCCCACCCCCGGGGGAGCGGACGCCGCGCTCGGATTCACCCTGACGAATGAATCGGGGAGCGCGGTGCTCTCGCAGCGTGCGGTGCTGGCCCGGATCGGGCCGGCGCTCGCGGTGTTCACCACCTTCGGGGTCGCCGCCGAGCCAGCCGCCGCGCCGGACGAGGTGATCGTCCGGCAGCAGGTGGCCAAGCTGCGGGCCGCCCAGGCGAAGAAGAAGTAGCGGGCGGAGAGTTAGCGGGCGGAGAGTTAGCGGGCGGGGAGGGAGTGGGCGGGATGGAGGAGACGGCGGCTGCTCAGCGCGCCCCGGCCTCCGAATGGGTGGCGACCAGGTGCTCCAGTCGGGTGAGGGCGATCCGGCGGAGCTCGTCCGCCGCGATCAGCCGCTCCTCGTCCGGGTCGTTGGCCAGCCGGGTGCGGATCGAGGAGAGCACGGTGTCGAGCATCTCCTCCGGGGCCACGCCCTCCAGGCAGACCACGAAGACGTGGCCGAACCTGGCCTCGTACGCGGCGTGGGCGGCCCGCAGCGCGGTGTGCGCGGCCTGGCTGCCCGGTGCCCGCATGCCGAGCAGCGGTTGCGGCATCCAGCTCTCGTCGGCGAGCGCCTCGGCCAGGTCGGCCGGGCGGAGGTCGTAGGAGGCCTCGCTGGCGGCGGCCAGCAGGGACTCTATGTCGGGGTAGGGCCGGTGCGCGGTGAGCCGCAGGGCCCAGCGGTGGCTGCCGCAGCAGGCCAGGAGGGCCTCCTCGGCGGCGCCGGCATCGGCTTCGTTGAAGCGGTGCAGCCCGAGGAGGGTCGGCTCGGAGCTTGGATCGAGCCGCTGTGGCGGGATGTCGCTGGCCAGCGGGTCCTCCTCGTGAGGGCGGGAAGGTGCCGGTGAAGTGGGGTGGGGTGGGGTGGAGCAGCTGAAGTATGGGGGCTGCGGGCGGCGTCACGGCGCCGGTCGGGCAGCTCCTCAAAGGTAGTTGAGCCGTCATCAGTTGGGGAGGGCGCGTGCGGAATTCATCCGGACGAGCTATCAAGTTGTGACGTTGACATCTTTGTGTCAGCGCCCTCCCCACATTCATCTGTTAATCCGGCACCCCCGCCTCAGGAGGGTGGCTCTGGCGAGGCCCGTGGCCAGAGGCGTACGGGGTGGCCGGGCCGCCGGTGGATCCGACCGCCGTCAGGCGCGGTGGACCTTGTGGTTGGCGGCCTGGGCGCGGGGGCGGACGACCAGGAGGTCGATGTTGACGTGCGGGGGGCGGGTGACCGCCCAGGCCACGGTGTCGGCGATGTCCTCCGAGGTCAGCGGCTCGGCCACGCCGGCGTACACGGCCGCGGCCTTCTCCTCGTCGCCGCGGAAGCGGGTGACGGCGAAGCCCTCGGACTTCACCATGCCGGGGGCGATCTCGATCACCCGGATCGGCTCCCCGCACAGCTCCAGGCGCAGCGTCGCCGCGATGGTGTGCGCGGCGTGCTTGGCCGCGACGTAGCCGCCGCCGCCCTCGTACGCGGCCAGCGCGGCGGTCGAGGAGAGCACCAGCACGGTGCCGTCGCCGGTGGCCCGCAGGGCCGGCAGCAGCGCCTGCGTCACGTGCAGCACACCGAGCACGTTCACCTCGTACATGGCCAGCCAGTCGGCCGGGTCGCCGTGCTCGACCGTCTCGGCGCCGATCGCCCCGCCGGCGTTGTTCACCAGCACGTCGACCCGGCCGACCTCGGCCGCGAAGGCGTCCACGGCGGCCCGGTCGGTGACGTCGAGCGTGACCGCCCTGGCCGAACCGCCCCCGTCGCCGATCTCCTTGGCCAGCGCCTCGATCCGCTCGGTCCGCCGGGCGGTCAGCACCACGTCGAAGCCCTCGGCCGCCAGCCGGCGGGCGGTCGCCGCGCCGATTCCACTGCTGGCACCGGTGACCACGGCCACCTTCTGCTCGGTCATTGCCACTCCCTGGGGCTCATCCGGTCGTTCACCCGATCATCTCAACCGTGTCCGCGCCCGCGCCGCCCGGTCCCGCTCCAGGTCCTGTCCTACATTGCGAGGACCGACCGATGCCCCCGCCGATCCCGTGGAGGGACCTCATGGCAGCCGAGCCGCGCCGCGCCGAGTCAGGCTTCCCGATCGAGCCGCTGTACGGCCCGGAGGCGCTGGCCGACTGGGATCCGGCGAGCAGGCTCGGCCGGCCGGGGGAGTACCCGTACACCCGGGGCGTCTACCCGACGATGTACGCCGGCCGGCCGTGGACGATGCGCCAGTACGCGGGCTTCGGCACCGCCGCCGAGTCCAACGCCCGCTACCGGCAGCTGATCGCGGGCGGCGGCACCGGCCTGTCGGTGGCCTTCGACCTGCCCACCCAGATGGGCTACGACTCGGACGCGCCGCTCGCCGCCGGGGAGGTGGGCAAGGTGGGCGTGGCCGTCGACAGCGTCGAGGACCTGGCCGTGCTGTTCGACGGCATCCCGCTGGGCGGGGTGTCCACCTCGATGACCATCAACGCGCCCGCCGCGCTGCTCCTGCTGCTCTACCAACTGGTCGGCGAGGCCCAGGGGGTGGCGCCTGCCCGGCTGACCGGCACGGTCCAGAACGACGTGCTGAAGGAGTACATCGCGCGGGGCACGTACATCTTCCCGCCGCAGCCCTCGCTGCGGCTGGTCGCGGACGTCTTCCGGTACTGCCGGGCGGAGATCCCGCGCTGGAACACCATCTCCATCTCCGGCTACCACATGGCCGAGGCCGGGGCGGATCCGGCGCAGGAGATCGCCTTCACGCTGGCCAACGGCATCGCCTACGTCCGTACCGCGATCGCGGCCGGGATGGCGGTGGACGACTTCGCCCCCCGGCTCTCGTTCTTCTTCGTGGCCCGGGTCACGCTGCTGGAGGAGGTGGCCAAGTTCCGTGCCGCCCGCCGGATCTGGGCCAGGGTGATGCGGGAGGAGTTCGGCGCGAGGGACCCGCGCTCGTGGATGCTGCGCTTCCACACCCAGACCGCCGGGGTGCAGCTCACCGCCCAGCAGCCCGAGCTGAACCTGGTCCGGGTCTCGGTGCAGGCGCTCGCCGCGGTGTTCGGCGGCACCCAGTCGCTGCACACCAACGGCTTCGACGAGGCGATCGCGCTGCCCACCGAGAAGGCCGCCCGGCTCGCCCTGCGCACCCAGCAGGTGCTCGCCCACGAGACCGACGTGACCGCCACCGTCGACCCGTTCGCCGGCTCGTACGCGGTCGAGTCGCTGACCGACGAGGTGGAGGCCGCCGCGCTGGCGCTGATGGCCCGGGTCGAGGAGCTGGGCGGCGCGGTGGCCGCGATCGAGCAGGGCTTCCAGAAGGCCGCGATCGAGCGCACCGCCTACCGGCTCCAGCAGGAGACCGACTCCGGCGAGCGGACGGTGGTCGGCGTCAACCGCTTCCGGCTGGACGCCGAGGAGCCGTACCGGCCGCTGCGGGTGGATCCGGCGGTCGAGCGGCAGCAGGCCGAGCGGCTGTCCCGGCTGCGGGCCGGGCGGGACCGCGTGGCCGTCGCCCGGGCGCTGGACGGGCTGCGCCGCACCGCGGAGGGGACGGGGAACGTGCTGTACCCGATGAAGGAGGCGCTGGCGGCGCGGGCCACCGTCGGCGAGGTCTGCGACGCGCTGCGGGAGGTGTGGGGCGTGTACGCCCCGGTGGAGAGCTTCTGACGCATCGCCAAGAAGGGGTCGGCCGTGACCGCCGCTCCGGGCGGTCGTTGCACAGGGCAAGCAATCGGGGAAGGCGGCTGAAACGAGATGTCATACCCACCTGTTCGGCCGGTATGCGCCCATCCGGGGACTAGTTTTCCAGAAGTCGGGCCAAATCCCCCCAACAGGCCTACCCTTGTTGAGATGAACCGTCCTGAGCCCGCTCAGCCGGGCGCCACTCTGGCCACCGCACGCCCCGCCGCCGAACTGCGCGCCCGGGTCCGGGGGCTGGAGTCCGAGCTGATCGCCTTCCGCCGTGACCTGCACCGGCACCCGGAGCTCGGCCGCCAGGAGTTCCGCACCACCGGCCTGCTCCGCGACCGGCTGGTGGCGGCCGGCCTGAGCCCCCGGGTGCTGCCCGGCGGCACCGGTCTGATCGTCGACATCGTCCCGGCCAGCACCGCCCCCGGCACCGAGTTCCTGGCCTTCCGTGCCGACATCGACGCGCTGCCGATCGACGACGCCAAGACCGACGTGCCGTACCGCTCGACCGTCCCCGGCCGGGCCCACGCCTGCGGCCACGACGTGCACACCGCGGTGGTGCTCGGCACCGCCCTGGTGCTGGCCGAGGCCGTCCGCACCGGCGAACTGCGCCGCCCCGTCCGGCTGGTGTTCCAGCCGGCCGAGGAGGTCCTGCCGGGCGGTGCGCTGGACGTGATCAAGGCCGGGGGGATGGACGGCGTCGGCCGGATCTTCGCGGTGCACTGCGACCCCAAGGTGGAGGTGGGCCGGATCGCCCTGCGCACCGGGGCGATCACCTCGGCCTGCGACCGACTGGTGCTGCACCTGGACGGCCCCGGCGGGCACACCGCCCGCCCGCACCTGACCACCGATCTGGTGACCGCGATCGCCCGGATGGCCGCCGACCTGCCGGGCGCGCTGGCCCGCCGGATGGACCCGCGCTGGGGCGTCAGCCTGGTCTGGGGCCGGATCGCCTCCGGCTCCGCGCCCAACGTCATCCCGCAGCGCGCCGAACTGGAGGGCACCATCCGCTGCCTGGAGCTGGACGGCTGGCGTGAGGCGCCCGACCTGCTGCACGAGCTGATCGCCAAGCTCGCCGAGACCTATCGGGCGAAGTGGACGCTGGACTACCACCGGGGGGTGCCGCCGGTGGTCAACGAGGCGGTCTCGGTCGCCCTGCTGGACGCGGCGATGACCGACCGGTTCGGCCGGGAGGGTGCGCAGGTGGTGGAGAGCACCGAGCAGAGCCTGGGCGGCGAGGACTTCTCCTGGTACCTGGAGCACGCCCCGGGCGCGCTGGCCCGGCTGGGCGTCCGCGCCCCCGGTGACACCACCGTCCGCGACCTGCACCAGGGCCGCTTCGACGCCGACGAGCGCGCGATCGGGATCGGCGTGGAGCTGTTCGCGGCGCTCGCCCTGGACGAGCCACAGCACTGAGCCGCGGGACTGAGCTGCGGAAATCGAACGGCAGAGCTGAGCGGCAGGACCGAGCCGCCGAAACCGAACAGCAGTACTGAGCCGCGGGATTGAGCGGCGCACACCGTCCTCGGGCATCTCCTCGGGCACTGCGTGAACGCCCTCTCGGGCGACCCTCGGGCGACCGGCCGGCACCTCATCTCGGTGACCGGCCGGTTTACCGCCATCCGGGGTTATCGAACGGTTCCGTAGACTGGGCCGCAAAACCAGCTTTGGATCACCGTCCGCGCACGGGAATAGGGCCTTGGGAAGACCGTGAGACCACGGTTTGATAACAACCCGAATGGTCCGGCAGCCCGTAACCCAACCGTGTTCTACGCGCGTTACGGTGGCGTCCGACCACGCTAATCAGGTGCGTGTGAGAAGGAGATACTCCCTTGCGCCGTTCAATGAAGCTCGCTGCGGTTGTGCTCTCGGGTTCCCTGGGCATGGCCTCGCTCGCCGCTTGCGGCGCAAAGAGCACTGACAGCAACACCTCCTCCGGTTCGGGCGACGGCTCGATCAAGGTCGGTATGGCCTACGACATCGGCGGCCGTGGCGACCAGTCGTTCAACGACTCCGCCGCCCGCGGTCTCGACAAGGCCAAGGCCGAGCTCGGCGTCGCGGTCACCGAGGCCGACGCCAAGACCGGTGAGGCCGAGGCCGACAAGGAGACCCGCCTCAAGAACCTGATCGACGGCGGTTACAAGACGATCATCGCGGTCGGCTTCGTCTACCAGCAGGCGGTCGACAAGGTCGCCAAGGACAACCCGAACGTCAAGTTCGCGATCATCGACTCGAACGACAAGGACCAGCCGTCCAACGTCACGTCGCTGGTCTTCGCCGAGCAGGAGGGTTCGTACCTCGCCGGCGTCGCCGCCGCGAACAAGTCGAAGTCCAAGCACGTCGGCTTCATCGGCGGTGTGCAGACCGAGCTCATCAAGAAGTTCGAGGCCGGTTACAAGGCGGGTGTGAAGTCCGTCGACCCGAACATCCAGGTCGAGACCACCTACCTGACCACGCCTCCGGACTTCACCGGCTTCAACTCGCCCGACAAGGGCAAGGAGGCCGCGCAGGGCCAGCTCGACAAGGGCGCGGACGTCATCTACGCCGCCGCCGGCTCCTCCGGCAACGGCGCCATCGAGGCCGTCGCCAACAAGCCGGGTGCCCTGGCCATCGGCGTCGACTCCGACCAGGCCGCCCAGCCGGCCCTGGCGAAGTACAAGAACAGCATCCTGACCTCGATGGTGAAGAACGTCGACAACGCCGTCTTCTCCTACATCGAGTCGATCAAGAAGGGCCAGCCGTTCACCGGCATCAAGCTCTTCGACCTGAAGGCCGAGGGCGTCTCGCTCGCCACCACCGGCGGCAAGCTCGACGACATCCAGGACAAGCTGAAGGGCGCCACCACGGCGATCACCTCCGGCGCCACCACCGTCCCGACCGCGCCGGCCCAGTAAGGCCCGCGCGTCCCGGACGCACCGGCGACTGCCGCCTGCCCGGCAGCGCCATGAACGGCAAAGCATCACGGGAGGGGCCCGGCAGGGTGCGCTCAACGCGTACCCCCGGGCCCCGTCCCGTCCCCCCGTCTTCCCCTTGGCCCTCCCAGCGCAACGACGCGCCTCCAGACCACCAGGAGATCGCCATCACCGCATCCGACCCCGTCCCCCCGCGCGAGGACGGTACCCCCAGCGCGGGGACGGCGACATCGGCCGTCGAACTGCGCGGCATCACCAAGCGCTTCCCCGGTGTCGTGGCCAACCACGACATCAACCTCACCGTCCGCAGCGGTACCGTGCACGCCCTGATGGGTGAGAACGGCGCCGGCAAGTCGACGCTGATGAAGATCCTCTACGGCATGCAGAAGCCGGACGAGGGCACCATCGCGATCAACGGCGAGCCGTGCGAGTTCAACACTCCGGGCGACGCCATCTCCCGCGGCATCGGCATGGTCCACCAGCACTTCATGCTGGCCGACAACCTCACCGTGTGGGAGAACGTCGTCCTCGGCGGCGAGAAGCTCCACGGCATCGGCGCCAAGGCGAAGGCGAAGATCAAGGAGATCTCCGACCAGTACGGCCTGGGCGTGCGCCCGGACGCCCTGGTCGAGGACCTCGGCGTCGCCGACCGTCAGCGCGTCGAGATCCTCAAGGTGCTCTACCGCGGCGCCAAGATCCTGATCCTCGACGAGCCGACGGCCGTGCTCGTCCCGCAGGAGGTCGACGCGCTGTTCGACAACCTGCGCGAGCTCAAGTCCGAGGGCGTCACCGTCATCTTCATCTCGCACAAGCTGCACGAGGTGCTGGCGGTGGCCGACGCGATCAGCGTGATCCGGCGCGGCACCACGGTCGGCGACGCCGACCCGAAGGCCGTCACCGCCCGTCAGCTGGCCGAGATGATGGTCGGCGCCGAGCTGCCCTCCCCGGAGAGCCGCGAGTCGACCGTCACCACGAGCGAGATGCTCGACGTCAAGGACCTGCGGATCGCCAAGACCGACGCCGAGGGCATCGAGCGCGTCGTCCTCGACGACATCTCGCTGCGCATCCACAAGGGCGAGATCCTCGGCATCGCCGGCGTCGAGGGCAACGGCCAGGCCGAACTGGTCGAGGCCATCATGGGCATGCTGCCGCTGGACGGCGGCACCGTCACCCTGGACGGCAAGGACCTCTCCGGCTCGCTCACCCGGGCCCGCCGCGAGGCCGGCATCGGCTACATCCCCGAGGACCGCCACAAGCACGGCCTGCTGCTGGAGGCCCCGCTCTGGGAGAACCGGATCCTCGGTCACGTCACCGAGGCGCCCAACTCCAAGGGCGTCCTGCTCGACCCGGGCGCCGCCCGCAAGGACACCTGGCGGATCGTCGAGGCCTACGACGTCCGCACCCCCGGCATCGAGGTCACCGCGGCCTCCCTCTCCGGCGGCAACCAGCAGAAGCTGATCATCGGCCGCGAGATGAGCCACCAGCCCAAGCTGCTGATCGCCGCGCACCCCACCCGTGGTGTGGACGTCGGCGCGCAGGCGCAGATCTGGGAGCACATCCGGGTCGCCCAGCGGGCCGGCCTGGCCGTCCTGCTGATCTCCGCCGACCTGGACGAGCTGATCGGCCTGTCCGACACCATCCGGGTCATCTACCGCGGGCGCCTGGTCGCCGACGCCGACCCGGCCACCGTCACCGCCGAGGACCTCGGCACCGCCATGACGGGTGCCGCCAGCGGCCACCTCGAGTCCGATGCGGAGGCCGTCGAGCACTTCCACGAGATCCTCGCGGAGGGCACCGAGGCCGAGTCCGACGCCGGCCCCACCGACACCGCCGACGA
Organism: Kitasatospora sp. NPDC058492; assembly: GCF_042720685.1. NCBI lineage: Bacteria > Bacillati > Actinomycetota > Actinomycetes > Kitasatosporales > Streptomycetaceae > Kitasatospora > Kitasatospora sp. NPDC058492. The sequence goes on from NZ_JBHXMU010000036.1 coordinate 35,868, forward strand.
CCCGCAGGCGGGGGAGTAACCCACATGACCAGTCCCAACACCGCCGCCAAGCGCAGCCTGGCGCAGCGGATCAGCGGTGAGCGGATCGTGCTCGCACTGGCGGCGCCGGTGCTCGCGGTCGTGCTCTCCATCGTGATCTGCTCCGTCCTGCTGGCGACTTCGGGCAAGAACCCGTTCGACGCGTGGAACGTGATGCTCACGTACGCCGGCAAGTCGGACGGCCAAGTGGGGATCCTCAACCGGTCCACCACGTACTACCTGGCCGCCGCTGCCGCCGCCTTCGGGTTCCGGATGAACCTGTTCAACATCGGCGTCGAGGGCCAGTACAAGGTCGCGGCGCTGTTCGCGGCCTTCGTCGGTGCCAAGGTCGACCTGCCCGCGATCATCCAGATCCCGCTGCTGCTGGTCACCGCCATGCTGGTCGGCGGCCTGTACGCGAGCATCGCCGGTCTGCTGAAGGTCTACCGCGGGGTCAGCGAGGTCATCTCGACCATCATGCTGAACTCGATCTCGATCGCGGTCGTCGGCCTGCTGCTCGTCCCCGGCATCTTCGCGCCGAAGACGAGCGCCACCAGCAACTCGATCCAGACCGACCCGATCTCGCAGTCCAGCCACTTCTTCACGCTGGAGACGGCGGGTGGACCGCTCTGGGGCTTCATCTTCATCGCCGCCCTGGTCGGCGTGGTGTTCCAGTTCGCGCTGACCCGCACCCGCTTCGGCTTCGACCTGCGCGCCACCGGCCGCTCGGAGTCGGCCGCGACCGCGTCCGGCGTGAACGTCAAGCGCATGGTGATCATCTCGATGGTGGTCTCCGGCGCGATCGCCGGTCTGATCGGCATGCCCGAGCTGGTGCAGAACTCGTTCTACTACGGCCAGAGCTTCCAGCCCGGTCTGGGCTTCCTCGGCATCTCGATCGCCCTGCTCGGCCGCAACAGCCCGATCGGCATGGCCTTCGCGGCCCTGCTGTTCGCCTTCCTGGACACCACCGGCTCCCAGCTGCCGCTCCAGGGCGGCTTCCCCTTCGAGATCGTCGACGTCATGAAGGGCACCATCGTCATCTGCGTCGTCGTCGCCTACGAACTGGTGCGCCGCTACGGCCTGAAGCGCCAGCAGCAGAAGGTCGGCGCCCAGCTCGCCGCCCAGCTCGCGGCTCAGCTCGCGGCCACTGAGAAGAAGGAGGTGTCCGCATGAGCACGGCTACCGCCGCGCGTCCCAAGGCGCCGGGCGCGCCCACCAAGAAGCGCAAGATGTCCTGGCCGGTGGTGCTGCTGCTGATCGCGGGCGCCCTGGTCCTGTTCTCCGCCGTGGGCATGGCCACCGGCAACCACGCGCTGACCTCCTCCGGCCAGATCACCGCTGCGCTCAGCGCCGCCGTGCCGATCGGCATGGCCGGTCTGGGCGGTCTGTGGTCCGAGCGGGCCGGCGTGGTCAACATCGGCCTCGAAGGCATGATGGTCGCCGGCACCTTCTGCGGTGCCTGGGCCGGCTACCTGGTCAACCCGTGGGTCGGCCTGCTGGCCGGCATGCTCGGCGGTGCGCTCGGCGGTCTGCTGCACGCGCTCGTGACCGTCACCTTCGGCGTCGACCACATCGTCTCCGGCGTCGGCATCAACCTGCTGATCCCCGGCATCTGCGCGTACGTCAACCGGATCTACTACAAGGACTACATCGCGGTCGGCGCGGGTGCGAACCAGTCGCCGCCGGCGGATCCGCTGCCGTACATCACCGTCCCCGGGCTGTCCTCGTGGCTGTCCGACATCGAGAAGCACCACTGGTTCCTGGTCTCGGACGTGGCCGGCGTGGTCGGCGGCCTGGTCACCAACATCTCGGTGGTCGTGCTGCTGGCCGGCGCGATGATCGTGGTCAGCTACTTCGTGCTCTGGCGCACGGTGTTCGGCCTGCGGCTGCGCTCCTGCGGTGAGAACCCGACCGCCGCCGAGTCGCTGGGCGTCAACGTCTACAAGTACAAGTACCTCGCGGTCATCGCCTCCGGCGCCTTCGCCGGCCTCGGCGGTGCGTACCTCTCGCTGGTCGCGGCGCACTTCTACAAGGACGGCCAGACCCTCGGCCGCGGCTTCATCGGCCTCGCCGCGATGATCTTCGGCAACTGGATGCCGGGCGGCCTCGCCATGGGCGCCGGCCTGTTCGGCTTCACCGACAGCCTCCAGCTGCGCGACCCGGAGTCGGTGCACGTGCTGATCCTGACCGTCGCCATCGCGATGGCGCTGCTCGCGCTCTGGCAGCTGTACCGGCGCAAGTTCACCGGCGCGGCGATCTCCTTCGTGGTCGCCGGCGGTCTCGGCGCCTGGTACGCGCTCACCGACGAGGTGCAGCGCCCGCTGATCGTCGCCACGCCGTACGTGATCACCCTGGTGGTGCTCTCGCTGGCCTCCCAGCGGCTGCGCATGCCGAAGGCGGACGGTCAGATCTACCGCAAGGGCCAGGGCAAGTGACGGCGCCTGCGGCGTCGGCCGCGATCGACTGGGAGCGGCTGCGCGCGGCCGCGCGCGAGGCGATGACCCACGCGTACGCCCCGTACAGCAAGTTCCCGGTCGGCGCGGCCGCGCTGGTGGACGACGGGCGGCTGGTCACCGGCTGCAACGTCGAGAACGCCTCGTACGGGCTCGGGCTGTGCGCCGAGTGCGGGCTGGTGTCCGCGCTGCACGCCACCGGCGGCGGCCGGCTGACGGCCTTCACCTGCGTCGACGGCGCGGGCGAACTGCTGATGCCGTGCGGGCGCTGCCGCCAGCTGCTCTACGAGCACGGCGGGCCGGAACTGCTGATCGAGCTGCCCTCGGGGATCCGCCCGATGAGTGAGGTCCTGCCCGACGCGTTCGGGCCGGAGCGGCTCTAGCTTCGACAATTGTTACGCGCGTAGAGTGTCGCGAGTGGGCCGGAACCCGGTCATCTCGCGACACTCTTCGCTTTTGAAACCCCTCTTGGAGCACGCATGGACGCCATCTCCGTCATCAGGACCAAGCGCGACAGCGGAGAACTGAGCGACGCTCAGATCGACTGGGTCATCGACGCCTACACCCGCGGCGAGGTCGCCGACGAGCAGATGTCCGCCCTGGCCATGGCGATCCTGCTGAACGGCATGAAGTCGCACGAGATCAGCCGCTGGACCGACGCCATGATCCGCTCCGGCGTCCGGATGGACTTCTCCTCGCTGCCGCTGCCCACCAGCGACAAGCACTCCACCGGCGGCGTCGGCGACAAGATCACCCTCCCGCTCGCCCCGCTCGTCGCCGCCTGCGGCGCCGCCGTCCCGCAGCTCTCCGGCCGCGGCCTCGGCCACACCGGCGGCACCCTCGACAAGCTGGAGTCCATCCCCGGCTGGCGCGCCCTGCTCTCCAACGAGGAGATGCTCGACGTCCTGCGCTCCACCGGCGCGGTCATCTGCGCCGCCGGTGACGGCCTCGCGCCCGCCGACAAGAAGCTCTACGCGCTGCGCGACGTCACCGGCACCGTCGAGGCCATCCCGCTGATCGCCTCCTCGATCATGTCCAAGAAGATCGCCGAAGGCACCGGCGCCCTGGTCCTGGACGTCAAGGTCGGCTCCGGCGCCTTCATGAAGAACCTCGACAACGCCCGCGAACTCGCCCGCACCATGGTCGGCCTGGGCACCAACGCCGGCGTGAACACCGTCGCCCTGCTCACCGACATGTCCACCCCGCTCGGCCTCACCGCCGGCAACGCGCTGGAGGTCCGCGAGTCGATCGAGGTGCTGGCCGGCGGCGGCCCCGCCGACGTCGTCGAGCTCACCCTCGCCCTCGCCCGCGAGATGCTCGCCGCGGCCGGCGTGCACGGCAAGGACCCGGCCGACGCGCTGCGCGACGGCTCCGCGATGGACCACTGGCGCCGCATGATCGCCGCCCAGGGCGGCGACGTCGACGCCCCCCTCCCGGTCGCCCGCGAGCAGCACGTCATCCCGGCGCCCGCCTCCGGCGTCCTCACCGAGCTCGACGCCTACGCCGTCGGCGTCTGCGCCTGGCGCCTCGGCGCCGGCCGCGCCCGCAAGGAGGACCCGGTCCAGGCCGGCGCCGGCGTCGAGATGCACGCCAAGCCCGGCGACACCGTCGTGGCCGGCCAGCCCTTGCTGACCCTGCACACCGACACCCCCGAGCGCTACGACTACGCCATCGAGGCACTGACGGGCGGCATCGAGGTCTCCCCGGCCGGCACGGCCTTCACCCCGAACCCGATCGTCCTCGACCGCATCGCGTAGTCATGCGATTACCCCATGTTTGGCGGCGTGTCGGCTGCATGAGGGGCCGAGGAGGAGCCCGTACCCGGTTTGCCGGGTGCGGGCTCCTTCCGTGTGTTCAGGCCCGGTCGGCCGGTGTCCTGCGGGTGCGGGTTCAGGCGTAAGTCCGCAGGACGCTGGTGTCGAGCGTCCAGGGGCCGACGGTGATCTTGTCGCCGAAGGCGAAGTCCTTGCGGCGGGTGTAGCCGGGCTCGTCGTGCACGATGCCGGTGCCCTTGCGGGGATCGACCAGGAGGTACAACGGGATGCCCATCGCCGCGTAGTCGCGGACCTTGTTGTGGTAGTCGTTCTCGGGGTTGGACTTGGAGACGATTTCCACGACGAGAAGGATCTCGTGGGGAAGGAAGGCCGGGTCGTCGTCGTCCAGCGCCGCGTCGGGGAACACCATCAGGTCGGGATTCCGAAGCCGACCGAGGCCGACGTCCTCCAGGTCCGCGCCACCGTGGGCGATGTAGCCGGGGTGGGTCTGCGGTAGCTGGGCATTGAGCTGTTGAGCGATCCGCAGTACCGCGAGTTCGTGCCGTTTGACCGGCGACAGCATCAGGACGACCGCTCCGTCGGCGATCTCGACCTTCCCCAGCCCCGGCAGCCGGGGAAGCTGATCGGCGATCTCCCGCAATCGGGCGTACGCCGCCGGATCAACGCTCATGCCCGGAGTGTATCGGCGGTGGTCGTCGGGGGCGGTTGAAGACGTCGTGGGTGCCGATTCGGCGCCAGACGATGTGCGGTTCCTCGCCCTGGAGGGGGAGGCCGTAGTGGAAGGTGGCACGGCCGTCCGGGGCCCAGGTCAGCTCCCAGATGTCCGGGTGGCCCTGCATCTTCTTCACGCGCAGGCCGCGTCGGAAGCCCTGACCGGCCCGCAGGTCGGTGACGAACTGGGCGACGGCGACGAGGAATGCGGCCTTCTGCGCGGGAGTCAGGCCCTTCCAGTCACGGAGGAAGTGGGCCGGCGACTCATGCGTCGGCACGGCGCTTGATCTCCTCCAGGTCCAGGCCGCCCTCGTCGGCGAGGGACTGCAGGAAGGCGTCGCCGTCCTGGAAGACCTCGCCGCGGTCGCCCTCGGCGATCGCCTCGTCGACCTCCTGCTCCTTCTCCTGCCAGCCGGCGCCCCAGAACCACGCCTGGTCGTCGGGGATCACGGAGGCGGGGGTCAGTACGATGCGGCCGTCCTCGATGGCGACCACCAGTTGGTCGCCCTCCTGGAGGTCCAGTTGCTCCCTTATCTCCCTGCGGGATGGTGACCACGCCCTTCTTCCGCACGGGCGTGGACACCAGGTGGGGGCGGCGGCGGCGCTTGAGGTCTGCCATGGGGAAAGTCTACCTGGCAGAAAGTCTGCCCAGCCGATCCTGTTGCCGGGCCGCCGTGTGGGCCTGGCGGGTGGCGTAGAGGGTGACGGCGGCGGCGAGGGTCATGGCGGTGAGGCCGACGGTGGCGGCGCCGGGCCAGCCGGTGGCGTGGTAGGCGTCGGCGCCCAGGGTGCCGCCGAGGCTGTTGCCGAGGTAGTAGGCGATCAGGTAGAGGGCGGAGGCCTGGGCGCGGCCCTCGGTGGCGGTGCGGCCGACCGCTGAGGAGGCGGTGGCGTGGCCGGCGAAGAAGCCGGCGGTGATCAGGACCAGGCCGAGCAGGGCGCAGACCAGGGACTCGGTGAGGGAGAGCAGCAGCCCGGCGGCGGTCACGCCGATGGAGACGTAGAGCGCGCCGCGGCGGCCGAGTCGGCCGGCGAGGCGGCCGGCCGCGGCGGAGGTGCCGGTGCCGACCAGGTAGACGACGAAGATCGAGGCGGCGACGGACTCGGGCAGGTGGAACGGCGCCGAGATCAGCCGGTAGCCGACGGTGTTGTAGACCGCGCCGAACACGGCCATGAACAGCAGCCCGAGCGCGTACAGCCGCACCAGCAGCGGGTTGCGCAGGTGTTGGCCGACGGTGCGGGCCAGGGCGCGGGCGTCCACGGGGGCCGGGGTGAAGTGCCGGGCGGCGGGGATCAGCAGCCGGAAGGCGAGTGCGGCGAGCAGGGCGAGGGCGGCGGAGGCGGCGAGGCCCCAGCGCCAGCCGAAGGCCGCGGCGGTCCAGCCGGAGAGCAGTCGGCCGCCCATGCCGCCGATGCTGTTGCCGGCCACGTACAGGCCCATCGCGGAGGCCAGGGCGCTGGGGTGGACCTCCTCGGCGAGGTAGGCCATGGCGGTGGCGGGCAGCCCGGCGAGCGCGGCGCCCTGGAGGACGCGCAGCACGACGAGGGTGGTGAGGTCGGGCGCGAACGGCAGGGCGAGGGCGAGGGTGGCGGCGGCGAGGGTGGAGGCCGTCATCACGGCGGTGCGGCCGTACCGGTCGGACAGGGCGCTGGCGGGGAGCAGGGCGAGCGCGAGTCCGAGGGTGGCGGCGGAGGCCGTCCAGCTGGCCTGGCCGGGGGTGAGGTCGAGGTCGGCCGAGAGGATCGGCAGCAGGCCCTGGGTGGAGTAGAGCAGGACGAAGGTCGCGACTCCGGCGGCGAACAGGGCGAGGTTGGCGCGGCGGAAGGCGCGCTGGCCGGGGCGGTGGCGGTCGTCGTGCGAGGTGGCGGGGGCGGGGGCATCCGGGGTGGTCACGGATGCCCTGGTATCGGCGGGCTGCATGTCGTCGACGGTAGGCGCGCTGCGGTTGATGCGTCCAATGCATGAACGGTGGATGATCGATGCGTTGTCGTATGAGTCGAGGTGGTGGCGGGATGGCCGGGGCGGACCGGGTGGACGTGACGGACGGCACGGAGCCGTGGTACCGGGTGGCGGAGTTGGGGCCGGACGAGCCGGCGGTGCTGCTGGCGCCCCGGCTGGCCCAGTTCGCGGCGGTGGCCCGGCTGGAGCACGTGACGCGGGCGGCCGCGCTGCTCGGGGTGCCGCAGCCGACGCTGTCGCGGGCGGTGGCCCGGCTGGAGGAGGAGCTGGGTGTGGACCTGCTGGCCCGTCAGGGCCGGACGGTCCGGCTGACCAGGGCCGGCCGGCTGCTGCTGGCCTCGGTGGAGCGGGCGCTGGCGGAGGTCGAGCGGGGTGCGGAGGCGGCCCGGGCGGAGGCCGATCCGGCGGCGGGGCGGGTGGCGTTCGGCTTTCTGCACACGATGGGGACGGACGCGGTGCCGGCGTTGCTGCGCGGGTTCCGGGCGGGGCATCCGCAGGTCCGGTTCCAGCTGGTGCAGGACTACGTCGGGGCGATGCTGGAGCGGTTGCGGGCGGGGGAGTTGGACCTCTGCCTGGTCGCGCCGCTGCCGGACGATCCGGCTTTCACGGCCCGCCCGCTGGACGAGCAGCGGCTGCACCTGGTCGTCCCGGCGGACCACCGGCTGGCGGGCCGGCGGCGGATCCGGCTGGCGGAGGTGGCCGAGGAGCCGTTCGTCGGGCTGGAGCAGGGGTACGGGCTGCGCGCGATCACGGACGGCTTCTGCGCGCAGGCCGGGTTCGTGCCGCGGCTGGCCTTCGAGGGGGAGGAGGCGGAGACGCTGCGCGGGCTGGTCGCGGCCGGGCTGGGGGTGGCGCTGCTGCCGCCGGCGCTGGTGCCGCGGCCGGGGGTGGTGGAGCTGGAGGTGACGGCGCCGCGCACCCGGCGGGCGATCGGACTGGCCTGGGCGGCGGGGCGGCCGCTGACCCCGCCGGTGGCGGCGTTCCGGGACTTCGTGCTGTCCCGGCGGGGCCGGTTGCTGCAGCACGATTGAGCCGCAACTGGGCCGGATGTGCCGGGGATGGCCCGGACGGTGGAATTCCCGGTGGACTTTCGCCGAACCGGCCGTGTTAACAGTGGTGGGTCTACGCGCGTAGGGGCTATATTTCCGCAATGGAGAAGCAGATCCCTGTCACCGCCGCGGGCGCCGGCCCGCGCATCCCCACCCCCGACCAGATCCGCCGCGCGCCGAAGGTGCTGCTGCACGACCACCTCGACGGCGGGCTGCGCCCGGAGACGGTCGTCGAGCTGGCCGCCGCGGTCGGCTACGAGGGCCTTCCGACCACCGACGCCAAGGAGCTCGGCGAGTGGTTCCGCGAGGCCGCCGACTCCGGCTCGCTGGTCCGCTACCTGGAGACCTTCGCGCACACCTGCGCCGTGATGCAGACCCGCGAGGCCCTGATCAAGGTCGCCGCCGACTGCGCCGAGGACCTGGCCGCCGACGGCGTCGTGTACGCCGAGGTCCGCTACGCCCCCGAGCAGCACCTGGAGGCCGGCCTGTCCCTGGACGAGGTCGTCCAGGCCGTGAACGAGGGCTTCCGCCTCGGCGAGGCCAACGCCCGCGCGGCCGGCCACCGGATCCGGGTCGGCACCCTGCTGACCGCGATGCGGCACGCCGCCCGCTCCACCGAGATCGCCGAACTGGCCAACCGCCACCGGGACCAGGGCGTCGTCGGCTTCGACATCGCCGGTGCCGAGGCGGGCCACCCGCCCACCCGCCACCAGGCCGCCTTCGACTACCTCAAGGGCGAGAACAACCACTTCACCATCCACGCGGGCGAGGCCTTCGGCCTGCCGTCGATCTGGGAGGCCCTGCAGTGCTGCGGCGCCGACCGGCTCGGCCACGGCGTGCGGATCGTCGACGACATCACGGTGGCCGAGGACGGCAGCGTCGAGCTCGGCCGGCTGGCCGCGTACGTGCGCGACAAGCGCATCCCGCTGGAGATGTGCCCGACCTCCAACCTCCAGACCGCGGCGGCCACTTCGTACGCCGAGCACCCGATCGGGCTGCTCAGCCGGCTGAAGTTCCGGGTCACCGTGAACACCGACAACCGGCTGATGAGCGGCACCAGCATGAGCCGCGAGTTCGGGCACCTGGTGGAGGCCTTCGGCTACACGCTGGGGGACATGGAGTGGTTCACGGTGAACGCGATGAAGTCCGCGTTCCTGCCGTTCGACGAGCGGCTGGCGATGATCAACGACGTGATCAAGCCGGGGTACGCCGAACTGAAGGCGGAGTGGCTGTTCAGCTCGGGCACCGGCGACAGCTGAGCGGCCCGGCCCGTTCGAATGGTCGGGTGAACGCCCATGTCTCGAAAGGGAGTTGGCGTTCATCCGACTACTCACTCGGGTGAGTGAACACCCTTTGGTCCTCGCGTGGCCCACTCACTACGGTGTGCCCGTCCATGCTGACAGGCCGTGGCGGCGGTAGCCCGTCCGCCCCGTCCCGATGTCGGCCACCGACGACGACCCAAGGGACGAACCATGAAGCAGGCTCTCAAGGCCGCCGGCACCGCGGCGCTCGGCATCGCCATCGCGGCGGTGGGCGCCGGTACCGCCGCCGCCGCCCCCGCGCCCGGCGGCCTCGGGCTGCCCACCGGCGCGGTCACGAACCCCGCGGTGACCGGCGCGGTCACCGACACCGCCGCCAAGCTGCCCGGCGGCGACAAGGTCACCGGCACGCTCGGCACCCTCACCCCGGCCGCCGGCCAGGCGGCGCCCGCCCCGGCCGCCGAGGCCGGTGCCGCCACGCGTGGCGCCATCCCGACCATCCCCGGCATCGACAAGACCCCCATCGGCGGGCTGACCCACACCCTGCCGCTGCCGGGCCTGGCCGGCTGACCTGGCCGCCGGCACGGCGACGGGCCGTCCGCCCCGGTGATCCCGGGAGCGGGCGGCCCGCCGTCGTACCGGCCCCGGCGCGACGGCGCCGGGCGTGCGGCTCCCGGGCTTACGGCTCCTGGGGGAGCAGCACCCAGAGGGCCAGGTAGACCAGGCACTGGAGCCCGGGCAGGATGATCGAGATCAGGAAGATCAGTCGCACGGTCCACGGCGTCACGCCGTAGCGCTCGGCGAGCCCGGCGCAGACGCCGGCGATGACGCGGTTGTGACGGGGACGGGCGAGACGGGCGCTCATGGGTCAACTCCGTGTCGTGGCACCCGATCCGGCCGATCCGGCGGGCTTAATTTCCACTCTCCGCCACCGCGCTCCCGGAAACGTCCACCTGGCAGTCGATTCGCCACCCCGCCGACTCGCCGGTGAGGCGTAGCCGGGTGTCGGGGTCCGTCTCAGGGTCGCCCGGAGGCGGACGCCCCAGGTGGCGCCCGCGCGGCGGCGGGAAAGCCCGTTGCGGTCCGGCGGCGGTCCGGTCTAGCCTCTCCGGCAACACGTCGAGGGAGACGAGTACCTCCGGGCCCCGTGGGTCGAGAGAGCCGCCGGCAGCTGTGAAGGCGGCCCTGCGTCCCGGAGCGAAGACACTCCCGAGTGCGGGGAGGAAATGCCCCGCCGGCCGGCCCCCGTCAACGGGCCGCAATGAGGCCGCCGCCCGTGCGGGCGGCGGTGAAAGTGCGGTGGCACCGCGAGTTGCCCTTCTCGCCCGCACTCCGAAGGGATCACCACGACGCCCCTGGAGGGCCGCGATGATCCACCCGACGACCCGTGTCCTGGCCGCCGAACTACCCGGCCACGTCGGCGAATCCGTAGAGATCAGTGGCTGGCTGCACCGCCGCCGCGCACTCAAGTCCGTCACCTTCCTGGTGATCCGGGACCGCTCCGGACTGGCCCAGGTGGTCACCACCGGCGCGGGCCCCGACCTGCCGGAGGAGACCGTCCTGCGGATCCGTGGCACCGTCACCGCCAACCCGCAGGCGCCGGCCGGCGTCGAGCTGACCTCGCCCACCGTCGAGGTCCTGTCCAGCCTCGCCGAGGCGCCCCCGGTCAGCCTGTTCCGGCCGACCGTCGAGGCCGCCCTCCCGGTGATCCTCGACGGCGCCCCCGTCACCCTCCGCCACCCGCGCCTTTCCGCCCTGCACCGGATCACCGCGGCCTCGGTGGGCGGGTTCCGGGCCACCCTCGACGGCCTGGGCTTCACCGAGATCCAGACCCCGAAGGTGGTCTCCTCGGCCACCGAGTCCGGGGCGAACGTCTTCGCGCTGGACTGGTTCGGCCGCCCCGCCTACCTCGCGCAGTCGCCGCAGTTCTTCAAGCAGGCGATGGTCGGGGTGTTCGAGCGGGTCTACGAGACCGGGCCGGTGTTCCGGGCCGAACCGCACGACACCGCGCGGCACTTGGCGCAGTACACCAGCCTCGACGCGGAACTCGGCTTCATCACCGACCACCGCGAGGTGATGGCCGTGCTGCGCGAGGTGGTCGCCGGGATGGTCGCCTCGGTGGCCGAGCGGGCCGGCGCCGCCGTCGACCTGCTGGAGGTGAAGCTGCCCGAGGTCCCGGCGGAGATCCCGCAGCTCCACTTCGCCGAGGCGATGCGGCTGTTGGGCGTCGACGAGCCGGACCTCGCCCCGGCGCACGAGCGGTGGCTCAGCGAGTGGGCGCTGCGCGAGCACGGCAGCGAGTTCCTGTTCGTGGTCGGCTACCCGATGCGCAAGCGGCCCTTCTACACCCACCCGGAACCGGGCCGCCCGGAGTACTCCAACAGCTTCGACCTGCTCTTCCGCGGGCTCGAACTGGTCACCGGAGGCCAGCGGCTGCACCGGCACGAGGACTACCTGGCCGCGCTGGCGGCCCGGGGCGAGCCGGTCCAGCCGTACGAGGGCTACCTGCGCTCCTTCGCGCACGGGATGCCGCCGCACGGCGGGTTCGCGCTCGGGCTGGAGCGTTGGACGGCGCGGCTCACCGGCACCGACAACATCCGCCGGACCACGCTCTTCCCGCGCGACCTGCACCGCCTGACGCCCTGACATCCGACCCCGACGGGGCGGGGGGCACCGGACGGACCGGAGCCCCCCGCCCGCCGGCGGCGGATCAGCAGGCGGCTACTGCGCCTGCCCGGACTGCCCGGCCGGCGGCACCGGCTGCGCGTACGGGTTGTCCGGCACGGGCTGCGCCGGCGGAGCGTACGGCGCACCCTGCGGCGGGACGGGCTGGTCGTACGGCGCCGCCTGCGGGGCCGGCTGCTGGTTCTTGGCGTTGCCGCGCTCGACGATCGCCTTCACGGAGCTGGCGATCAGCGCGATCGGGAGGATGAACGCCTTGAGGAAGATTCTGTACTCTTCGCCCTCGAAGACGAACGCGAGGTAGTAGGCGTACCCCAGGAATCCGAGGCCGGCGAGGACGTTGAGGATTCGCCAGCCGACCTTCAGGCCGCTACCGGGATTGACCGCTCCGAGGACCAGCATGGCGGCACCGCTGATCGCGAGCGCGACGACGTACCAGGAGAAAAGCGGCTCGGCGCTGAAATTGAGATTGTTCAAGGGGGGATTCCTGTGGGACGGGGGATAAGACGGTGAAGCCTTTGGGGCGACAGCGCAGGTTACCGGAGGCGGCCGACATTCGGCGTCGCCTTTTCATCGCGGAGTCGTCGCACCCCGACGGAACGGCAATTGACGGGGTGGGAAATGACTGACTATGAGGTGCTGCGGGTCTTTTGCGGCCCCGGCGGCGAGTGCGGGAACGCACTCGCCGTGGTGCGGGAGGGCGGGCCTCAGCGGGTGGGGGGCGTGGGCTCGGCGTAGGCGCGGGCGCGCGCGACCGGCGGGCCGACCAGGGTGGTCACCTTCGGCGCGGGCGCGGCTCCGGACGCGGGCACCGGCATCCGGACCCGCGGCCGCCGGTCGCGCAGCAGCCGCCGCAGGCCGGGGACGAGGGCCAGGTGGGTGATGGCCACCCCGATCACGGCGAGCAGTATGTGGTCGACGTTGAGGACGTGCCCGGGTGTCCAGGAGGAGAGGAACTCCAGGCCGGTCGCCAGCAGGGCGGAGGCGCCGGTGGTGCGTAGGAAGGACGGCAGCCAGGGGGCCCGCAGTCGGCCGCCGGCCAGCGGGAGCAGCACGCCGAGCGGGGCCAGCAGGAGGAATTCGCCGACCACCTGCCAGCCGGTGGAGGAGCGGAGGGAGGCCAGTGGCGTCAGGTTGGTGTCGTACACCCAGGGAACCGGCAGCGGCCTCAGCACCACCAGCCAGAGGACGAGGGCCAGGTGGCAGGTCAGGCCCGCCAGTCCGGCTGTTCGAAGGGGACGGTGGACGGCCGTCGCCGGCCGGTTCCTGGTCCGTGCGCCGGAACGCTCGTCGCGTGTCCTGGTGCCATCTCGCTGCACGGGGGGAAGGACGTGGGCCGGTGGCGCGGTGGTTCCACCCGGGCGTGAACATTCCGGGGCGCGCCCCCGGTCGCCCGCCGCCCCGGGGCCGAACGGGCGGGGCGACAGGCAGACAGGCAGACGGACGACGGGCAGGCGGGGCTACCGGCAGGGTGCCGCGGTCGGCACCGCGCCGAACACGTTGTCGGCCGGCGGGGTGGCGGGCACCACCGTGGGCGACGGGCTCGGGCTCACACCGGCCTTGGCGGCGCCGCGGGCCGGCGGGGTCGGCGTGGGCGCCGACGGCGTGGCCAGGGCGGTCGGTATGTGCGGGGCGGTCGGGCAGGCCGTCCGGCTGGCCGGGGCGCCCGCGTCCACCGGGACGGCGGTCGGCCGGATGCCGCAGCCGGAGGCGAGCGCGAGCAGCAGCAGGGCGCCGGCGGTGCGGCGCAGGGCGGTGCGGGTGGGGGCGGTCACGTGGCGTCCTTGTCCTGGGCGGAGTCGCCGACGGGGCCGTCACCGGTCTCGCCCTCGTTCGGCGGAGGCGGCGGGGCCAGCGGCAGCGTCAGCGTGAACACCGCCCCGACCTCCCCGTTCGCCGCCGTGATCGTGCCCCCGTGGATCTGTGCGTTGGCCATCGCGATCGACAGCCCCAGGCCGCTGCCCTCCGAGCGGGCCCGTCCCCGGTCCGCCTTGTAGAACCGGTCGAAGACGTGCGGCAGCACGTCCTCGGGGATGCCCGGGCCGCTGTCGGAGACCTCGATGACGACCGAGCCCGCGGTCTGCCGGACCTTGACCCGCACAGGGGAGCCGCCGTGCTTGAGCGCGTTGCCGATCAGGTTGGCGAAGACCACGTCGAGCCGGCGCGGGTCGACCACGGCCAGGATGCCGCGCGGGGCGTCCAGTTCGACGGCGTCGTACCAGGCCCGGCCGTCGATGCAGGACATGATCAGGTCGGCCATGTCCACCTCGTCGGCGACCAGCTTGGCGGTGCCGGCGTCGAAACGGGTCACCTCCATCAGGTTCTCCACCAGGTCGGACAGCCGCCGCGTCTCGCTGACCACGAGCCGTACGGCCGGCGCGATCATCGGGTCCAGCGACTCGGCCTCGTCCTCCAGGATGTCGGTGACGGCGGTCATCGCGGTCAGCGGCGTGCGCAGCTCGTGCGACATGTCGGCGACGAACCGTCGGCTCTGCGCCTCGCGCGCGCTCAGCTCCTCGACCTGCTCGTGCAGCGACTCCGCGGCCCGGTTGAACGTCCGTGCCAGGTCTGCGAGTTCGTCCCCGCCCTCGACCTCCAGCCGGGTGTCCAGGTGTCCCTGGCCGAGCCGTCGGGCGGCGTCGCCGAGCCGCTTGACCGGCCGCAGCACGGTCGACGAGGCGGCCTGGGCGAGCAGCGCCGAGCCGATCAGCGCGAGCAGCGTGGCGATGGCCAGCGACCAGCCCAGCGTGTTGAGGTCCTTGCGTTCGTTCTCCAGCGACTTGAACATGTACGCCGTCGGGCCGGTCGGCACCACCTTGGTGCCGCCGATCAGGAACGGCTGGCCCGCCAGGTTCTGCCGCTGCCAGTACAGGTGGTACGGGTACGGGTTGTTCTCGGTGACCTCGCGCTGCCGGGCGACGGTGGACTGCAGCGCCGCCGGGACGTCGGCCAGCGTGAACTGCCCCGGGTCGGAGGAGGCCGTGCACTCCGGGTGCGCCGGGTCGGCCACGACCACGTCGTAACTCAGCCCGGAGCTGGCGACGGTGGACGCGAGCGCGGTCAGGTCCGGGCAGCTCGCGTTCAGCGGCAGCTCGGAGACGTTGCGGCTGAGCGAGACCCGGAAGTCGTTGAGCGCGGTGTCCTGGGCGCGCTTGAGCACCGCGTCGCGGTTGAGCCAGTAGGCGATGCCGGAGGCCGAGACGGCGGCGAGCAGCGCGACCGCCGCGAACACCGCGATCAGCCGTACCCGCAGGGAGCGCAGCCTGCGCCACGGGCCCGCGGCGAAGCGGCGGGCCGTCGTCTGATGATCAGTCACAAGAGCCTGTCGTCGTACGGAAGTTCAGGGAGTTCAGGGAGTTCAGGAATTTCGGGCGGCCCAGGCGGATCGGGCGGGCGGCAAGCAGGAGGACGGCAGACAGGAGGACGGGAGCGGCACTCAGGCCGGCGGGTCCAGCCGGTAGCCCACCCCGCGGACGGTGCGGATCAGGGTCGGCGCGGACGGCACGTCCTCGACCTTCGCCCGCAGCCGCTGCACGCAGGCGTCCACCAGACGGGAGTCACCCAGGTAGTCGTGCTCCCAGACCAGCCGCAGCAGCTGCTGGCGGGAGAGCGCCTGGCCGGGGCGGCGGCTGAGCTCCAGGAGCAGCCGCAGCTCGGTCGGGGTGAGCTGGAGGTCCTGCCCGTCCTTGGTGACGGTCATCGCCGCCCGGTCGATCACCACGGTGCCGTACGCGGAGGAGTCGGAGCTCTCCCGCTCGCCGCGCCGCAGCACGGCCCGGATCCGGGCGTCCAGGACCCGCGGCTGCACCGGCTTGACCACGTAGTCGTCGGCACCGGACTCCAGGCCGACCACCACGTCGATGTCGTCCGAACGGGCGGTCAGCAGGATGATCGGCAGCTGGTCGGTGCGGCGGATGCGGCGGCAGACTTCGAAGCCGTCGATTCCGGGCAGCATGACGTCCAGCACGATCAGGTCGGGCCGCTGCTCCTTGAAGAGCCTCAGACCGTCCTCGCCGGAGGCGGCGGTGGCCACACGGTGGCCCTGGCGGGTGAGGGCGAGTTCGAGGCCGGTCCGGATGGCGTCGTCGTCCTCGATCAGAAGGAGGAAAGGCACGGCCCCATTTTGGCCCACTCGAAGCGTCGAATCACCCCCAGGACCGGTCACCGACCGTATGGGAACCGGAAGGAGCACTACCGGCGTCCGGTACGGAGGGAGGCGGACCGGGACGAAAGGCCCGCCCCTGTGACACCCCTGTGACAGTCGGCGGACAGCGCCATCACAACCGGCGGGCAAGATTTTCCATGTCGCCGCAGGACAGCGGGCCAACCCGGCCGGCTGGAAGGCGGCAACAGGAACCGCTCGTACCGACCCAGGGGGCGCACGATGAACGCCATGCTTCAGACCCGGACCAACCCGGCTGTCCGCACCGCGCGTTCGTCAGCCACCGCCCCGCGGACCCGGTACGAGGTCAGGACCGACGAGAACTCCGGTGCCGTGACCGTACGGGGGTGCGCGCACAGCACCGGTGGAAACCCTGTCGCCCGCCGGGTGAGCGGCGGCGCCAGGACGGGGGAGCTGTTCGGGATCGGCCGGGTGGGGAACGCGGCCGACTCCGGCAACACCCTCACGCTGCGGGGGATCCTCCCCGTCCGCGTCGAGGGCAAGGATGCTCCGGCGGGGAACCGGGGCGTCGGCGGGAACGGTCTGCGGACGGTCGGCTCGGGGGAGTCGGCCGGCCGCGAGGCCGCCGGTGCGACGCTGCTGCAGCTGAACCCGGCGGCGGCCCGCACCACCGAGGCGGGACGGGCGGACGTGCAGGGGGAGCACCCGGCCGTCGCGGAGGACCACATCACGGAGTTCACCGCGTACGTGCGTGAGCGCCGCGCCTCCCTGTACGCCACGGCGTACCACCTCACCGGTGACCGCTACGAGGCCGAGGACCTGCTGCAGAGCGCGCTCTTCAGCACCTACCGGGCCTGGGGCCGGATCACCGACAAGGCCGCGGTCGGCGGGTACCTCCGCCGCACCATGACCAACCTGCACATCTCCGCCTGGCGGCGCCGCAAGGTCAACGAGTACCCGACCGAGGAGCTGCCGGAGACGGCCGGCGACACCGACGCGATGGGCGGCACCGAGCTGCGCACCGTGCTCTGGCAGGCGCTGGCGAAGCTTCCGGAGAACCAGCGCACCATGCTGGTGCTGCGGTACTACGAGGGCAAGACCGACCCGGAGATCGCCGACGTGCTGGGGATCAGCGTCGGCACGGTCAAGAGCAGCATCTGGCGGGCGCTGCGCCGGCTGCGCGAGGACGAGCACCTGAACAAGTCGGGCGACACCGTCCGGGCGTTCGGCGAGCTGGTCGCCTGACGCGGACGCGGGTGACGCGAAGGAGTGGAACTCCCGTCGGGGGACGGGTAGCGGACGGTCGCGGTGCGTGGACGCCGGCTCGGGGGAGCGGTGAACACGGGGAGCCCGACGGCCGTTCGGGGAAGGCGACGGGCCCGGTGCGGGGGAGACGCACCGGGCCCGTCGTTCTTCGTGTCTTCGTTCCGCGTCGAGCCCCCGCCCGGAGCCGGCCCACCCGAACGGAGGACGGCCCCAACGGAGGACGGCTCAAACGGAGGACGGCCCCAACGGAGGACGGCTCAAACGGAGCACGGCCCCAACGGAGGGCGGCTCAGACGGAGGACAGCTCCCGCCGCCCGGCCGCAGCACGGATCCGGCGCTCGGCCTCGGCCCCGGCGCACGGGTGGGAGCCCAGGGTGACCTGCCGCCCGACGATGGACCGCTCGGCGCGCATCAGCCGCCAGCCGCGGCGCAGCAGCACCGGCAGCGACTTGCGGCCCTCCCGGACGTCCCGGCGCAGCCGGCGCCAGGCCGTGGTGAGCGCGCCGTTGCGCAGGCACAGGGCATCGCCGAGCAGGCCCTCGGCGGCGCACTCGGCGGTGATCTCGGCGGCGAAGATGCCCTCGGCGATGAACGCGGGGGCGCCGTCCAGCTCCAGGGCGCGGGTGGCGATCCGGCCGTTGTCCGGGATCGAGTACACCGGGACGTCGGCGCGGCCGGTCTCGTACAGGCTGCGGATCGCGGCGACCGCCTGGTCGCGGTGCCAGGCGAGCGGGGAGTCCCAGTCGACCGCGCCGTCGGGCAGCAGCGGCAGGGTGGGGTCGTCCCCGTCCTTGTAGAAGTCGTCCAGTTGCAGGACCGGCAGCCCGCTGCGCTCGGCGAGCGAGGACTTCCCGGAGCCGGAGGGGCCGGACAGCAGGACGACCCGGGCGTGGGTCGTCGGCACAGGATTCAGCGGGTCGTCACTCACGGGACACCAGTCTGACGCATCCGGGCCCGATGCCGAAACCCGTCGGATCACACCTTCTGCGGGCCCCGCGGATCGGCGAGCCGCAGGACGGCGGCGAAACGGCGTCGAAACGGCACGGAAAGGCGACGGACCCGCGCCAGGGGGGGAGAGGCGCGGGTCCGTCCAATGACCGTCCGGGCCCTGGGGGGGAGAGGGCACTGGGGACGGCCAGTCTGTGGAGTTGTTACTCGGTGGTCGACGGGGCGGTCAGATCCCCATCGGGTGCCAGACCGTCTTCGTCTCCAGGAACGAGAGTAGCCGGTCGGTACCGGGCGCATTGGTCCAGTCCTGGGCGAACGGGTCCAGCTCCGGACGGACCACCCTCTTCAGGGTATCCGCAGCGGCCGCTTCCAGCGCCTGCGCCGCGCCGGGGCCGTCGGCGGCGATCGCGCCGGTGAGGTCCACCGCGTTGACGTCCTGGTGCGAGGCCAGGGTGGGCGCGATGTCGGCGGTCCTGCCCGAGATGATGTTGACCACGCCGCCGGGGACGTCCGAGGTGGCGAGCACCTCGCCCAGCGACAGGGCCGGCAGCGGGGCGTCCGCGGCGGCCGCGACCACGACCGTGTTGCCGGTGGCGATCGCCGGGGCGATCACCGAGACCAGGCCGAGCAGCGAGTGCCCGTACCCGGCCTGCGGGGCGACGATCCCGACCACGCCGGTCGGCTCCGGGGTGGAGAGGTTGAAGAAGGGGCCGGCGACCGGGTTGGCGCCGCCCGCGATCTGGGCGACCTTGTCCGTCCAGCCCGCGTACCAGATCCAGCGGTCGATCGCGGCGTCCACCAGCGCGGCGGCCTTCTTCGGGCCGATGCCCTCGGCGGCCGAGACCTCGGCGGCGAACTGCTCGCGGCGGCCCTGCAGCATCTCGGCCACCCGGTACAGCACCTGGCCGCGGTTGTACGCGGTGGTGCCGGCCCAGCCCTTGACCGCCGCGCGGGCGGCCAGGACGGCGTCGCGGGCGTCCTTGCGGGTGCCCAGCGGAGCGTTGGCGAGCCACTGGCCCTTGGCGTCCGTCACCTCGTACACCCGCCCGCTCTCGGAGCGCGGGAACTTCCCGCCGACGTACAGCTTGTAGGTCTTGAGGACGTCAAGACGCGTCGCGACATCAGACATCGAGGTAGGCCTCCAGACCGTGGCGGCCACCCTCGCGGCCGTAACCCGACTCCTTGTAGCCGCCGAACGGCGAGGTCGGGTCGAACTTGTTGAAGGTGTTGGCCCAGACCACGCCGGCCTTGAGCCGGCTCGCCGTCCACAGGATGCGCGAGCCCTTCTCCGTCCAGATGCCGGCGGAGAGGCCGTACGGGGTGTTGTTGGCCTTCGCGACCGCCTCGTCGGGGGTGCGGAAGGTCAGCACCGACAGGACCGGGCCGAAGATCTCCTCCTGGGCGATCCGGTGGGCCTGGCTGACGCCGGTGAACAGGGTCGGCTTGAACCAGAAGCCGGTGCCCGGGAGTTCGCACTCGGGCGACCAGCGGTCCGCGCCCTCGGCCTCGCCGGCGTCGGTCAGCTCGGTGATCCGGGCCAGCTGGGCGGCCGAGTTGATGGCGCCGATGTCGGTGTTCTTGTCCAGCGGGTCGCCGACCCGCAGGGTGGACATCCGGCGCTTCAGGGCGTCCAGCAGCTCGTCCTGGATCGACTCCTGGACCAGCAGGCGCGAGCCCGCGCAGCAGACGTGGCCCTGGTTGAAGAAGATGCCGTTGACGATGCCCTCGACCGCCTGGTCGATCGGCGCGTCGTCGAAGACGATGTT
Organism: Kitasatospora sp. NPDC058492; assembly: GCF_042720685.1. Classification (NCBI taxonomy): domain Bacteria; kingdom Bacillati; phylum Actinomycetota; class Actinomycetes; order Kitasatosporales; family Streptomycetaceae; genus Kitasatospora; species Kitasatospora sp. NPDC058492. Next base: position 55,878 of record NZ_JBHXMU010000036.1, read on the forward strand.
CGCGGCCTTGCCGCCCAGTTCCAGCGACAGCTTCTTGCGGCTGCCGGCCAGCTGCCTGGCGATCGCCTTGCCGACCGGGGTGGAGCCGGTGAAGGCGACCTTGTTGACGTCCGGGTGCGCGGTGAGCGCGGCGCCGGTGCGGCCGTCGCCGGTGACGATGTTGACGACGCCCTTCGGCAGACCGGCCTGGCGGCAGATCTCGGCGAAGCGCAGGGCCGTCAGCGGGGTGGTCTCGGCCGGCTTGAGGACGACGGTGTTGCCGGTCGCCAGGGCGGGCGCGATCTTCCACGCCAGCATCATCAGCGGGAAGTTCCACGGGATGACCTGGCCGGCCACGCCCAGCGGGCGCGGGTTCGGGCCGAAGCCCGCGTAGTCCAGCTTGTCCGCCCAGCCGGCGTAGTAGAAGAACCACGCGGCGACGGTCGGGATGTCGAAGTCGCGGGTCTCGCGGATCGGCTTGCCGTTGTCGATCGACTCCAGCACGGCCAGCTCGCGGCTGCGCTCCTGGATGATCCGGGCGATCCGGAACAGGTACTTGCCGCGCTCGCTGCCCGGCAGCGCCGACCAGTCGGCGAAGGCCTTGCGGGCGGCGGCGACCGCGCGGTCCACGTCCTCGTCGGTGCCCTGGGCGAACTCGGCGAGCACCTGCTCGGTGGCCGGGTTGACCGTCTTCAGGGCCTCGCTGCCGGAGGAGTCGACGAACTCGCCGCCGATGAAGTGGCCGTAGGAGGTGGCGATGTCGCCCGCGGCGGCGGGGGACTCCGGGGCCGGGGCGTAGGCGAAGAGGCCGGAGGCCTTCACGGGCTCCTCGATGTTCTTCTTCTTGGCCATGGTGATCAGTCCACCGTCACGTAGTCGGGGCCGGAGTAGCGTCCGGTGGTGAGCTTCTGGCGCTGCATCAGCAGGTCGTTGAGCAGGCTGGAGGCGCCGAAGCGGAACCAGTGCGGGCTCAGCCAGTCGTCGCCGAGGGTCTCGTTGACCATCACCAGGTACTTCATGGCGTCCTTGGTGGTCTTGATCCCACCGGCGGGCTTCACGCCGACCTGGACGCCGGTCTGCGCCTTGAAGTCGCGGACCGCCTCCAGCATCAGCAGGGTGACCGGCGGGGTCGCGTTGACGGCGACCTTGCCGGTGGAGGTCTTGATGAAGTCGGCGCCGGCCAGCATCGCCAGCCAGGAGACGCGGCGCACGTTGTCGTACGTCTGCAGCTCGCCGGTCTCGAAGATCACCTTGAGGTGGGCGCTGGTGCCGTCCGGGCGCTTGCACGCCTCCTTGACGGCGACGATCTCGTTGAAGACGTCGTAGTAGCGGCCGGAGAGGAAGGCTCCCCGGTCGATCACCATGTCGATCTCGTCGGCGCCCGCGGCGACCGCGTCGGCGGTGTCGGCGAGCTTCACCGGGAGGGCGGCGCGGCCGGCCGGGAAGGCGGTGGCCACCGAGGCGACCTGGATGTCGGTGCCCCGCAGGGCGTCCTTCGCGGTGGCGACCATGTCCGGGTAGACGCAGATGGCGGCGACGCGGGGGGTGGTCGGGTCGGTCGGGTCGGGGGTCCTGCCCTTGGCGCACAGGGCGCGCACCTTGCCGACCGTGTCCGCGCCTTCCAGCGTGGTCAGGTCGATCATCGAGATCGACAGGTCGATGGCGTACGCCTTCGCCGTGGTCTTGATCGAGCGGGTACCGAGGGTGGCGGCACGCGCCTCAAGGCCGACCTGGTCGACGCCGGGCAGGCCGTGCAGGAAGCGGCGGAGCGAGGCCTCGGACGCCGCAACGTCCTGAAGGCCGCTGCCCGCAACGCCGAGGGCATTGGCTGCAACAGTGGACATAGTCACCAGAGCAGCATATCTACGCGCGTAGTCGACCGCTAGGGGGCCTGCCTTTCGTGGCCGGACCGAGACCTCGGGGGAGGCGGAGGGGAGGCGGAGGGGTGGCAGGGGGCGTGTACGGGCGGGAGGCGCGGAGACCGGCGACCGGGTGGTCCGGGGGCGGCATTCGATGCCGGACCGAGACCTCTCCGTGGGGGGCATGGGGCAGAATCGACGGCATGACCGATTCCCACGGCAAGCCCCGCAAGGGTTCCGCCGCCCCCGACGGGGATCCCGCGTACGCGGACCGCGTGTACCGCTCTGTCCCCGGTGTGATCTCCGGAGTGCTGCTGCTGGCCGTCGCCGCCTGGCTGATCGGCGACGCGGTGCTGAACGGGACGGGGAAGACGCCGTACGTCTCGCTCGCGGCGGTACCGCTGTTCGCCTTCCCGGTGATCGCCTACACGCTGCGCCCGGCGGTGCTGGCGGACAGCAGCCGGCTGCTGGTGCGCAACCCGTGGCGGACCATCACCGCGCCGTGGGCCTCGGTGGACGCGCTGCGCGCGGGGTACTCGGTCGAGCTGCTGGCCGGGGGCAAGAAGTACCAGGTGTGGGCGGTGCCGGTGTCGCTGCGGCAGCGCAAGCGGGCGACCCGGGCCCAGCAGCGCGGCGGCGCCGAGCACGCCTCCCGGATGGGGATGGTGTTCGGCCGCCAGACCAACCCGGTGGTGCAGGGCTCGCCCGACCCGACCCGCGCCTGGTCCGACCAGGTGACCAACGTGCTCCAGGAGATGGCCGAGCGCAACGCCCGCCGCCCCGACGCGGCCGGCCCGGTCGAGGTGGCGTGGTGCTGGTGGGTGATCGCGCCGACGCTGGCCGGCCTGGCCGCGCTGATCACGGTGATCGCGGTCTGAGCCGAAGCACGCGAGGGGCCCGCCGGTACGCGACCGGCGGGCCCCTTCTCGTACGGGCGGGCGTCAGACGGCGATGCCCGCGGCCTCGGCCAGGTCGCGCTTGACCGCTTCGAGCAGCTCGGCGGCCCGCTCGCGGGTGGCGGTGAGGTCGGCGGCGGTGGCGACCGGGAGGACGACCTCCAGGTAGCACTTGAGCTTGGGCTCGGTGCCGGACGGGCGGACCACGATGCGGGCCGAGCGGACGGCCTCGCCGGCCAGGTAGTAGCGCAGGCCGTCGGTGGGCGGCAGCTCGGCGGAGCCCGTCGACAGGTCGTCCGCGCGGGTGACCCGGAGGCCGGCCAGGACGGTCGGCGGCTGCTCGCGCAGCCGGCGCATGGCGTCGGCGATCAGCGAGAGGTCCTGCACGCGGACGGACAGCTGGTCGGTGGCGTGCAGGCCGTGCTCCAGCGCCAGGTCGTCCAGCAGGTCGGTCAGGGTGCGGCCGGACGTCTTGAGGGTGGCGGCCAGTTCGGCGACCAGCAGGGCGGCGGTGATGCCGTCCTTGTCCCGGACGCCCTGCGGGTCGACGCAGTAGCCGAGCGCCTCCTCGTAGCCGTAGCGCAGGCCCTCGGCGCGGGCGAGCCACTTGAAGCCGGTCAGCGTCTCGGCGTAGCCCAGGCCGGCGGCCTCGGCGATCCGGCCCAGCAGGGTGGCGGAGACGATGGTGGTGGCGAAGACGCCCTCGGCCTTCTTGGCGACCAGGGCCGCGCCGAGCAGCGCGCCGACCTCGTCGCCGCGCAGCATCCGCCAGCCGGAGGTGCCGTTGCCGCTGCCGGCCGCGTTGGCGAGGACCGGGACGGCCACCGCGCAGCGGTCGGCGTCCGGGTCGTTGGCGATCACGATGTCGGGGCCGACCGAGGCGGCGGTGCGGAAGGCGAGGTCCATCGCCCCCGGCTCCTCCGGGTTGGGGAAGGCCACGGTCGGGAAGTCCGGGTCGGGCTCGGCCTGCTCGGCGACGACGGTGGGCGCCGGGAAGCCGGCCCGGCGGAAGGCGGCGACCAGGGTGTCGCGGCCGACGCCGTGCATCGGGGTGTAGACGACGTCGAGGTTGCGCGGGCTGTGCTCGTCGACGATCGAGACGGCCCGGGCCAGGTAGGCCTCGATGACGTCCTCGCCGAGCACCTCCCAGCCGTCCTCGGCGCGCGGGACGTCGTGGAGCGAGCTGATCGCGTCGATCTCGGCGGCGATCCCGGCGTCGGCCGGCGGGACGATCTGCGAGCCGTCGCCCAGGTAGACCTTGTAGCCGTTGTCCTGCGGCGGGTTGTGGCTGGCGGTCACGGTGACGCCGGCGGCCGCGCCCAGGTGGCGGACGGCGAAGGCGAGCACCGGGGTCGGCAGCGGGCGCGGCAGCAGCGCGGCGCGCAGGCCGGCGCCGACCACCACGGCGGCGGTGTCCCGGGCGAAGTCGTAGGACTTGTGGCGGGCGTCGTAGCCGATCACGACCAGGTCGCCCAGGTTCTGCTGCTTGACGTAGGCGACCAGGCCGGCGGCGGCCCGGATCACCACGGCGCGGTTCATCCGCATCGGGCCCGCGCCCAGTTCGCCGCGCAGGCCGGCGGTGCCGAACTGGAGCCGGTCGGCGAAGCGCTCGGCGAGGTCCGACCAGGCGAGCTTGCCGTCCGTCTCGGCCGCCGGGTCCTCGGCCCGGGCGAGCAGGGCGGTCAGCTCCTCGCGGGTCTGCGGGTCGGGGTCCTCGGCCAGCCAGGTTCGGGCCCGGGCGAGGAGGTCGGTGGTGGTTGCCTGCGTCATGGCTGCCTGCTCCATCGGGAAGTGCGTCGGTTGGTCGGCCGGAGGGTTCCGCAAAGAAGGGGTGGGCACATGCGGACGGGGCCCGCGGGGCGTGATCAGGGGATCACGGCCGAGGGCCCCGTCGCTCATGATTGTGCGCCAGCCGGGCGTCAGATCCGCTCAAGGACCTTCGCGAGCAGCTCGCCCATGCGCTCGGCGGAGGCCTTGCCGGCCTCCAGCACCTCGGCGTGGTTGAGCGGCTCGCCGGTGATGCCGGCGGCCAGGTTGGTGACCAGCGAGATGCCGAGCACCTCGGAGCCGGCCTCGCGGGCGGCGATGGCCTCCAGGGTGGTGGACATGCCGACCAGCTCGCCGCCGATCACCCGGGCCATGTTGACCTCGGCCGGGGTCTCGTAGTGCGGGCCGCGGAACTGGACGTAGACGGCCTCGTCCAGGCTCGGGTCCACCTCGTGGCAGAGCGCGCGCAGGCGCTTGGAGTACAGGTCGGTGAGGTCGACGAAGTTGGCGCCGACGATCGGGGAGTCCGCGGTCAGGTTGATGTGGTCGCTGATCAGGACCGGCTGGCCGGGGACCCAGCCCTCGCGCAGACCGCCGCAGCCGTTGGTCAGCACGATGATGCCGCAGCCGGCCGCGGCGGCGGTGCGCACGCCGTGGACGACGGTGGCCACGCCGTGGCCCTCGTAGTAGTGGTTGCGGCCGAGGAAGATCAGGGCGCGCTTGTCGCCGATCTTCACCGAGCGGATCGTGCCGGCGTGGCCGGCGACGGCGGGGGCGGGGAAGCCCGGGAGCTCGGTGACCGGGAACTCGGCCACGGTCTCGCCCAGGGCGTCGGCGGCCGGCACCCAGCCGGAGCCCATCACCAGGGCGACGTCGTGCCGCTCGGCACCGGTCAGCTCGCGCAGGCGCTCGGCGGCGGCCTGGGCGGCGGCGTAGGGGTCGGCGGAGACGACCGACTGAGGAGATGCGTTCACGGCTCCGAGGATAGACGGGATTCGACTACGCGCGTAGAAAATCCGGCGCGGCATGCCGGATCGTTACCCGGTTGACCCGAAAGCACAGCTCGGTGGCGCCTTTCGGGTGACGTCGCTCGTCGGTACGTACAAGTCGGTGCGGGGTCGGTGCGAGGTCGGTGCGGGGTCGAACCGCAGGCGGTGCGGGCCGGGCCCGGGTTCAGAGCCGCTTCGCGCTGCGCAGCCCCTTCGCGTACAGGCCGTTGTCGTCCAGCCGCGCGGTGCCGCCCTTGTCGCCGAAGGTCGGGCCGTCCGCCTCCTCCCGGCTGGAGATGTACCGGGGGTGGCCGTCGGTGTCCAGGCCCAGATAGATGCCGGTGTGGTCGAGCCGGGCGCCGGTGCGGGCGTCGATCTCGAAGAACACCAGGTCGCCGGGCTGGAGCGGGTCGATCGAGGCCGGCCGCAGGGTGGTGTCCGAGCCCGGCGCGGTGGTCAGCGGCAGCACCGGGACGCCCGGGCCGACCCGGGCCAGGCCGTTGGCGCTGCGCGGCAGGCCGGGGCCGGCCACGTCCTTGGAGAGCAGCGGGTAACCGGAGCGGTAGCCGTAGACCATCCGGACGTACCCGGAGCAGTCGAAGGCGCCGTACCGGGTCCTGTCCGGCTGTTTGGCCACCTTGTCGGCGAACGTGTACGGAACGCCGAGGTAGTCGAGGAAGTCGGTCTGCTCCAGCCGCAGGTCGTTGCCCACCGAACCGTTCGGGTTGAGCGGGCCGAAGGAGGCGTCGCCCTTGAACCGCACGCCCTTGGCGTCCTTCTCCGGCGCCGCGCCGGCCAGGTACTGGGTGGCCACCGCCAGCACGTCGTCCGCGGTGGAGCCGAGCGACTGCTGGAACCAGGTGCGGAACCAGCCCTCCTGCTCGGCGCCCGGCCGCCACGGCTGCGGCATCAGCCGGACCCAGGTGTCGGTCACCACGGTGGCCGTGGTGGTGCCCGGCTCGGCGAAGGTGCGGCTCGGGCCGGCCAGGACGGCGGTGCGGGCGCTGTCGGTCAGGGTGGCGACCACGCCGCCGCGGGCGTCCCGGACCACCGTGCGGTCGGGTCCGCCCAGCCGCTCGTAGCGGTACTCGGCGGCGGTGCCCTGGGCGGGGCTCGGCACGGCGGCGCTGGTGATCAGCGGCGCGCCGCCGCCCGGGTCCGACGGCCGGTCGTGGTCGCGGTCGCGCAGCTGGACGGTGAGGTAGCCGCTGGCGGCCAGCAGGGCCACGGCGAGGCCGCCGCTGAGCAGGGACTTGCGGGTGACGGGCATCGGGGGGTCTTCCTGGGGGTTCCTGCGGGGATTCCTGGCGGGGGTTCCTGAACGGGGGGATCAGGTGCCGGGCAGGGCGCCGAGCAGGACGCCGGCGGTGAGGACCACGTAGTTGGCGAGCGTCACCGTGCTGGTGGCCATCAGGGTGGCCGCCCGGGGCTGGCGGACCAGCTGGTAGGCGATCAGGCCGGGGACGATGAACCCGAGCGTCTGGTTGGCGTACAGGGTGGGCAGTTCGCGCTGGAGGACCAGCATCACGGTGGCCTGCAGCAGCACGCCGATCAGCACCACGGCGGCGAACAGCCGCTTGCCGTACAGGATCACCAGCTTCTGGACCACCCGGGTGGCGAGGTAGGTCAGCACCGTCACGCCGATCACGATGGCCACCCGCTGGAGGTCCTCGACCAGGGTGAGGGCCAGCCAGCCGGGGGTGATCATGCCGCCGGGGGAGAGGTTGGTGGTCAGGTAGCAGACGAGTGAGAAGACCAGGCCGAGCGCGATGCCGATGGCGGCGATCTCGGGGGTGAGCTCGGTGGGGATCACTGCTGGTCTCCGTGGTGGGGGGTGTGGTGGTGGGGCTCGAACCAGGAGTCGGGGAGCGGTTCGGGGTGGTGGACGGGCTGGTACGCGGAGTCGTACACCGGCTCGGGGTAGAGCGGTTCGGGCTCGTGGTACGGGAGTTCGGGGGCGTCGGGCGCGTCCGGGGCCTCGTCGGGGGCGAGCCGGGCCAGCTCCTCCAGGAACAGTTCGCCCTGGCCGTGGATGTTGCCGACGGCCACCAGCGAGGAGTCCGGCCCGAGTTCGGCCAGCAGGTCGGAGGTGAGCCGGGCCGGGTCGCGCTTGTCGCCGCCGAGGTCGACCACCCGGCCGGACCACCCGGCGGGGATGCCGTCCCGGGCGCTCCTGGTGGGGTGGCCGATCAGGAACACGGTGTCCGGGTCGAGCTCGGGCACGATCTGGCCCATCTGGCCGTTGCGCTCCACCCGGTCCGGGCGGCAGTTGATCACCACGTTGAGCGGGCGGTGGATCGCGCCCAGGCCCTCCAGCTGGCGGACGTTCATCAGCGTGGACTCGGGGTCGTTGGCGGCGAAGACGTTGGCGAAGCGCAGCCGCTTGCCGTCCTCGGTGCGGTAGCGCTCGACGGACAGCACGCCCGGGTCCGGCGGGGCCGCCCACATGCCCTGCAGCGCGGTCCGCCGCTCCACGCCGAGGAGTTCGGCGACGGCCAGGGCGATCGCCACGTTCTCCTTGAAGGTGAACCAGCTGAACCCGCGCAGCTCCTCGTCGGTGACCGACTCCGGGTCCACCACGATCAGTTCGCAGTCGCGGCGGGCCGCCTCCGCGCGCAGGATGTGCGCGCGCTCCTGCTCGGCGGTGACGCACACCCCGCCGACCGGCATCGAGCGGGACAGCGAGCGGGCGACGTCGTCCAGGGTCGGGCCCATCTCGGCGAGGTGGTCCTCACGGACGTTGCACAGCACGCCGATGGTGGAGCGGATCAGCTTGGTCTGGTTGACCTCCTGGAGCGCCGGCATGACGGCCATGCACTCGATCACCAGGGCGTCCGGCCGGTAGGTGGCGGCGCGGCGGACGATGCCGATCTGCTCGACCACGTTGGCGATGCCGAACTTGCGGTAGACCGGCTCCTCGGTGGCGTCCGGGTGGATGAACCGGGCCGCCGTGCCGGTGGTCTTGGCGACCGTCACCAGCCCGCCGCCGCGCAGCGCGCCCGCGCAGAGCCGGGTGATCGAGCTCTTGCCGCGGATGCCGTTGACCAGCACCCGGGTCGGGATCTGTTCCAGCGCGGCGAAGTGCCGGCGCTGCTCGACGATGCCGGCCACCAGCAGCACGGCGCAGCACACCAGCAGCACGACGTAGAGGAAGAGCACGGGAGGTCCTTCGGGCGGGGCTCAGCGGGCGTGCGCGGGCACGGGGACGGACGCGGGGGCGGCGGTGCGGCGGGGGCGGGCCGGTTCCTGACGGACCAGCTCCTGGCGGATCAGCTCCAGGCTCCGGGCGACGGCGCCGACCTCGTCGTGGTGGACGGGGTAGAGCACCGTCCGGCGGTCCCCGGCGGCCAGCGCCTCGGCGCTCGCCGCGAGCCGGCGCAGCGGCAGGCCGACCGCGATGAACAGCCAGCCCAGGCAGAGCGCGGCCGCGGCCAGGCCGAGCATGCCGGCCAGCACGGCCCGCCGGTCGGCCCGGTTCTCGTCCAGGTGCAGCCAGGCCACCGGGTGGGCGGTGACCACCGACCAGCCCAGCTTGGCCACGCTGCCGTTGCCGCCGAGCGGGGCGGCGGCGAACAGCGCCGGGTCGCCGCCGCCGCGCAGCACCTCGGCGGCGGCCGACTTCCTCGCCTGGGCCAGCAGGGCCCTGGCGCGGCCCTCGGGCAGCTCGCCGAAGGAGCTGTAGCCCTCGTTGGCGGCGAGCACCCGCTGCCGGTCGTCGACCAGCCAGACCCGGCCGAGGCCGGGGCGGACCAGCAGCGCGCTGAGGAAGTCCGTCTTGAACTCGCCGATCAGCACGGGCCCCGGCGGCTCGGCGGCGCCCTCCGCCTCCGCCTCCGCGTCGGCGGGGGCGGCGGTGAGGGCCGCGCGGGCGGCGATCCGGGGCTCCCGGCCGGAGCTGTTGAGCAGCAGCACGCCGCTCGCGCCGAGGGCCTGCGGGCCGGTGCGGTGCGGGGTGTCGCCGGCGTGCGCGAGGACCTCGCCGTTCGCGCCGAGGACGTACAGCGCGCGGTAGCGGTCGTGCTCGGCGAGGGTGGCGCGCAGCAGGGCGTCGGCCTTGCCGACGGAGGCGCCGGCGAGTTCGGGGGCGAGCGAACGCAGGTCCGCGTAGCCCTCGTTGAGCGCCTGGCGGATCCGGTCGGCGGCGGTGTCGGTGCGGTCGCGCTGGCCCGCCACCACCTGGGTGGGGACCCGTACGGTCGGGTCGTTGCCGCCCAGGAACAGCAGCGGGCCGGACCAGCCGAGCACCAGGACGGCGCACAGCGCCAGCGGCAGCGCGGTGCCGGGGCGGCGCTTCGGCGCGGCGGGGGCCGGCGGGCGGGCCGGGTCGAGGAGTTGCAGCCGCAGCTCCTCCAGGGCGCGGGCGATCCGGCCGGCCTCCCTCCGCTTCGGGCCGCGGACCGGCAGGTCGAGCCGTTCGCCGCGGGTGAGCCGGCGGGACTCCAGGAACAGCCGCAGCAGCGGCCGCTGCAGGCTGCGGCTCAGGTACCACGCGAGCAGCAGGGCCAGGGCGAGCAGCGCGCCGGCGGCGGCCAGACCGAGCGCGGGGTGGCGCAGGCTGCCGGGCTTGCCGTCGACGGTGCTGGTGGAGACCACGGTCAGGCCGAGCGGGGCGGCCGGGTCGTGCCCGCCCGCGGCGCCGACGGCGGCGTAGCCGGCGACCCGGCGCACGCCCTTGGCGTCCGGGCTGCCGGCCAGGCTGCCGGCGGCCGTCCCGCCGGGGGCCGGGCGCTCGCGGGCGGCGCGCTCCCGGGCGCCGGTGACCACGGCGCGGTCGGCCTCGGCGCCGAGTTCGGCGCCGGTGCTGTCCAGGACGGCGCCGGCGGCGTCGAGGACCTGGATGGTCTGTTCCTTGCGGGTCGCGATGCCGGGCAGCCGCAGGTTGTCGGAGGCGACCAGCAGGGCGCGGCCGTCGGCCTTGGTGGCGACCAGGGCGAAGGTGAGCAGCCGGGTGCCGGCGGCGGAGGGCACCAGGACGGGCGCGGGCGCGGTGTCGGTGACCCGGCTGAGGTCGAGGCCGGCCAGCGGCACGGTCTCGCCGCGGGCGGCGAGCAGCCTGCCGGTGTCGGGGCGGACCACCGCCGTGCCGCGCCACTTGTGGTACGCCTGGCCGAGCGCGGACAGCACCGCGGCCGGCTCGGCGGGCGCGGCGTCGTAGCGGGCGGCGGCCCGGCGCAGGTCGGTGGCGCTCTCGTGCAGCCCGGCGCGCAGCGAGGCCGCGGTGTCCTCGGCGGCGTACTGGTGGGACTCCCGGACGGCCTGCGGGGTGTCGTCGACGCGCAGCCCGCCGACGGCGAGCGCGGTGATGGTGGCGACGGCGAGCAGCAGCACCAGCAGCAGCGCGATGGGCGGGCGGATGCCTCCCAGCAGCGGCATGTCGGCCCGGCGGCGATAGCGGTGCTGTCGCGGCGGGTTGGGTGCCGTGCTCACGGGGCCTCGTTCTTCTCGGGGCTCGGCGCACCTGTCCCCGGGAGGTCCGCCGGCCTTCTCGTCGGTCAAGCACTGATCAAGAGTTGGTCAAGCCGGAACAGCGTACGAAGGAGATTTCGAAAAGTTGTCACGTTCCGGTGTCGATCGGATGCCGCTTAGGGATCTCTTTCCGCGAACCGGGCGTGGTGCGCGGCCCCGGGCGGCCCCCGGTGGTCCGCGGCGGGCGGCACGGTAGGTTCGACGGCCATGGAGACTCGGGGTTCGCGACGCCCGTTGCTGCTGTCGGCGGCGGTGCTGCTGGTGCTGGCGGCGCTCGCGGCGGTGCTGACGCTGGCCGTGCGCGGCTCCGACGAGCGGCCGTCGGCGGCGGGCGCTGCGGCGGGCGCCCCGGCGGGCCGGAGCGGACCGACCGGGCCCGCCCCGGTGGACCTGGCGGCCCTGGTCGACGGGTACACCGCCGGGTTCACCCCGGGCGGCCCGTACACCGCGCCGGACGCCGGGCAGCGCCGGGCGATCGCCGACGGCGTGCTCGGCGCGCTGGACGGGCAGGCCGAGCAGGCCGGGCGCTCGCTGGCGCGGGTCGGCTACCGGCTCACCGAGTTCACCGAGGCGGCGACCGGCCGCCGGGTGGCGGAGATCGCCGACGGCACGGACGCCGAGGGCCGCGGCTGGGGCCGGGTCTACCTGGACCTCTCGGCCCGGACGGGCTGGTCCGTGCAGGTGCCCCACCCGGTCTCGGACGCCCGTACCGAGGCGCTCGGGGTGGACCTCTTCCGGGCCGCGCCGGGCGGGGTGCTGGTGCTCGCCGGGGCGCACCGCCGGGCCGGGGCGGACGGCGCCTCGGACGTCGCGCACCGCGCCGACACGGTCTTCGCGGCGGTGGTCGAGGCGCTCACCGGGCGCGGCCTGCCCGGCATCCAGGTGCACGGCTTCGACGAGGGCAGCCTGCCCGGGCAGGACGCGGTGGTCTCCAGCGGCGCCGGCCGGCCGGGCCCGGCCGCCGAGCTGACCGCCACCGGGCTGGGGAAGGCCGGGTACGCGGCCTGCCGGGCCTGGCGGGAGAAGTGCGGGCAGCTCGGGGGCACCACCAACGTCGAGGGCCGGTTCGCGGCCGGGCTCGGCGTGCCGTGGCTGCACGTCGAGCTGGGCAACGGGCTGCGCACCGAGCCGGCCCGCCGCGCGGCGGTGGCCGGGGTGCTGGCGCAGACGGCCCGCGGCTGGGCCGCGAGCCAGGGCTAGTGGGCCAGGGCTAGCAGGGGCGGCGGCGCAGGTCCATCACGTAGTCGTGCGGGGCGCCGGCGCTCTCCGCGGCGTCGGCGACCAGGCCGAGGTAGCGGGCCGCGGGCAGGCCGCCCTCGTAGTCGTTGAGCACGTACGTCCAGACCGGGGTGTCGCCGTCCAGGGTCTGCGCGCGCAGTTTGATCTTGCGGTAGATGCCGAGCTGGACGCCCTCCCAGCGGTCCAGGCCCTCCTCGTCCATCGGCGCGACGTCGTACAGCGAGACGAAGACCTGGTCCTTCCCGTCCTCGACGACGGTGGCCAACGAGCCCTCCCAGCCGAGCTGTTCACCGCCGAAGGTGAGCCGCCAGCCGTCCAGCCACCCGGTGCCGCGCAGTGGTGAGTGCGGGGCGCGGCGGGTCATCTGCCGTGCATCGAGGTTGGTGGCATACGCGGCGTAAAGGGGCATGGGGGGAAGACTAGCCCGGTGGATGGACGGTCCGCGGCGACTGGGCGATCGCACAGAAGCCCGGACCCCGGCGTGGCGGCGTTCCCGGCGTGCGGGACAATGGTGCACGTGACTCGGATCGTGATCATCGGTGGCGGACCCGGCGGCTACGAGGCTGCGCTGGTGGCCGCGCAGCTCGGCGCGGAGGTGACCGTCGTCGACCGCGACGGTCTGGGCGGATCGGCGGTGCTCACCGACTGCGTGCCGTCGAAGACCCTGATCGCGACCGCGGAGGTGATGACCACCTTCGACAGCTCGTACGAGGAGCTGGGCATCACCGTCGCGCAGGACGAGGCCGCGGACGCGGCCAAGGTCATCGGCGTGGACCTGGGCAAGGTCAACCGGCGTGTGAAGCGGCTGGCGATCGCGCAGTCCCACGACATCACCCAGTCGGTCACCCGGGCCGGGGTCACCGTGCTGCGCGGCCGCGGCCGGCTCGGCGGCGGCGGGCAGGCGGTGGACGGCTCCCGCGAGGTGCTGGTGGACGCGCCGGACGGCACCGTCCAGTCGCTGCGCGCCGACGCGGTGCTGATCGCCACCGGCGCCCACCCCCGCGAGCTGCCGGACGCCCAGCCGGACGGCGAGCGGATCCTCACCTGGACCCAGGTGTACGACCTGGAGGAGCTGCCCCGCGAGCTGATCGTGGTCGGCTCCGGTGTGACCGGCGCGGAGTTCGCGGGTGCCTATCAGGCGCTCGGCTCCAAGGTCACCCTGGTCTCCAGCCGTGACCGGGTGCTGCCGGGCGAGGACCCGGACGCCGCCGAGGTGCTGGAGGACGTCTTCCGCCGCCGCGGCATGAACGTGATGGGCCGCTCGCGCGCCGAGAGCGTCAAGCGGATCGGCGACCGGGTCGAGGTGGCCCTCGCCGACGGCAAGGTGATCGAGGGCACGCACTGCCTGATGGCGGTCGGCTCGATCCCCAACACCGCGCAGATGGGCCTGGAGGAGGCCGGGGTCAAGCTCAACGACTGGGGCCAGATCCAGGTCGACCGGGTCTCCCGCACCAGCGCCCCGGGCGTCTACGCGGCCGGCGACTGCACCGGCGTCTTCATGCTCGCCTCGGTGGCGGCCATGCAGGGCCGGATCGCGATGTACCACGCGCTCGGCGACGCGGTGCAGCCGCTGAACCTGAAGACCGTCGCCTCCAACGTCTTCACCGACCCGGAGATCGCCACCGTCGGCTACACCGCGGCCGATGTGGAGTGCGGCAAGATGGACGCGGTCGTGGTCAAGCTGCCGCTGCGCGGCAACCCGCGGGCGAAGATGCAGGGCATCCGGGACGGCTTCGTGAAGCTGTTCTGCCGCCCGGGCACCGGCATCGTGGTGGGCGGCGTGGTCGTCGCCCCGCGGGCCAGCGAGCTCATCCACCCGATCGCGCTCGCGGTGGACGCCAATCTGACCGTCGAACAGGTGGCCAGCGCCTTCACCGTCTACCCGTCGGTCTCCGGCTCGACCGCCGAGGCCGCCCGGCAGCTGCACATCCGCAAGCGGGTCGAGGGCGAATCCTGAGCCTCCGGCGCACAGTTGAGGGCGGCTGCCGATCGGCGGCCGCCTTTTGCGCAGGAGCGATCGTCACCCGGACGGCGGGCGCAGCCCCGGGCTGCTGACGGCGCGTATTGTACGGTCACGCGCCGCTCTTGCGTGAGCAATTCCAGCTACTAGCTGCAAACGCCTGAAAGCAGACGGTCACGCAGGTTACCGTCGGTTCTGTGTTTGCAGCAGAACGTCGCCAGTTGATCCTCGAAATGGTGCGCGCCAACGGAGCGGTCTCGCTCCGGGAGTTGGCCCGCGTCGTCCAGACCTCCGAAGTGACCGTGCGCCGCGACGTACGGGCACTGGAGGCAGAAGGGCTCCTCGACCGCCGGCACGGCGGCGCGGTGCTCCCCGGCGGCTTCAGCCGCGAACCCGGCTACCCGCAGAAGACCCACCTCTCCGCGGCGGAGAAGAGCGCCATCGCCGACCTCGCCGCCGGCCTGGTGGAGGAGGGGGACGCGGTGGTGGTCGGCGCCGGCACCACCACCCAGGAGCTGGCCCGCAGGCTGGCCAGGGTGCCCGGTCTCACCGTGGTCACCAACTCGCTGCTGGTCGCCCAGGCGCTGGCGCACGCCAACCGGGTGGAGGTGGTGATGACCGGCGGCACCCTGCGAGGTTCCAACTACGCGCTGGTCGGCAGCGGTGCCGAGCAGTCCCTGCACGGGCTGAGGGTCTCCAAGGCCTTCATCTCCGGCAGCGGGCTGACCGCCGAGCGGGGCCTGTCCACCGCCAACATGCTGTCCGCGAGCGTGGACCGGGCGCTGGTGCAGTCGGCCAACGAGGTCATCGTCCTCGCCGACCACACCAAGCTCGGCGCGGACTCCATGTTCCAGACCGTGCCCACCGAGAACATCACCCGGCTGGTCACGGACGAGCAGGCGACCGCCGACGACGGCACCGCCCGGCAACTCGACGCGATCGCCGACTGCGGGGTGCAGATCGACCTGGCGCCGCTCGGCGCCGCCCCCACCGGGGACGCCCCGGTGCACGGCACCGGCAGCGGGCCCGTCCACCAGACCCAGCCCGGCCCGCTGGCGCGCCGCCCCGCCCCGCCCCCCGGCGGCGCCCCGCTGCCCGGCCAGCGCCGGCCGGGCGCGCACGGCGGTCCGGGCGGTCCGGGCGGCCTGCCGGCCAGGCTGGCCGAGCTGGGCCTCCCGCGCGGGCGCTGAGGGCCCGTACCGCCGCGCGAACGCGGCCGGCCCGCACCCCCGGAGGGGGTACGGGCCGGCCGGTGCTCCAGGGAGCGCGTCAGTCCTTGATCTCGCACAGCGCGGCGCCGCTGCTGACGCTCGCGCCCACCTCGGCCTTGAGGCCGACGACGGTGCCCGCCTTGTGCGCGTTCAGCGGCTGCTCCATCTTCATCGCCTCCAGGACCACGATCAGCTCGCCCTCGGCGACGACCCGGCCCTCCTCGACGGCGACCTTGACGATGGTGCCCTGCATCGGCGAGGCCAGGGTGTCACCACTGACGGCCGAACCGGCCTTCTTGGCGCCCACCCGGCGCTTGGCCTTCGCGGCACCCGCCGCACCGGCCGCCGGGGCCGCCGAGACGCCCAGCGAGGACGGCAGCGAGACCTCGATCCGCTTGCCGCCGACCTCGACCACGACGGTCTCGCGGCCCTCGGCCTCCTCGCCGTCGCCGGCCGCGCCCGCGAACGGCGGGATGGTGTTGTCGAACTCGGTCTCGATCCACCGGGTGTAGATCGTGAACGGGCCCTCGCCGCCGTGCACCTCGGGCGCGAACGCCGGGTCGGTGACGACCGCCTGGTGGAACGGGATGGCGGTGGCCATGCCCTCCACCTTGAACTCGTTCAGCGCGCGGCGGGCCCGCTCCAGGGCCTGCTTGCGGTCCCGGCCGGAGACGATCAGCTTGGCCAGCAGGGAGTCCCAGGCCGGGCCGATGACCGAGCCGGTCTCCACGCCGGAGTCCAGCCGGACGCCCGGGCCGGACGGCGGCGCGAACAGCGTCACGGTGCCGGGCGCGGGCAGGAAGCCCCGGCCCGGGTCCTCGCCGTTGATGCGGAACTCGAACGAGTGGCCGCGCACCTCGGGGTCGCCGTAGCCCAGTTCCTCGCCGTCGGCGATCCGGAACATCTCGCGGACCAGGTCGAGTCCGGTGACCTCCTCGGTGACCGGGTGCTCGACCTGCAGCCGGGTGTTGACCTCCAGGAAGGAGATCGTGCCGTCCAGCGCCACCAGGAACTCGCAGGTTCCGGCGCCCTCGTAGCCGGCCTCCTTCAGGATGGCCTTGGACGCCCGGTACAGCTCGGCGTTCTGCTCGGCGGTCAGGAACGGCGCGGGCGCCTCCTCGACCAGCTTCTGATGCCGGCGCTGCAGCGAGCAGTCACGGGTGGAGACGACCACCACGTTGCCGTGCTTGTCCGCGAGGCACTGGGTCTCCACGTGCCGCGGGTTGTCCAGGTAGCGCTCGACGAAACACTCGCCGCGGCCGAAGGCGGCGACGGCCTCGCGCACCGCGGACTCGTACAGCTCCGGGATCTCCTCCAGCGTGCGGGCGACCTTGAGGCCGCGGCCGCCGCCGCCGAAGGCCGCCTTGATGGCGACCGGAAGGCCGTGCTCCCGGGCGAACACGACCACCTCGTCGGCACCCGAGACCGGGTCCGGGGTACCGGCGACCAGCGGCGCGCCGGCGCGCTGCGCCACGTGCCGGGCGGTGACCTTGTCACCGAGGTCGCGGATGGCCTGCGGGGGCGGGCCGATCCAGGTCAGGCCCGCGTCGAGGACGGCCTGGGCGAAGTCGGCGTTCTCCGACAGGAACCCGTAGCCGGGGTGGACGGCGTCGGCCCCGGAGTCCGCTGCGGCCTTCAGGACCTTGGCGATGTCCAGGTAACTGGTGCCGGGGGTGTCTCCACCCAGCGCGTAAGCCTCGTCGGCCGCGCGGACGTGCAGCGCATCCCGGTCCGGCTCGGCGTAGACGGCGACGCTGGCGATACCGGCGTCCGAGCAGGCCCGGGCGACGCGGACGGCGATTTCCCCGCGGTTGGCGATGAGCACCTTGCGCACTGTGGCTCCCTTCTTGAACCTGGTCGAGTTTATGGATTCCTGGGCGGTACCGGCGAGTAGCCCCAGGTTGTGAACTATCCCACACGGACGGTGATGAATTTCCGGGGCCCGTCGACCGCCCGTCCGGTGACGCCGCAGGTCGCGGCCGGTGCGGTCGAACCGGCCGGATCCACAGCGGGTGACCGGGCGTTGTCCGGTGCCCCGGTGGCATCGGACACACTCTCGCGCGGCCGGCTCAAACGACGGTGGAACGGGCGGCGGGCCGCCGCCGTCCTGCGGTCCCGGCCGTCAGGCCCAGAGGTCGACCAGCCGGACGTCCAGGTCGGCGAGCAGGGTGCGCAGCAGCGGCAGCGAGAGGCCGATGACGTTGCCCGGGTCGCCGTCGATGCCCTCGATGAACGGCGCCGAGCGCCCGTCCAGGGTGAACGCCCCGGCGACGTGCAGGGGCTCGCCGGAGGCCACGTAGGCGGCGATCTCGGCGTCGTCCGGGGTGCCGAAGCGGACGGTGGTGGACGCGGTCGCCGAGGACTGCCGGCCGGTCGCGGTGTCGATCACGCAGTGGCCGGTGCGCAGCACCCCGGCCCGGCCGCGCATCGACTGCCAGCGGGCGAGCGCCTCGGTGCCGTCGGCGGGCTTGCCGAGGGCCTGGCCGTCCAGCTCCAGGACGGAGTCGCAGCCGATCACCAGCTCGCCGCCGGTCAGTGCGGCGGCGACCGCCTTCGCCTTGGCCTCGGCCAGCACCAGGGCGAGTTCGGCCGGGGTGGCGGCGCTGATCGCGTCCTCGTCGACGCCGCTGACCACCACGCGCGGGTCGAGGCCCGCCTGGCGCAGCAGTCCGAGGCGGGCGGGGGAGGCGGAGGCGAGGACGAGGATGCGCTGGTCGGTCATGCCCCTCAGGGTAGGGGGTGCCGGTGTCCGCCGTTCGGGTGAACGACGGTCGCGGCGGTCGGGTGAGCGGCGGTCACCGCAGTCGGGTGGGCGCCGGTCACAGCAGGAGGAGGACGGCGGCCACCATCGCGAGGGCGGCGAGCACCCGGCCGGCCCGGTGCAGCCGCTCCATCATCCGGCGGGCCTCCGGGGAGGGCTCGTCGCGGGGGTCTGACCAGAGCACACGTCCAGGGTGCGCCGCGCCCGGCCCCGGGCGCCTGAGTATCCGTACTCAGCTTTCGGGCAATCCGGGCGGACGGGCCCGAACGGGTGCGGAGTGGGGCGTTGGTCGGGGGGGGCTAACCCACCGGCCCCGGGGGGGGGTATTGCGCCCGCCGGCGTGCGCCCCGGGGGGAGGCCCCGGGGGGGGGCCGGGGGGGCGCCGCCGGGGCGGGGGGGGGCTGGGGTTTGGCGGGGGGCCCAAAACCCCACTCCGCACCGGGCGGATCAGTTCGCCCAGCCGGACGTCCGCCAGGCGTTGACGCCCGGGTGGACGGCCTGGCGGAACAGGCGGGAACGGTCGTTCCAGGGGGCGGCCGGGCCGGCACCGGCCCGGCGCGCCGCCTCGGCGGCGGCCTGCGCGGCGGCGGCCCGGGCCTGGACCACCGCCAGGACGGCGGCGAGCTCCTCGGGGGTCGGCTGCCCGTGCAGCACGTGGATCGGTGCCATGGCTCATTCTCTCCCGACGAGGGCCTACAGGGGGATGTTGCCGTGCTTCTTCGGCGGCAGCACCTCGCGCTTGCCGCGCAGCGCCCGCAGACCCCGGACGATGTGCCGGCGGGTCTCGCTCGGCGGGATCACCGCGTCCACGTAGCCGCGCTCGGCCGCCAGGTACGGGTTCAGCAGGGTGTCCTCGTACGAGGCGATCAGCTCGGCCCGCTTCTGCTCGGCACCGCCCGCCGCCTCGGCCTCGGCGATCTCCCGCCGGTGCAGGATGTTGACCGCGCCCTGCGCGCCCATCACCGCGATCTGCGCGGTCGGCCAGGCCAGGTTGAGGTCGGCACCCAGGTGCTTGGAGCCCATGACGTCGTACGCGCCGCCGAAGGCCTTGCGGGTGATCACGGTGATCAGCGGGACGGTCGCCTCGGCGTAGGCGTAGATCAGCTTGGCGCCGCGGCGGATGATGCCGTCCCACTCCTGCTCGGTGCCGGGCAGGAAGCCGGGCACATCGACGAAGGTCAGCACCGGGATGTTGAAGGAGTCGCAGGTCCGGATGAAGCGGGCGGCCTTCTCGCTGGCGTTGATGTCCAGGCAGCCGGCCAGGTCCATCGGCTGGTTGCCGACGATGCCGACGGACTGGCCCTCGACCCGGCCGAAGCCGGTGATGATGTTGCCCGCGTACAGCGGCTGGGTCTCCAGGAACTCGCCGTCGTCGACGATGTGCTCGATCACCTTGCGCATGTCGTACGGCTGGTTCGCCGAGTCCGGCACGATGGTGTCGAGTTCGAGGTCCTCGTCGGTGACGGTGAGGTCCGCCTGCTCGGGGTAGGACGGCGGGTCCGACAGGTTGTTGGAGGGCAGGTACGAGAGCAGGCTCTTGACGTACTCGACGGCCTCCTTCTCGTCGGTGGCCAGGTAGTGCGCGTTGCCGGACTTGCTGTTGTGGGTGCGGGCGCCGCCCAGCTCCTCCATGCCGACGTCCTCGCCGGTCACGGTCTTGATCACGTCCGGGCCGGTGATGAACATGTGCGAGGTCCGGTCGGCCATCACCACGAAGTCGGTGATCGCGGGGGAGTACACCGCGCCGCCCGCGCAGGGGCCCATGATCAGCGAGATCTGCGGGATCACGCCCGAGGCGTGCACGTTGCGGCGGAAGATCTCGCCGTACAGGCCGAGCGAGACCACGCCCTCCTGGATCCGGGCGCCGCCGGAGTCGTTGATGCCGATGACCGGGCAGCCGGTCTTCAGCGCGAAGTCCATCACCTTGACGATCTTCTCGCCGAACACCTCGCCCAGGGAGCCGCCGAACACGGTGAAGTCCTGGGCGAAGACGGCAACCTGGCGGCCGTCCACGGTGCCGTAGCCGGTCACCACGCCGTCGCCGTACGGGCGGTTCCGCTCCTGCCCGAAGTTCGTCGAGCGGTGCCGGGCGAACTCGTCGAACTCGACGAAGGAGCCCTCGTCCAGCAGCTCCGCGACCCGCTCGCGGGCCGTCAGCTTGCCCTTGGCGTGCTGCTTCTCCACGGCCGCGGCGGAGCCGGAGTGCACCGCCTCGTCGAGCCTGCGCCGCAGGTCGGCGAGCTTGCCGGCGGTGGTGTGGGGGTCGTACGGCGCCTCGGTCATCCGGTGGCTCTCCCTGATCCATGGGCCGCGACCTGTTCGAGTGCGCGCGGGCCGGAGTGGGGGCCCGCGCATGAGGGCAGGGCGGCGCTGCGAACTACCGTTGGGTAGCGTAGCCAGCGCACCGGCCCGGACGTCATGTCCTGGCGTTATGGCCATCGACACAGTGTGTCAACGCGCGTTCTGCGGGACGATGGGGCGGCCTACGCCCCACGCGACCGGGGACGCCCTAGTGTTCTGGACCATGACCGCACCCGACTCCCCCCGCCGCAGTGGACTGCGCGGTTTCGGCCACGCCGGGCCGTCGCCGTGGACCGACCTGGACCGCCCGCCGCTGGACGAGGCCGCGCTGCGCCGCGACCTGCTGGTCCCGGACGGGCTCTGGACCTCGGTGGACGTCGTCGCCGAGACCGGCTCCACCAACAACGACCTCGCCGCCCGCGCCCGGGCCGGCGCCCCGCAGGGCGCGGTGCTGGTCGCCGAGGTGCAGAACGCCGGGCGCGGCCGACTGGAACGCCAGTGGAGCGCCCCGGCCCGCTCCGGGCTGTTCCTGTCCGTCCTGCTGCGCCCCGAGGAGGTGCCGGTCGAACGCTACGGCTGGCTGCCGATCCTGGTCGGGGTGGCCACCGCCAGCACGCTGAGCCGGGTCGCCGGGGTCGAGGTCGGGCTGAAGTGGCCCAACGACCTCCAGGTGGAGATCGACGGCGCGGAGCGCAAGCTCGGCGGCATCCTCACCGAGCTGAGCGGCGGCGCCGTGGTCGCCGGCCTCGGCATCAACGTCTCGCTGCGCGAGCCCGAGCTGCCCGTCCCCACCGCCGCCTCGCTCGCGCTGGCCGGTGCCGAGGTCACCGACCGGTCCACCCTGCTGCGCGCCCTGCTGCGCGAGTTCGCCGGGCTGTACCGCACCTGGACGGCCGCCGCCGGCGACCCGCACACCAGCGAGCTGCTCCGCGCCTACGCGGACCGCTGCACCACGCTCGGCCGCCAGGTGAAGGTGCACCTGCCGGGCGACCGGGAGCTGGTCGGCGAGGCGGTGGCGATCGACGGCGACGGCCGCCTGGTGGTCCGCACCCCCGACGGCGCACGCCGGGCGGTCGGCGCGGGGGACGTCGTCCACGTGCGCCCCGAGCCCCGCTGAACGGCACTCTTCACCTCTCCTTGACCCGGGCTGATGCCCCGGATCACGCGATTCCGTGCGAACATTCCACCTGGCAGCGGTGTGAGGCGCGCCACTGCCCGCCGGGTGGCGGGCGCGCCCGGACAGGCAGGACACGAGGCAAGTGCGGCGACCGCACGGGGACGGACCGGTGGCAGAGGACGGCAGCAGCGGCGCGACATCGGGGACCCACGACCCCACGGTCGCGCTCGAACTGGAACGCCTGATCCTGGACGCGCCACGCCGCTACACCCCGTACCAGGCCGCGCGGGCCGCAGACGTCCCGATGGAGCTGGCGACCCGCTTCTGGCGGGCCATGGGCTTCCCCGACATCGGTCAGTCCCGGGCCCTCACCGACGGCGACGTGATCGCCCTGCGCCGGCTCGCCGGCCTGGTCGAGTCCGGCCTGCTCAGCGAGTCGATGGCGATCCAGGTGGCCCGCTCCACCGGCCAGACCACCGCCCGGCTGGCCGGCTGGCAGATGGACACCTTCCTGGAGAACCTCACCCAGGCCGTCGAACCCGGCCTGACCCGCGCCGACGTCGCCTACCCGCTGGTCGAGCTGCTGCTGCCGGAGCTGGAGCAGTTCCTGGTGTACGTCTGGCGCCGCCAGCTCGCCGCCGTCACCGGCCGGGTGGTCCAGGCCGCCGAGGACAACGAGATCACCAGCGGCCGCCTCGCCGTGGGCTTCGCCGACCTGGTCGGCTTCACCCGGCTGTCGCGGCGGCTGGAGGAGGAGGAGCTCGGCGAACTCGTCGAGACCTTCGAGAACACCTGTTCGGACCTGATCGCGGGGCAGGGCGGCCGGGTCATCAAGACCCTCGGCGACGAGATCCTCTACGTCTCCGAGGACCCGGTCACCGCCGCCGAGATCGCGCTCAGCCTGATCGAGGCCCTCGCCGAGGACGAGAGCATCCCCGCGCTGCGGGTCGGCATGGCCTTCGGCACGGTCACCTCGCGGATGGGCGACGTCTTCGGCACCACCGTGAACCTGGCCAGCCGGCTCACCTCGATCGCGCCCAAGGACGCGGTGCTGATCGACGGCGAGTTCGCCGCCGCGCTGGAGCAGTACGGCAGCGTGGCCCCGCCGGACGCGGACGGCCCCGGCCTCGCCGAGGCGCTGTCGGCCGCCGCCGGGATGCCCGCCTCGGGCCTGCCGGTGCCGGGCCTGGACGCCGGGCACCGGTTCCACCTGCAGCCGATGTGGCGCCGGCCGGTGCGCGGGCTCGGGCTGGTCGAGCCGTGGCTGCTGTCGCGGCGGCTGAAGCCGGAGTAGGACTCCGCCCCTGCCCCTCCCGGGCCCTTCTCACGCCTCTCCCGGACCCTTCCCGGTCTCTTCCGGGCCCCTTCCGGTCTTCTCCTGTGCCCTTCCCGGCTTTTCCCGGGCCTTTCCGGCCTTCCCCGGCCTTTTCCAGGACGTGGCCCCGGGCCGGTCCCGATGCTTGGGGTGCCGAACGGTTGAAACCCGTACGGCCGGTTGCGGGTCCGCCCCGGCAAACGGGGCATAACCGAACGAAACCGCCATAGTCTTGGTGAAAGCGGCCGGGTGGGTGCGGCCGCCGTCGGGGGTCCGGCAGGACCGAGCACAGGGAGCGAGGCGAGCCGGTGAGCAGTGAGGCGATCATGACGGACCGCGGCTGCGACTGCGACTGCGGCGGCCCGCAGCCGGCCGGCCAACTGCCCGACCTACGGCTGCAGTCCGTGGTCGAGCTGGCCCAGGACATGGCCGGCGCGCTCACCCCGCTGGAGGCCGTCCGGGCCGCCGCCGCCCGCGCCACCGAGGCGCTCGGGGCGACCATGGCGGCCGTCTCCGTCTGGGACCGCGAATCCGGCCGGCTCCGGGTCCTGGTCAACCACGGGGAGCTCGCGCCCGGCGAGGAGGAACTGCCCGAGGACGAGTCCTACCCCGTCGCCGACTTCCCCGAGATCGTCACCTATCTGGAGGAGCGCTGGACCACCGGGCGCCTCCCGCGGGCCTGGCTGCAGACCGCCGAGAACGCCGAACCGCACGCCGGGTACGCCCACCCCACCGCCGGCGCGTACTGCCAGGAACGCGCCGCGGCGCTGCGCCGGCGCGGCCGCGCCTGCTGCGTGGTCGCCCCGATCGTCCTGCACGGGCAGGCCTGGGGCGAGCTGTACCTGGCCCGCAGCGTCGGCAAGCCCGAGTTCGCCGCCGCCGACGCCGACTACGCGACCCTGCTCGCGGCCCAGATCTCGGCCGGCCTCGCCCAGACCGAACGCCTCGCCGACCTGCGCAAACTAGCCTTCTCCGACCCGCTCACCGGCCTCGCCAACCGGCGCGCCGTCGACACCCGGCTGGAGAGCGCCCTGACGGCGCACAACCGGGACAACACCGTGGTCTCGCTCGTCGTCTGCGACGTCAACGGCCTCAAGCGGGTCAACGACCAGCTCGGCCACGAAATGGGCGACCGGCTGCTCGAACGGTTCGCCCACCAGCTCTCGGTCGCCGCGGCCAAACTCCCCGGCAGCCTCGCCGCCCGCCTCGGCGGCGACGAGTTCTGCCTGCTCGCCGAAGGGCAGAAGGCCGACGAGGTCGTCGCCGTCGCCGAGGAGCTCTGCGCCCGGGCCCTCGCCCTGTCCGAGGGCGAGGGCGTCGCCTGCGGCGTCGCCTCCACCGGCGACTCCATCGGCCCGGTCACCACCCCCGACCGGCTCTTCCGGCTCGCCGACGCCGCCCAGTACCGGGCCAAGGCCGCCCGCGCCGCCCACCCCGTCGTCGCCGGGCGCAGCCACGGCCCCGGCTTCTCGCCCGACCCCACCGTGCTGCTCGCCGACGCCGCCGACCCGCACCACCGGGCCGACGGACGCGGTGCCCGCCCCGGCCGGGCCGGAGCGGGCGACCGGCGGCGCTTCCGGGGCGCCGCGCACAGTGCCGACCCGGGCCAGCTGCTCACCGCCGTCCTCGCGGCCCTCGACCAGGCCGCCGCCGCCCGGGCCGTCCACCCCGCCGACACCCTCGGCAAGCTCGTCGTCGTCGCCGAGGCCTCCGCCCGGCTGCTCGACGCCGTCGGCTGGTGGGTCTCCTACGTCCCGCCCGGCTCCCACCTCATGCGCACCGCCCAGCACGCCGTCTACCGGATGACCAGGGGCCCCAGCAGCACCCGCGCCGAGACCCAGCGGGCCCAGATCGAGGCCCCGGACGCCGTCTTCGACCTGCGCCACTACCCGATGACCCGCCGCGCCGTCCGCGGCGGCGCCTTCGCCCTGCGCGCCGGCGCGGCCGGCAACGACCCGGCCGAGGAGGCCATGCTGGTCGTCTCCGGCTACCGCGGCATGGTCGCCGCCGGCGGCCAGAACCCGGCCGGCGGCTGGCTCGTCGAACTCTTCGCCGACGACGCCACCCTGCCGCTCGGCCAGGCCGCCTTCGCCATGCGCGCCCTGGTGGCCGTCGCCCTGGCGGGCGCGGCCTCGCCCCCGGTGGTGTGAGGCCGGGGCGGGCGGCCGGTGCGGTCAGGCCCGCCCGAGGGCGCGCAGGACCGCCTCGACCAGGCGGTCGGCGTGGGCGTGGTCGAGCGGGCCGAGGCGGTAGAGCCAGCGGTAGTGGAGCGGGCCGTAGAGGAGTTCGAGGGCGAGGTCGAGGTCCGCGTCGGGGGCGAGCTGGCCGGCCTCGCGGGCGCTGCGCAGGCGCTCGCGGGTGACGTCGAGGAGCGGGTCCAGCAGGCGGGTGCGGTAGTCGGCGTACAGGGCCGGGTCGTTGAGCAGTTCGGCGGTGAGGGCGCGGTAGGTGCGGTCGAGGGCGGGGTCGGTGAGTTCGTCGGCGGCGGGGCGCAGGACGGCCCGCAGGTCGGCGGCGAGGTCGCCGGTGTCGGGGAGGGCGAGGCTGCCCTCGTGCTCGTTGGCGGCGAGGAAGGCGTCGAAGACGACGGCGCCCTTGGAGGGCCACCAGCGGTAGATGGTCTGCTTGCCGACGCCGGCCCGGGCGGCGATCGCCTCGATGGTGAGCTTGCCGAAGCCGACGTCGGCGACGAGTTCGGCGGCGGCGGTGAGGACGGCGGCGCGGGAGCGTTCGCTGCGGCGGGCCGGGTCGGGGGCGGTTCTGTGGGCCATGGCGGAAATTCTAGGCGAAGTAGCGAGACGGACCGTATCGTCTTGACGCGGCGTCGGGCCCCGGACCATGCTGGAGCGGCGCCAGCGAGACGGATCGTCTCGTCTCATTCTGGACCCTGGAGGCCCCCATGACCCGCTCCGCGCACCCCGCCCACATCCTGATGGTCTCGATCCCGGCCCACGGGCACGTCAACCCCAGCCTCGCCGTGATCGCCGAACTGGTCGCCCGGGGCCACCGGGTCAGCTACGTCAACGACGCCTCCTTCGCCGGGGCCGTCGAGTCGACCGGCGCCCGCTTCGTCCCGTACCCGACGAGGCTGCCGCTCGCCGGCGGCCCGGACGCCTGGGAGGAGGACCCGGTGGCGCTCCAGGAGCTGTTCCTGGACGACGCCCTCGCGATGCACCCCGTCCTGTTGGAGGCCTTCGCGGACGACCGCCCCGACCTGGTGCTCTGCGACATCGCGGGCTTCGCCGGGCGGGCGCTCGGCGAGCGGCTGGGCGTGCCGGTGGTGCAGCTGTCGCCCACCTACGTCGGCTGGGAGGGCATCGAGCAGGACATGGCGGAGGTGTACGAGGCGATCCGCAACGGGCCCGGCGGCGCCGAGCACTACCGGCGGTTCGCCGACTGGCTGGCCGAGGCCGGGACGGTGGAACGCGACGTGGACGCCTTCAAGGGTCGCCCGGCGCGGTCCGTCGCCCTGATCCCGCGCGCCCTGCAGCTCAACGCGGACCGGGTCGACGAGCGGCGCGTGACCTTCGTCGGGCCGTGCTTCGGCGACCGCGCCCACCAGGGTGGGTGGCACCGGCCGGCGCACGCGGAGAAGGTGCTGCTGGTCTCGCTCGGCTCGGCCTTCACCCACCAGCCCGCGTTCTACCGGGCCTGCGTCCAGGCCTTCGGCGGCCTGCCCGGCTGGCACACGGTGCTCCAGGTCGGCGCGCACACCGACCTGGCCGACCTGGGCGAGGTGCCGGACACCGTCGAGGTGCACCGGTGGGTGCCGCAACTGTCGGTGCTCGCGCAGGCGGACGCCTTCGTCACCCACGCGGGCATGGGCGGCTCCAGTGAGGGGCTGTACCACGGCGTGCCGATGATCGCCGTGCCGCAGGCCGTCGACCAGTTCGCCAACGCGGACGCGCTGGTGGGGCTCGGCGTCGCCCGCCGCCTGGACACCGCGCAGGCGACCCCGCAGGCGCTGCGCGGCGCGCTGCTGGAGCTGGTCGGCGACCCGGCGGTGGCCGAGCGGCTGAAGGCGCTGGCCGCCGCCGGCCGGGCCGAGGGCGGCACCGCCCGGGCGGCGGACCTGATCGAGGCCGAGCTCAGGGGGTGACCGGCGCGGCGGGGGAGGGCGCCGCTGTCGAGGGCGCGGCGGGGGAGGGCGAGGCGGGGGAGGGCGAGGCGATCCGGTCCGGCCGGGTGTAGACGTTCGCGCCCTCCCCGCGCAGGAAGCCGACCAGGGTCAGGCCCAGCTCCTCGGCGAGGTCCACCGCGAGCGAGGACGGCGCCGAGACGGCCGCCAGCAGCGGGACGCCCGCCAGCGCGGCCTTCTGGGTCAGCTCGAACGAGGCCCGGCCGCTGACCAGCAGGACGTGCCCGGTCAGCGGCAGCCTGCCCTCGCGCAGCGCCCAGCCGACCACCTTGTCCACCGCGTTGTGCCGCCCGACGTCCTCGCGGGCGCAGAGCAGGTCGCCGCTGGCGGCGTCGAACAGGCCGGCCGCGTGCAGGCCGCCGGTGGACTCGAAGGTGCGCTGGGCGGCCCGCAGTCGGTCCGGCAGGCCGTACAGCAGGGACGGCGGGACGGTGAGCGGGTCCTCGCCCACCGGGTGGCGGACGTGGGTGCGGACGGCGTCCACGGTGTCCCGGCCGCAC
The DNA here is from genome assembly GCF_042720685.1 of Kitasatospora sp. NPDC058492. Lineage (NCBI taxonomy): Bacteria > Bacillati > Actinomycetota > Actinomycetes > Kitasatosporales > Streptomycetaceae > Kitasatospora > Kitasatospora sp. NPDC058492. Next base: position 83,376 of record NZ_JBHXMU010000036.1, read on the forward strand.
AGGCCGCAGGCGCTGGTGGTGAGCAGGTTGCGGTGCGCGGACAGCGGCAGCGCGCGGGCGGCGCCGCGCAGGGTGGCGTCGACGACGTTGTAGGTGTTGGCGCCGGACTCGTCCGTCCCGGCGCAGTACCGCAGGGCGGCGAGCTCCTCGGCGGTGTGCACCAGCCCCTCGCCGACCAGGAACCCGGCCACCAGGTCGAAGTCCTGCCCGGGGGTGCGCATGGTGACGGTCAGCGGCTCGCCGCCGAGCCGGATCTCCAGCGGCTCCTCCGCCGCCAGCGAGTCCGGCCGCACCCCGCGCTCGTCCCCCCGCAGCCGCACCACCCGGCGCCGTGCCGTCGCCCGCGTCATCGCCCTGCCACCTCCGTGCGTGTCCGTGGGCACCAGCGTGCGGTACGGGGCGGCCCGGGTGAAAATCCTGCTGGCCGGTACGGGCGTACGATCGTGGCCGTTTCGGATGGCGACCACCTGTTGTCATATCTTCATTCACCTGATGTGATGGTGTATATGGATATGCACAGTGCTGTGGCCCCCGACGCTCCGCTGGTCCAGGTCGGCAAGGCCGACGTCAGCGCCGAGGACGTGCTGGCCGTCGCCCGGGGGAACGCCCGGGTCGAGATAGGCCCCGACGCGCTCGCCGAGATGGCGACGGCGCGGGCGCGGATCGACGCCCTCGCGGCCGAACCGCGCCCCGTCTACGGCGTGTCGACCGGATTCGGCGCGCTCGCCGTCCGGCACATCAGCCCCGAACTGCGCGCGCAGCTCCAGCGGTCGCTGGTGCGCTCGCACGCGGCCGGGATGGGACCGGCCGTCGAGCGCGAGGTCGTCCGGGCACTCGTCTTCCTGCGGATGAAGACGCTGGCCTCCGGCCGGACCGGGGTGCGCCCGCTGGTCGCGCAGACCATGGCCGCCCTGCTCAACGCGGGCATCACCCCGGTGGTCCGGGAGTTCGGCTCGCTCGGCTGCTCCGGCGACCTCGCGCCGCTGTCGCACTGTGCGCTGGTCCTGATGGGCGAGGGCGTGGCCACCGGCCCGGACGGCGTGGAGAAGCCCGCCGCCGAACTGCTCGCCGCCGCCGGCATCGAGCCCGTCGAACTGCTGGAGAAGGAGGGCCTGGCCCTCATCAACGGCACCGACGGCATGCTCGGCATGCTGGTGATGGCCATCGCCGACCTGCAGCGGCTCTACACCACCGCCGACATCACCGCCGCGATGACCCTGGAGGCGCTGCTCGGCACCGACAAGGTGCTCGCCCCCGAACTGCACGCCCCGATCCGCCCCCACCCGGGCCAGGCCCTGAGCGCCGCCAACATGCTGGCCGTCCTCAAGGACTCCGGCCTCACCGGCCACCACCAGGACGACGCGCCGCGGGTCCAGGACGCCTACTCGATCCGCTGCGCCCCGCAGGTGGCCGGCGCCGGCCGGGACACCCTCGCCCACGCCCAGCTGGTCGCCTCCCGCGAGCTGGCCGCCTCGGTCGACAACCCGGTGGTGCTGCCGGACGGCCGGGTGGAGTCCAACGGCAACTTCCACGGCGCCCCGGTCGCGTACGTGCTGGACTTCCTCGCCATCGCCGCCGCCGACCTGGGCTCCATCTCCGAGCGCCGCACCGACCGGCTGCTCGACAAGGCCCGCTCGCACGGCCTGCCGGCCTTCCTGGCCGACGACCCCGGCGTGGACTCCGGCCTGATGATCGCCCAGTACACCCAGGCGGCGCTGGTCAGCGAGAACAAGCGGCTCGCCGTCCCGGCCTCGGTCGACTCGATCCCGTCCTCCGCGATGCAGGAGGACCACGTGTCGATGGGCTGGTCCGCCGCCCGCAAGCTGCGCCAGTCCGTCGACAACCTCGGCCGGATCCTCGCCGTCGAACTCACCGCCGCCGCCCGCGCCCTGGAGATCCGCCAGCAGGCCGACGGCGCGGGCCGGACGGCCCCGGCCACCACGGCCGCCATGGCCGCCGCCCGGGAGGCGGGGGTCGGCGGCGCCGGCCGCGACCGCTTCCTCTCGCCGGACCTGGAGGCCGCGGCCGCGCTGGTCGCCTCCGGGGAACTGGTGCGGGCGGTGGAGCGGGTCACCGGGCCGCTGGCCTGAGCCGGTGTGACCCGGTGCGTTCGGTGCGATCGGCGTGACGGGCCGTCGGGTCCGGTACGGCCGTCGGGTCCGGTGCGGGCGGCGGGGCTCAGTCCCAGTCGTCCCGGGACCGGGACCGCGGCTCGTCCCGGTCCCGGCGGTTGCCGAACGCGGCGGCGAAGTTGACCCCGACGATGCCCGCCCAACTGACCAGCAGGCCGAAGAAACCGCCGCCCTGCGGGCTGGCCGCGATCGCGGTGAGCGGGATGCCGAGGGCCAGCGAGATCACCGCCAACCGGTTGCCGGGCCGGCCGAGCCCCGGCCCCGGCCCCGGGCGGTGCGGTCGGCGCCGGTGCGCGGGCTCGTAGTCGTCCATCCGCTCGGCCACCCGGCGCTCGACCCGGGCGTCCAGGCGGGCGTCCAGGCGGCTCAGGAACGAGTCGACCAACTCCGGCTCGTACTCCTTGCCGAGTTCCTTGCGAGCGTGCAGGGCGGCGTCGAGGTCGCGCCGCAGGTCGTCCTGGCGAGTGTCCATGGGAACAGCCTGGGCCCGTGCCAGGGGCGCGGTCCATCCGTCGGTGGGGGAATCCGGGCGGGTTCAGGGAGAATTCAGGGTTACCCCGAGCCCCCACCCGCTCGGGCCGTCTCGCCCGGCGTCCCGCCGTACGAGACGTCTTTGCCAGGCGCGACGCACTGCTGCACAGTCGTCGTCCGAATCGCTCGCATCCGGAGGTACCGCTGATGACCGCCACCGACGAGGCCGGCACGGTCGGCCCCTCCGCCCGGCTGCTCCAGCTGTTCGAAGGCCACCGACTGACCCCGACCCAGCGGCGGATCGCGCACTCGCTGGTCCGGCACGCCACCGAGGCGCCGTTCCTCTCCAGCGTCGAGGTCGCCGAACTCGCCGGCGTCAGCCAACCGTCCGTCACCCGCTTCGCGGTCGCCCTCGGCTACGACGGCTACCCGGCGCTGCGCAAGCAGCTGCGCGAACTCGGCGCGGGCGAGCCGGCCGCACCCGAGACCCCCGACGACGCGGTGCGCAACGAGCACCAGCAGGCCGTGCTCGCCGAGATCGCCCACCTGCGCCACCTCGCCGAACTCCTCGCCGACCCCGAGCCGATCACCCGCGCCGCCCGGCTGCTCGCCGCCTCCCGCCCACTGCCGGTGCTCGGCCTGCGGGCCGCCTCCGCGCAGGCGCGCGGCTTCGCCTACTTCGCCGCCAAGGTGCACCCGGACATCCGTCTCCTCGACGAGGGCGGCAGCATGCTCGCCGACCGGCTGGAACAGGCCGCCGCGGCCGGGGCCACCGCGCTGCTCTGCTTCGCGCTGCCGCGCTACCCGCGGGAGCTGATGGACGCGCTGACGGTGGCCCGCGAGTGCGGGCTGACGGTGCTGACCGTCGCCGACAGCGCCTTCGCGCCGGTCGCCAAGCTCTCCGACCTGATGCTGCCGGCCGCCGTCGGCACCGGGCTGGTCTTCGACACCGCGTGCGCGCCGATGATGCTCGGCCGGGTGCTGTTGCAGCGCATGTGCGACGAACTCCCGGGCGCGGAGGCCCGGTTGGAGGCCATCGAGCAGTCCGCCGCGGCACGTGGCCTGTTTTTGGAGTAGACACGGCGGGGAGTAGCCGTCACGAACCCGGGCATCCCCTACAGCAGGGGGTGCCGCCCATGCGCGTGATCCACGAGATGAAGTTCGTCGCCCGCCTGGCCTCGGGTGTCGACGAATGGTCCTGCCCCACCTGCGGACGCCGCGTCACCCTGCGGCGCCTGCCCGATCCCGAACTGACCGTCCTCGACCCGGGAGACGAGTCCGCCGTGCACGTCGGCGTCATCGAACCCGACGCCCGCGCCGCCGCCGCGGCCGCCGAGAAGTACGGCCTCGGCCCGGTCCAGAACATCCCCCGCCCGCCGACCCCGCCCACCCCCGACGCCGCCGACCGCCGCTGGCTCGCCGAGATCGGCATCGACTGGGACGGCGACGCCGCGGCCTGACTCAGGCGCGGGGTGCGTACAGCGGCAGTGCGGAGGTGTCCAGCTCGGCGGGCAGCGGCGCGGGCAGCGGGACGGGCTCGCCGTACTTGCCGTGCAGCACGCCCTGGTACTCGCCGTCGCGGGGGTGGGTGCGGAGCGTCCAGACGCCCTTGCGGGGGTCGACCGCGAGGAGGACGGCCACACCTGCGGCGGCGTACCAGTCCGCCTTGGTGCCGATATGGCTGACACGCCCGGGGTGCGGAGTCACGTCAGCGGCGAGGACGACGTCGCTGGGCGGGGCCAGCCGGTTGTCCTGGTTCCCCCATTGCGCGGGTAGGACGACCAGGTCTGGTGTCGCGTAGTCGTCCTCGTCGCCCGGAAGGGCGATGGATGCCGCCTCGTAGACGCCGAGGCCGGGCAGTTGTGATCCGATCCGTTCGCGCAGGCGCCGCACAGTGCCGGCGTGCTTGCCCCTGCGGGGCGGAGACAGCAGCAGGATGCCTCCGATGATCTCGACCCGCAGTCCGGTGCTCCGCTCGATCGCCCCTGCTGCGTGGCGGAGCTTGCCGGGGAGTACGGGGATGGTCGCCATGACGTCCTCTGCTGACCCGAGTGGCTGGTGTTTCCGGCCTCAGGGTACGGCCGGCGGGCGTACCGGCGTGGACGCTGATCGGATGGGTTCGGGGTCTGGTCGGGAGTTGATTGTTTGGATATATTCAGCCGAGCTGAATCTGAATGAATCCATCCGTAGGGAGGCCAGGACATGGTGCAGCAGGCGAGTGGGCCGCGTGAGGTCAGGGCGGCGCGGGGGACGGGGCTGACGGCGCAGGGGTGGCAGCAGGAGGCGGCCCTGCGGATGCTGATGAACAACCTCGACCCGGAGGTCGCCGAGCACCCGTCGAAGCTGGTGGTGTACGGCGGGACGGGCAAGGCGGCGCGGGACTGGCGTTCGTTCGACGCCATGGTGCGGACGCTGGAGGGGCTGAAGCAGGACGAGACCATGCTGGTCCAGTCCGGGCGGCCGGTCGGCGTCATGCAGACCCACGAGTGGGCGCCGCGGGTGCTGATCGCCAACTCCAACCTGGTCGGCGACTGGGCCAACTGGGAGGAGTTCCGCCGGCTGGAGAGTCTCGGGCTCACCATGTACGGGCAGATGACCGCCGGCTCGTGGATCTACATCGGCACCCAGGGCATCCTGCAGGGCACCTACGAGACCTTCTCGGCCGTCGCCAACAAGCGGTTCAACGGCACGCTGGAAGGCACCATCACCCTCACCGCCGGCCTCGGCGGGATGGGCGGCGCCCAGCCGCTGGCCGTCACCATGAACGGCGGCGTGGCGATCTGCATCGACTGCGACCCGTCGCGGATCGCCCGCCGGATCGAGCACCGCTACCTGGACGTCGAGGCCAAGGACCTCGGGCACGCGCTGGAGCTGGCCACCGCCGCCCGCGACAAGCGGCAGCCGCTGTCCATCGGCGTGCTGGGCAACGCCGCCGAGCTGGTCCCGCAACTGCTCGCGATGGACGCGCCGATCGACATCGTCACCGACCAGACCAGCGCCCACGACCCGCTCGCCTACCTGCCGGTGGGCGTCGCCTTCGACGACATGGCGGACTACGCGGCGGCCGAGCCCGCCGAGTTCACCCAGCGGGCCCGCGAGTCGATGGCCCGGCACGTCGAGGCGATGGTCGGCTTCCAGGACGCGGGCGCCGAGGTCTTCGACTACGGAAACTCGATCCGCGGCGAGGCCCAACTGGCCGGTTACGACCGTGCGTTCGCCTTCCCCGGGTTCGTCCCCGCGTACATCCGGCCGCTGTTCTGCGAGGGCAAGGGCCCGTTCCGCTGGGCGGCGCTGTCCGGCGACCCGCAGGACATCCACAAGACCGACAAGGCCGTCCTCGACCTCTTCCCGGAGAACGAGTCGCTGCACCGCTGGATCAAGATGGCCCAGGAGAAGGTGCACTTCCAGGGCCTGCCCGCACGGATCTGCTGGCTCGGCTACGGCGAGCGCGACAAGGCCGGCGAGCGCTTCAACGACATGGTCGCCTCCGGCGAGCTGTCCGCCCCGATCGTGATCGGCCGCGACCACCTCGACTGCGGCTCGGTCGCCTCCCCGTACCGGGAGACCGAGGCGATGCTGGACGGCTCGGACGCGATCGCCGACTGGCCGCTGCTCAACGCCATGGTCAACGTGGCCTCCGGCGCGTCCTGGGTCTCCATCCACCACGGCGGCGGCGTCGGCATCGGCCGCTCGATCCACGCCGGCCAGGTCACCGTCGCCGACGGCACCGCGCTGGCCGGCGAGAAGATCCGCCGGGTGCTCACCAACGACCCGGGCATGGGCGTGATCCGGCACGTGGACGCCGGCTACGACCGGGCCACCGAGGTCGCCGCCGAGCGCGGGGTGCGCGTCCCGATGGGTGAGCTGTGACGTCCTCGTTCGAAGAGATGTGGGCGGAGCTGCTCCCCGTGGGCCGCTCCGCCGCCTCCGGCGGCTACCGCCGCTTCGCCTGGAACTCCGCCGACGCCGAGTGCCGGGCCTGGTTCGAGCAGCAGGCCCGTGACCGCGGCCTCGCCTACGAGCTGGACCGCAACGGCAACCAGTGGGCCTGGCTGGGCGATCCGAACGCGGGCGGGGCGGTCGTCACCGGCTCGCACCTGGACTCCGTCCCGGACGGCGGCGCCTTCGACGGCCCGCTCGGCGTGGTCTCCTCCTTCGCGGCCCTGGACGAACTCCGCGGCCGCGGGGCCGAGTTCACCCGACCGCTGGCGATCACCAACTTCGGTGACGAGGAGGGCGCCCGGTTCGGCGTGGCCTGCATCGGCTCCCGGCTGTCCGCCGGCGTGCTCTCCCGCGAGGCCGCGTACGAGCTGCGCGACGCCGACGGCGTCCGGCTGCCCGACGCGATGGAGCGGGCCGGCTACGACCCGGGCGCGATCGGCGCGGACGACGACCGGCTGGCCCGGATCGGCGCCTTCGTCGAACTCCACGTCGAGCAGGGCCGCCTCCTCGCCGAGGACCGGCCGGTCGGCGTGGCCAGCGCGATCTGGCCGCACGGCCGCTGGCGGTTCGACTTCCACGGCGAGGCCAACCACGCCGGCACCACCCGGATCGAGGACCGCCGCGACCCGATGCTGACGTACGCCAACACCGTGCTCGCGGCCCGCAAGAAGGCCCGGCTGGCGGGCGCGCTGGCCACCTTCGGCAAGGTCGCGGTCGAGCCCAACGGCACCAACGCGATCGCCTCGCTGGTGCGCGGCTGGCTGGACTCCCGGGCCGCCGACGAGGCGACGCTCACCGCGCTGGTCGAGGAGATCGAGCAGGCCGCCGCCGAGCGCGGCGGGCGCGACGGCGTCCGGGTCGAGCTGACCCGCGAGTCCTACACCCCGGTGGTGGACTTCGACGGCCCGCTGCGCGACCGGCTCGCCAAGCTGCTGGACGCCCCGGTGCTGCCCACCGGTGCCGGACACGACGCCGGGATCCTGGCGTCGGCCGTCCCGACCGCCATGCTGTTCGTGCGCAACCCCAGCGGGGTGTCGCACTCCCCGGCCGAGCACGCCGAGGAGGCCGACTGCCTGGCCGGGGTCGCCGCCCTCGCCGACGTACTGGAGGACCTGGCGTGTCGCTGAGCCCATTGACCTCGGGGGCCGAGTCGGTGGCGTACTGGGCGCAGTACGCCTGGCTGCCGCACCCCAACGGGCCGGTGGTCGAGCGGAACGTGCTGATCACCGCCGGCCCCGGCGGCCGGATCACCGCGGTGACCCCGGACAGCGGGCCCTGCCCGCCCGGGGCCGTCCGCCTCGACGGGCTGCTGCTGCCCGGCCAGGCGAACGCCCACTCGCACGCCTTCCACCGGGCGCTGCGCGGCCACGTCCAGGTCGGCTCCGGCACCTTCTGGACCTGGCGCGACACCATGTACCGGTTCGCCGGGGCGCTCGACCCGGACCGCTACCTGGCGCTCGCCACCGCCGTCTACGCCGAGATGGCGCTGGCCGGGGTCACCGCCGTCGGCGAGTTCCACTACCTGCACCACGCCCCCGGCGGCGCCCGCTACGACGACCCCAACGCGATGGGCGAGGCGCTGATCGAGGCCGCCGCCCGGGCCGGCATCCGGATCACCCTGCTCGACACCTGCTACCTGTCCGCCGGCTTCGGCGCCGAGCCGACCAGGCCGCAGCAGCGGTTCAGCGACGGCGACGCCGAGGCCTGGGCGGTGCGGGCGGAGGCGCTCAAGCCCCGCGAGCACGCCCGGATCGGCGCCGCCGTCCACTCGGTGCGGGCCGTCCCGGCCGAGCAGTTGGGCACCGTCGCGCAGTGGGCGGCGGTGCGCGAGGCGCCGCTGCACGTCCACCTGTCCGAGCAGACCGCCGAGAACGACGCCTGCCTCGCCGCGCACGGCGTCACCCCGACCCGGCTGCTCGCCGACCACGGCGTGCTCGGCCCGCGCACCTCGGCCGTGCACGCCACCCACCTCACCGACGAGGACGTCCGGCTCCTCACCGACACCTCCACCACCATCTGCATGTGCCCCACCACCGAGCGGGACCTCGCGGACGGCATCGGCCCGGCCCGCCGGCTCGCCTCGGCGGGCTGCCCGGTCACCCTGGGCAGCGATAGCCACGCCGTCATCGACCCGTTCGAGGAGGCCCGCGCCCTGGAGCTGAACGAGCGGCTGCGCACCCGCACCCGCGGGCACTGGACGGCCAACCTCCTGCTGCGGGCCGGCACCGAGGACGGGCACGCCTCGCTCGGCTGGCCGGAGGCGGGGCGGGTCGAGGCCGGCGCGCTCGCCGACTTCACCGTGATCGCCCTGGACTCGGTGCGCACCGCGGGCCCGCCGCCCCGCCTCGGCGCCGAGACCGCCGTCTTCGCGGCCTCGGCGGCCGACGTGCGGCACGTGGTGGTCGGCGGCCGGCAGGTCGTCCGGGACGGCGTGCACCAGCTCGTCGCGGACGTGCCGGGCGCGCTGCGGGACTCGATCGGCGTGCTGGACCACTGACCTCTTTGTTCAATTCCCTTCGGAAGGCGTTGTCTTGAGCACCAGGACCACCTTGATCACGGGCATCGGCAGCCTGGTCACCAACGACCCCGGGCACGGCACCGGGCCGCTCGGCCTGCTCACCGACGCGGCCGTGGTGATCGACGGCGGAACGGTTGCCTGGGTCGGCCCGGCAGCCCAGGCCCCGGCGGCGGACGAGCGCTTCGACGCCGAGGGCCGGGCGCTGCTGCCCGGCTTCGTCGACTCGCACGCCCACCTGGTGTTCGCGGGGGATCGTACGGCCGAGTTCAACGCCCGGATGTCCGGGCAGGCGTATTCGGCGGGTGGCATCCGTACGACGGTGGCGGCCACCCGGGCCGCGAGCGACGCCGAACTCGACGCCAACCTGGCCGGGTTCGTCCGGGAGGCGCTGCGGCAGGGCACCACCACCATCGAGTGCAAGTCCGGCTACGGGCTGACCGTCGCCGACGAGGCGCGGGCGCTGCGGATCGCCGCGCAGCACACCCCGGAGACCACCTACCTGGGCGCGCACGTGGTCGCGCCCGAGTACGCCGACGACCCGGCCGGGTACGTCGACCTGGTCACCGGCGAGATGCTGGACGCCTGCGCCCCGCACGCCCGCTGGGTGGACGTGTTCTGCGAGCAGGGCGCCTTCGACGGGGACCAGGCGCGGGCCGTTCTGACGGCGGGGATCGAGAAGGGCCTCACACCGCGCGTGCACGCCAACCAGCTCACGTACGGGCCCGGCGTGCAGCTCGCGGTGGAGCTGGGGGCCGCCTCGGCGGACCACTGCACCCACCTGACGGACGAGGACGTGGCGGCGCTGGCGGGGTCGGCGACGGTCGCGACGCTGCTGCCGGGGGCGGAGTTCTCGACGCGGGCCGAGTACCCGAGCGGGCGCAGGCTGCTGGACGCGGGCGCGGTGGTGGCGCTGTCCACCGACTGCAACCCGGGCTCCAGCTTCACCAGTTCGATGGCGTTCTGCATCGCGGTCGCGGTGCGCGAGATGGGCATGACCCCCGACGAGGCGGTCTGGGCGGCCACGGCAGGCGGCGCGCACGCGCTGCGGCGCGGCGACGTCGGGACGGTCGCGGTCGGCTCCCGGGCTGACCTGCTGCTGCTGGACGCGCCCTCGCACGTGCATTTGGCGTACCGCCCGGGCGTGCCACTGACGGCGGCGGTCTGGCGAGCGGGCGTCCGGGAGGTCTGAGTAGCGGCATCACTTCACGTCGCCCCGTCGAGCCGCTGCTCGACGGGGCGACGTGAAGTGATGCGGCAGCCGGAACGGCCAGCATGCCCCGATGCCGATTTCTCCCAAGGTCGTCAGGGCTGACGGTAGGCGCGGACAAGCAGGGTGTCTGCAGCGCGTGTACTCGGCACGGTGGGAGGGAGCCGGTCGACACTGATCTTCGTGAACCCCGCCTCGTCCAACAGCTTCGTCCAGACGGTCTCCTGGAGTCTCAATGATGAAGTCAAGATGCCTGCGCGACCGGTGGGGCGGAGGTGAAGATCCGGTTGTCGCGCAGGAGCGCCCACAGCACGTTC